>NZ_JAKCNS010000036.1 GCF_021440345.1 Kluyvera intermedia
GCTAAAGTAATGAGCTAATTATTTAATAATTAGTTTTGAGCTTAAAAAGGGTGCTTCGGCACCCTTTTTGCTTTTTAGAAAAAGACTCAGCATTTATATTCAGCACAATTTGCTGTCTTATTTTATGCATCAATTCGCGGGTGGCTATTGTAATCATAATTATTCTCACTTACACTTTGTTCAGAAATTGAACGGGAGTGGTTATGTACGTTTGCTTGTGTAATGGCGTCAGCGATAAAAAAATTCGCCAGGCGGTGCGCCAATTTCATCCGCAGTCTTTTCAGCAATTAAGAAAATGTATTCCTATTGGAAATCAATGTGGTAAATGTGTTCGCGCCGCACGAGAAGTGATGGAAGACGAATTAATGCAAATGCCCGAGTTCAAAGAGATTGCCTGACCTCAATTTCTTTTTTTGACATCCCGGTAGCCCGTTCTACGCTTCAATTAGTGGAAGCGGAGGGTCTATATAATGAAAGGTGATGTTAAGATTATAAATTATCTCAATAAATTATTGGGAAATGAGCTTGTCGCAATCAATCAATACTTTCTCCATGCGAGAATGTTCAAAAACTGGGGCCTGATGCGCCTCAATGATATCGAGTATCACGAATCCATTGATGAAATGAAGCACGCCGATCAATACATCGAGCGTATTCTTTTTCTTGAAGGGATCCCCAACCTGCAGGATCTCGGCAAACTGCATATCGGCGAAGATGTCGAAGAAATGCTGCAGTCTGACCTCAAGCTGGAACTTGAAGGTGCCAAAGATCTTCGCGAAGCAATCGCCTATGCTGATAGCGTTCATGATTATGTGAGCCGCGATATGCTGATCGCCATCCTCACCGAAGAAGAACATCATATCGACTGGCTGGAAACTGAACTCGATCTTATCGGTAAAATCGGCCTGCAGAACTACCTGCAATCGCAGATTAAAGTTGCAGATTAAAAGCCGGTACGCCCGCCAGAATTAAACCCGCTGCCCCCATAAATGGACCAAATGGTAGTGGGTTTTTCATTTCTGCTATTGTTCGATAGCATACCGCTTTACCCAAAATGAATGCACAGGCTAGACCGGTAGCTACCAGCATCAGTAACGGCAGCTGCTGCCAACTGTGCCACGCCCCGAGTGCCGCCAGATACTTCACATCCCCATAGCCTAATCCTTCCCGGTGACGAACCGCCCTGTACCCCCAATAAAGCAATGCCATTATGCCGTAGCCGGCAATGGCTCCCCAAAGCGCGTAGCTGATTTGAGATGGCAACAGACACAGGTGAAACAACAGACCTGACCATAGCAGAGGGCAAGTGAAACGGTCCGGTAATAGCCCTGTCCGCATATCATGCCAACAAAGCAAGCCGTTGAAGGCTATGTAGAGGGAGTAGAAAGGTAGTGCGTAGATATCCATTGGTTGATTGTCATAGTGGGACCCGAAAGCAGTGTGCCGGTCGCAGGGGAGGGGGAGCAAAGAGAACATGCTCATTATGCGGTGCTGTATCCAGACTATTAATGAGGGTTACAGCCAGTTCCTGTCAGCCTGGGCATTCACTCGCAGTCCAGAGTGGGTAATTTCTAAACACGACTTGCTTCGTTTGGCTATTTGTGTATAATGCGCGGGCTTGTCTAATATTGACAGCGGTTCGATATGAGCCACCGGTACTGCGAAAGCGATACCAGACAATGTTCCCAATCGGGGAACTCTGTAAGAACGGTTACACTCTCCCATCAATCGTAATGGGTTTGAGGAGTAACTATTTCGTCTATAAAATAATTGGAGCTCTGGTCTCATGCAGAACCAAAGAATCCGTATCCGTTTGAAAGCGTTTGATCATCGTCTGATCGATCAATCAACCGCGGAAATCGTCGAGACTGCCAAGCGCACTGGTGCGCAGGTTCGTGGTCCGATCCCGCTGCCGACCCGCAAAGAGCGCTTTACCGTTCTGATCTCCCCGCACGTTAACAAAGACGCGCGTGATCAGTACGAAATTCGCACTCACAAGCGTCTGGTTGACATCGTTGAGCCAACTGAAAAAACCGTTGATGCTCTGATGCGTCTGGACCTGGCTGCCGGTGTAGACGTGCAGATCAGCCTGGGTTAATCAGGTCATCGAGCGATTGAGAGGTTGATACAATGATTGGTTTAGTCGGTAAAAAAGTGGGTATGACCCGCATCTTCACTGAAGATGGCGTCTCTATCCCAGTAACCGTAATCGAAGTCGAAGCAAACCGCGTTACTCAGATCAAAGATCTGGCTAACGATGGCTACCGCGCTGTTCAGGTTACCACTGGTGCTAAAAAAGCTAACCGTGTAACCAAGCCGGAAGCTGGCCACTTTGCTAAAGCTGGCGTAGAAGCTGGCCGCGGCCTGTGGGAGTTCCGTCTGGCAGATGGTGAAGAATACACCGTTGGTCAGAACATTAGCGTTGAACTGTTTGCAGACGTTAAAAAAGTTGACGTAACCGGTACCTCTAAAGGTAAAGGTTTCGCTGGTACCGTTAAGCGCTGGAACTTCCGTACCCAGGACGCTACTCACGGTAACTCCTTGTCTCACCGCGTTCCGGGTTCTATCGGTCAGAACCAGACTCCGGGTAAAGTGTTTAAAGGCAAGAAAATGGCAGGTCAGCTGGGCAACGAACGCGTCACTGTTCAGAGCCTGGACGTAGTACGCGTTGACGCTGAGCGCAACCTGCTGCTGGTTAAAGGTGGTGTTCCGGGTGCGACCGGTTGCGACCTGATCGTTAAACCAGCTGTGAAGGCGTAAGGGGATAGCAATGGAATTAGTATTGAAAGACGCGCAGAGCGCGCTGACTGTTTCCGAAACTACCTTCGGTCGTGATTTCAACGAAGCGCTGGTTCACCAGGTTGTTGTTGCTTATGCAGCCGGTGCTCGTCAGGGTACTCGTGCTCAGAAGACTCGTGCTGAAGTAACTGGTTCAGGCAAAAAGCCATGGCGCCAGAAAGGTACCGGCCGTGCGCGTTCAGGTTCTATCAAGAGCCCGATCTGGCGTTCAGGTGGCGTGACCTTCGCTGCTCGTCCACAGGACCACAGTCAAAAAGTTAACAAAAAGATGTACCGCGGCGCGCTGAAAAGCATTCTGTCCGAACTGGTACGTCAGGATCGTCTGATCGTTGTCGAATCATTCTCTGTTGAAGCGCCTAAAACTAAGCTGCTGGCACAGAAACTGAAAGACATGGCTCTGGAAGATGTGTTGATCATCACCGGTGAGCTGGACGAAAACCTGTTCCTGGCTGCGCGCAACCTGCACAAGGTTGACGTACGCGATGCAACTGGTATCGACCCGGTTAGCCTGATCGCCTTCGACAAAGTCGTAATGACTGCTGATGCTGTTAAGCAAGTTGAGGAGATGCTGGCATGATTCGTGAAGAACGTCTGCTGAAGGTGCTGCGCGCACCGCACGTTTCTGAAAAAGCGTCTTCTGCGATGGAAAAAACAAATACCATCGTTCTCAAAGTTGCTAAAGACGCGACCAAAGCAGAAATCAAAGCTGCTGTGCAGAAACTGTTTGAAGTCGAAGTCGAAGTCGTTAACACCCTGGTAGTTAAAGGGAAAGTTAAACGTCACGGACAGCGTATCGGTCGTCGTAGCGACTGGAAAAAAGCTTACGTCACCCTGAAGGAAGGCCAGAATCTGGACTTCGTCGGCGGCGCTGAGTAAGTCGGAGGAGTAATACAATGGCAGTTGTTAAATGTAAACCGACATCTCCGGGTCGTCGCCACGTTGTTAAAGTGGTCAACCCAGAGCTGCACAAGGGCAAACCTTTTGCTCCGCTGGTTGAAAAAAACAGCAAATCCGGTGGTCGTAACAACAATGGCCGCATCACCACTCGTCACATTGGTGGTGGTCACAAGCAGGCTTACCGTATTGTTGACTTCAAACGCAACAAAGATGGTATCCCAGCTGTTGTTGAGCGTCTTGAGTACGATCCGAACCGTTCCGCGAACATCGCGCTGGTTCTGTACAAAGATGGCGAGCGCCGTTACATTCTGGCCCCTAAAGGCCTGAAAGCTGGCGACCAGATTCAGTCTGGCGTTGATGCTGCAATCAAAGCAGGTAACACCCTGCCGATGCGCAATATCCCGGTTGGTTCTACCGTTCATAACGTAGAAATGAAACCAGGTAAAGGCGGTCAGCTGGCACGTTCCGCTGGTACTTACGTTCAGATCGTTGCTCGCGATGGTGCTTATGTCACCCTGCGTCTGCGTTCTGGTGAAATGCGTAAAGTCGAAGCAGACTGCCGTGCAACCATGGGCGAAGTTGGCAATGCTGAGCATATGCTGCGCGTTCTGGGTAAAGCAGGTGCTGCACGCTGGCGTGGTGTTCGTCCTACCGTTCGCGGTACTGCGATGAACCCAGTCGATCACCCACATGGTGGTGGTGAAGGTCGTAACTTTGGTAAGCATCCGGTTTCCCCATGGGGCCTGCAGACCAAAGGTAAGAAGACCCGCAGCAACAAGCGTACTGATAAATTCATCGTACGTCGCCGTAGCAAATAATTTTAGAGGATAAGCCATGCCACGTTCTCTCAAGAAAGGTCCTTTTATTGACCTGCACTTGCTGAAGAAGGTAGAGAAAGCGGTGGAAAGCGGAGACAAGAAGCCCCTGCGCACTTGGTCCCGTCGTTCAACGATCTTTCCTAACATGATCGGTTTGACCATCGCTGTCCATAATGGTCGTCAGCACGTTCCAGTCTTTGTTTCCGACGAAATGGTTGGTCACAAACTGGGTGAATTCGCACCGACTCGTACTTATCGCGGCCACGCTGCTGATAAAAAAGCGAAGAAGAAATAAGGTAGGAGGAAGAGATGGAAACTTTAGCTCAACATCGCCATGCTCGCTCTTCTGCCCAGAAGGTTCGCCTTGTAGCAGACCTGATTCGCGGTAAGAAAGTGTCGCAGGCCCTGGATATTCTGACCTACACCGATAAGAAAGCGGCTGTACTGGTTAAGAAGGTACTGGAATCTGCCATTGCTAACGCTGAACACAACGATGGCGCTGACATTGATGATCTGAAAGTTACGAAAATTTTCGTAGACGAAGGCCCAAGCATGAAGCGCATTATGCCGCGTGCTAAAGGTCGTGCAGATCGCATCCTGAAGCGCACCAGCCACATTACTGTGGTTGTGTCCGATCGCTGAGACTCTGGAGACTAGCAATGGGTCAGAAAGTACATCCTAATGGTATTCGCCTGGGTATTGTCAAACCATGGAACTCTACCTGGTTCGCGAACACCAAAGAATTCGCTGACAACCTGGACAGCGATTTTAAAGTACGTCAGTACCTGACAAAGGAACTGGCGAAGGCGTCCGTATCTCGTATCGTTATCGAGCGTCCAGCTAAGAGCATCCGTGTGACTATTCACACCGCTCGTCCTGGCATCGTAATCGGTAAGAAAGGCGAAGACGTAGAAAAACTGCGCAAGGTCGTAGCGGATATCGCTGGCGTTCCTGCTCAGATCAATATCGCTGAAGTTCGTAAGCCTGAACTGGACGCAAAATTGGTTGCTGACAGCATCACTTCTCAGCTGGAACGTCGCGTTATGTTCCGTCGTGCTATGAAGCGTGCTGTACAGAACGCAATGCGTCTGGGCGCCAAAGGTATCAAAGTTGAAGTTAGCGGCCGTCTGGGCGGCGCGGAAATCGCACGTACCGAATGGTACCGCGAAGGTCGCGTACCTCTGCACACTCTGCGTGCTGACATCGACTACAACACCTCTGAAGCGCACACCACTTATGGTGTAATTGGCGTTAAGGTATGGATCTTCAAAGGTGAGATCCTGGGTGGTATGGCTGCTGTTGAACAACCGGAAAAACCGGCTGCTCAACCTAAAAAGCAGCAGCGTAAAGGCCGGAAATAAGGAGCGTCGCTGATGTTACAACCAAAGCGTACAAAATTCCGTAAAGTGCACAAAGGCCGCAACCGTGGTCTGGCGCAGGGTACGGATGTTAGCTTCGGCAGCTTCGGCCTGAAAGCTGTTGGCCGTGGTCGTCTGACTGCACGTCAGATCGAAGCAGCACGTCGTGCAATGACCCGTGCAGTTAAGCGTCAAGGTAAGATCTGGATCCGTGTATTCCCGGACAAACCGATCACCGAGAAACCGCTGGCAGTGCGTATGGGTAAAGGTAAAGGTAACGTGGAGTATTGGGTTGCCTTGATTCAGCCGGGTAAAGTCCTGTATGAAATGGACGGTGTTCCGGAAGAGCTGGCCCGTGAAGCATTCGGCCTCGCTGCAGCGAAACTGCCGATCAAAACCACCTTTGTAACTAAGACGGTGATGTAATGAAAGCAAAAGAGCTGCGTGAAAAAAGCGTTGAAGAGCTGAACGCTGAGCTGCTGAACCTGCTGCGTGAGCAGTTCAACCTGCGCATGCAGGCTGCAAGCGGCCAGCTGCAACAGACTCACCTGCTGAAGCAGGTTCGTCGTGATGTTGCACGCGTTAAGACTTTACTGACTCAGAAGGCGGGTGCGTAATGACCGATAAAATCCGTACTCTGCAAGGTCGCGTAGTTAGTGACAAGATGGAAAAATCCATCGTTGTTGCTATCGAACGTATGGTGAAACACCCGGTATACGGCAAATTCATCAAACGTACGACCAAACTGCACGTACATGACGAGAACAACGAATGCGGTATCGGCGACGTGGTTGAAATCCGCGAATGCCGTCCGCTGTCCAAGACTAAGTCCTGGACGCTGGTTCGCGTTGTAGAGAAAGCGATTCTGTAATACAGTACTCGTTCTCGATACGAATAGACGGCTCAGTAATGGGCCGTCTATTTTTTCTACCCATATCGTTTAAGCGGTGTTATAATGCCGCGCCCTCGATATGGGGCTTTATAATGACCTGATTTCGGGTCTCAGTAGTAGTTGACATTAGCGGAGCACTAAAATGATCCAAGAACAGACTATGCTGAACGTCGCCGACAACTCCGGTGCACGTCGCGTAATGTGTATCAAGGTTCTGGGTGGCTCGCACCGTCGCTACGCAGGCGTAGGCGACATCATCAAGATCACCATCAAGGAAGCAATTCCACGTGGTAAGGTCAAAAAAGGTGATGTGCTGAAGGCGGTAGTGGTGCGCACCAAGAAGGGTGTTCGTCGCCCGGACGGTTCTGTCATTCGCTTCGATGGTAATGCATGCGTTATTTTAAACAATAACAGCGAGCAACCTATCGGTACGCGTATTTTTGGGCCGGTAACTCGTGAACTTCGTAACGAGAAGTTCATGAAAATTATCTCTCTGGCACCAGAAGTACTCTAAGGAGCGAATCATGGCAGCGAAGATCCGTCGTGATGACGAAGTTATCGTGTTAACCGGTAAAGATAAAGGTAAACGCGGTAAAGTAAAAAATGTCCTGTCTTCCGGCAAGGTCATTGTTGAAGGTATCAACCTGGTTAAGAAACATCAGAAGCCGGTTCCGGCCCTGAACCAACCAGGCGGCATTGTAGAGAAAGAAGCAGCTATTCAGATCTCTAACCTTGCTATCTTCAACGCGGCTACCGGCAAGGCTGACCGTGTAGGCTTTAGATTCGAAGACGGCAAAAAAGTCCGTTTCTTCAAGTCTAACAGCGAAACTATCAAGTAATTTGGAGTAGTACGATGGCGAAACTGCATGATTACTACAAAGACGAAGTAGTCGCTAAACTCATGACTGAGTTTAACTACAATTCTGTCATGCAAGTCCCTCGGGTCGAGAAGATCACCCTGAACATGGGTGTTGGTGAAGCGATCGCTGACAAGAAACTGCTGGATAACGCAGCAGCTGATCTGACAGCAATCTCCGGTCAAAAACCGTTGATCACCAAAGCACGCAAATCAGTTGCAGGCTTCAAAATCCGTCAGGGCTATCCGATCGGCTGTAAAGTAACTCTGCGTGGCGAACGCATGTGGGAGTTCTTTGAGCGCCTGATCACTATTGCTGTTCCACGTATCCGTGACTTCCGTGGCTTGTCCGCTAAGTCTTTCGACGGTCGTGGTAACTACAGCATGGGTGTCCGTGAGCAGATCATCTTCCCAGAAATCGACTACGATAAAGTCGACCGCGTGCGTGGTTTGGATATTACCATTACCACTACTGCGAAATCTGATGAAGAAGGCCGTGCTCTGCTGGCTGCCTTTGACTTCCCGTTCCGCAAGTAAGGTAGGGTTACTGAATGGCTAAGCAATCAATGAAAGCACGCGAAGTTAAGCGCGTAGCTTTAGCTGATAAGTACTTCGCAAAACGCGCTGAACTGAAAGCTATTATCTCTGATGTGAACGCGACCGACGAAGATCGTTGGAACGCAGTTCTGAAGCTGCAGTCTCTGCCGCGTGATTCCAGCCCGTCCCGTCAGCGTAAACGCTGCCGCCAGACAGGTCGTCCGCATGGCTATGTGGGCAAGTTCGGGTTGAGCCGTATCAAGTTACGTGAAGCCGCAATGCGCGGTGAAGTACCAGGCTTGAAAAAGGCTAGCTGGTAATTACCAATTGAATCACGGGAGTAAAGACAGATGAGCATGCAAGATCCGATCGCGGATATGCTGACCCGTATCCGTAACGGTCAGGCCGCGAATAAAGCTGCGGTCACCATGCCTTCCTCCAAGCTGAAAGTGGCAATTGCCAACGTGCTGAAGGAAGAAGGTTTTATTGAAGATTTTAAAGTTGAAGGCGACACCAAGCCGGAACTGGAACTTACTCTTAAGTATTTCCAGGGTAAAGCTGTTGTAGAAAGCATTCAGCGTGTCAGTCGCCCAGGTCTGCGCATTTATAAGCGTAAAGACGAGCTGCCAAAAGTTATGGCTGGCATGGGTATCGCAGTTGTTTCTACCTCTAAAGGTGTTATGACTGATCGTGCAGCGCGCCAAGCTGGTCTTGGTGGCGAAATTATCTGCTACGTAGCCTAATCGGAGGAAAAAATGTCTCGTGTTGCTAAAGCACCGGTCGTTGTTCCTGCCGGCGTTGATGTAAAAATCAACGGTCAGGTTATTACGATCAAAGGTAAAAACGGCGAGCTGACTCGTACTCTCAACGATGCTGTTGAAGTTAATCATGCAGATAATGCACTGACCTTCGGTCCACGTGATGGTTACGTAGACGGTTGGGCTCAGGCTGGTACCGCGCGTGCCCTGCTGAACTCAATGGTTATCGGTGTTACCGAAGGCTTCACTAAGAAGCTACAGCTGGTTGGTGTAGGTTATCGTGCAGCGGTTAAAGGGAATGTAGTAAGCCTTGCTTTAGGCTTCTCACACCCGGTTGACCACCAGCTGCCTGCAGGTATTACTGCTGAATGTCCGACTCAAACTGAAATCGTGCTGAAAGGCGCTGATAAGCAGGTGATCGGTCAGGTTGCAGCAGACCTGCGTGCCTACCGTCGTCCTGAGCCTTATAAAGGCAAGGGTGTTCGTTACGCCGACGAAGTCGTGCGTACCAAAGAGGCTAAGAAGAAGTAAGGTAACACTATGGATAAGAAATCTGCTCGTATCCGTCGTGCGACCCGCGCACGCCGCAAGCTCCAGGAGCTGGGTGCAACTCGCCTGGTGGTACATCGTACCCCGCGTCATATTTACGCACAGGTAATTGCACCAAACGGTTCCGAAGTTCTGGTAGCTGCTTCTACTGTAGAAAAAGCTATCACTGAACAACTGAAGTACACCGGTAATAAAGACGCTGCAGCAGCTGTGGGTAAAGCTGTCGCTGAACGCGCTCTGGAAAAAGGCATTAAAGTTGTGTCCTTTGACCGTTCCGGGTTCCAATATCATGGTCGCGTCCAGGCACTGGCAGATGCTGCCCGTGAAGCTGGCCTTCAGTTCTAAGGTAGAGGTGTAAGATGTCTCACATCGAAAAACAAGCTGGCGAACTGCAGGAAAAGCTGATCGCGGTAAACCGCGTATCTAAAACCGTTAAAGGTGGTCGTATTTTCTCCTTCACAGCTCTGACTGTAGTAGGCGATGGTAACGGTCGCGTTGGTTTTGGTTACGGTAAAGCGCGTGAAGTTCCAGCAGCAATCCAGAAAGCGATGGAAAAAGCTCGTCGCAATATGATTAACGTCGCGCTGAATACCGGCACCCTGCAGCACCCAGTTAAGGGTACTCACACAGGTTCTCGTGTATTCATGCAGCCGGCTTCCGAAGGTACCGGTATCATCGCCGGTGGTGCAATGCGCGCCGTTCTGGAAGTCGCTGGGGTTCGTAACGTTCTGGCTAAAGCGTATGGTTCCACTAACCCGATTAACGTGGTTCGTGCAACTATCGATGGCCTGGAAAATATGAAATCTCCAGAAATGGTCGCTGCCAAGCGTGGTAAATCCGTTGAAGAAATTCTGGGGAAATAAACCATGGCAAAGACTATTAAAATTACTCAAACCCGCAGTGCAATCGGTCGTCTGCCGAAACACAAGGCAACGCTGCTTGGCCTGGGTCTGCGTCGTATTGGTCACACCGTAGAACGCGAGGATACTCCTGCTGTTCGTGGTATGGTCAACGCGGTTTACTTCATGGTTAAAGTTGAGGAGTAAGAGATGCGTTTAAATACTCTGTCTCCGGCCGAAGGCTCTAAAAAGGCGGGTCGCCGCCTGGGTCGTGGTATCGGTTCTGGCCTCGGTAAAACCGGCGGTCGTGGTCACAAAGGTCAGAAGTCTCGTTCTGGCGGTGGCGTACGTCGTGGTTTCGAGGGCGGCCAGATGCCTCTGTACCGTCGTCTGCCGAAATTCGGCTTCACTTCTCGCAAAGCAGCGATCACAGCGGAAATCCGTCTGTCTGACCTGGCGAAAGTGGAAGGCGGTATTGTTGACCTGAGCACGCTGAAAGCAGCTAACATTATCGGTGTCCAGATCGAGTTCGCGAAAGTGATCCTGGCTGGCGAAGTTTCTACTCCGGTAACTGTTCGTGGCCTGCGCGTGTCGAAAGGCGCTCGTGCTGCTATCGAAGCTGCTGGCGGTAAAATCGAGGAATAAGTAGCAGATGGCTAAACAACCGGGATTAGATTTTCAAAGTGCCAAAGGTGGCTTAGGCGAGCTGAAACGCAGACTGCTGTTTGTAATCGGTGCGCTTATTGTGTTCCGTATTGGCTCTTTTATTCCGATCCCTGGTATTGATGCCGCTGTACTTGCCAAACTGCTTGAGCAACAGCGAGGCACCATCATTGAAATGTTTAACATGTTCTCTGGTGGTGCTCTCAGCCGTGCTTCTATCTTTGCTCTGGGGATCATGCCGTATATTTCGGCGTCGATCATTATCCAGCTGCTGACGGTGGTTCATCCAACGCTGGCTGAAATCAAGAAAGAAGGGGAGTCTGGTCGTCGTAAGATCAGCCAGTACACCCGTTACGGCACTCTGGTGCTGGCAATATTCCAGTCGATCGGTATTGCTACCGGTTTACCGAATATGCCTGGTATGCAAGGCCTGGTAATCAATCCAGGCTTTGCATTCTATTTCACCGCTGTTGTGAGTCTGGTTACAGGGACTATGTTCCTGATGTGGCTCGGCGAACAGATTACTGAGCGTGGTATCGGCAACGGTATCTCAATCATTATCTTCGCTGGTATCGTTGCGGGACTCCCGCCAGCCATTGCCCATACTATCGAGCAAGCGCGTCAAGGCGACCTGCACTTCCTCCTGTTGCTGTTGGTTGCAGTATTAGTGTTTGCAGTGACGTTCTTTGTTGTATTCGTTGAACGTGGTCAACGCCGCATTGTGGTAAACTACGCTAAACGTCAGCAAGGTCGTCGTGTCTATGCTGCACAGAGCACACATTTACCGCTGAAAGTGAATATGGCAGGGGTTATCCCAGCAATCTTCGCTTCCAGTATTATTCTGTTCCCGGCAACCATCGCGTCATGGTTCGGGGGCGGTACCGGTTGGAACTGGCTGACAACAATTTCGCTGTATTTGCAGCCTGGGCAACCGCTTTATGTGTTACTCTATGCGTCTGCAATCATCTTCTTCTGTTTCTTCTACACGGCGTTGGTTTTCAACCCGCGTGAAACAGCAGATAACCTGAAGAAGTCCGGTGCATTTGTACCAGGAATTCGTCCGGGAGAGCAAACGGCGAAGTATATCGATAAAGTAATGACCCGCCTGACTTTGGTTGGTGCGCTGTACATTACCTTTATCTGCCTGATCCCGGAGTTCATGCGTGATGCAATGAAAGTGCCGTTCTACTTTGGTGGGACCTCACTGCTCATCGTTGTTGTCGTGATTATGGACTTTATGGCTCAAGTGCAAACTCTGATGATGTCAAGTCAGTACGAGTCTGCATTGAAGAAGGCGAACCTCAAAGGCTATAGCCGCTAAAAGGTCGCTCGAGAAGTTACGGAGAGTAAAAATGAAAGTTCGTGCTTCCGTCAAGAAATTATGCCGTAACTGCAAAATCGTTAAGCGTGATGGTGTCATCCGTGTGATTTGCAGTGCCGAGCCAAAGCATAAACAGCGCCAAGGCTGATTTAATCGCATATTTTTCTTGCAAAGTTGGGTTGAGCTGGCTAGATTAGCCAGCCAATCTTTTGTATGTCTGTGCGTTTCCATTTGAGTATCCTGAAAACGGGCTTTTCAGCATGGTGCGTACATATTAAATAGTAGGAGTGCATAGTGGCCCGTATAGCAGGCATTAACATTCCTGATCAGAAACATGCTGTGATCGCGTTAACCTCGATCTACGGCGTCGGTAAGACCCGTTCTAAGGCCATTCTGGCTGCAGCGGGTATCGCTGAAAATGTTAAGATCAGTGAGCTGTCTGAAGGACAAATCGACACGCTGCGTGACGAAGTTGCCAAATTTGTCGTTGAAGGTGATCTGCGCCGTGAAGTTAGCATGAGCATCAAGCGTCTTATGGATCTTGGTTGCTATCGCGGTTTGCGTCATCGTCGTGGTCTCCCGGTTCGCGGCCAGCGTACCAAGACCAACGCACGTACCCGTAAGGGTCCGCGCAAACCGATCAAGAAATAATCGGGGTGATTGAATAATGGCAAAGGCACCAGTTCGTGCACGTAAGCGTGTAAGAAAACAAGTCTCTGATGGCGTGGCTCATATCCATGCTTCTTTTAACAACACCATCGTAACTATTACCGATCGTCAGGGTAATGCGCTGGGTTGGGCAACAGCCGGTGGTTCCGGTTTCCGTGGTTCGCGCAAATCTACTCCGTTCGCAGCTCAGGTTGCAGCAGAGCGTTGTGCTGATTCCGTAAAAGAATACGGCATCAAGAATCTGGAAGTTATGGTTAAAGGTCCGGGTCCAGGCCGCGAATCTACTATTCGTGCTCTGAACGCCGCTGGTTTCCGCATCACTAATATTACTGATGTGACTCCGATCCCTCATAACGGTTGTCGTCCGCCGAAAAAACGTCGCGTATAACGCCTCGTTTCTAGGATTGTTGGAGAAAGAAAATGGCAAGATATTTGGGTCCTAAGCTCAAGCTGAGCCGTCGTGAGGGCACCGACTTATTCCTTAAGTCTGGCGTTCGCGCGATCGATACCAAGTGTAAAATTGAACAAGCTCCTGGCCAGCACGGTGCGCGTAAACCGCGTCTGTCTGACTATGGTGTGCAGTTGCGTGAAAAGCAAAAAGTTCGTCGTACTTACGGCGTGCTGGAGCGTCAGTTCCGTAACTATTATCAAGAAGCAGCACGTCTGAAAGGCAACACCGGTGAAAACCTGTTGACTCTGCTGGAAGGTCGTCTGGACAACGTAGTATACCGTATGGGCTTCGGCGCCACTCGTGCCGAGTCACGCCAGTTGGTTAGCCACAAAGCAATCATGGTAAACGGTCGTGTTGTTAACATCGCTTCTTATCAGGTTAAAGCGAATGACGTTGTTAGCATTCGTGAGAAAGCGAAAAAGCAATCTCGCGTTAAAGCCGCTCTGGAGCTGGCTGAACAGCGTGAAAAGCCAACCTGGCTGGAAGTTGATGCTGGCAAGATGGAAGGCACGTTCAAGCGTCAGCCTGAGCGTTCTGATCTGTCTGCGGACATTAACGAACACCTGATCGTCGAGCTTTACTCCAAGTAAAGCTTAGTACCAAAGAGAGGACACAATGCAGGGTTCTGTGACAGAGTTTCTAAAACCGCGCCTGGTAGATATCGAGCAAGTGAGTTCGACGCACGCCAAGGTGACCCTTGAGCCTTTAGAGCGTGGCTTTGGCCATACTCTGGGTAACGCACTGCGCCGTATTCTGCTCTCATCGATGCCGGGTTGTGCGGTGACCGAGGTTGAGATTGATGGTGTACTTCATGAGTACAGCACCAAAGAAGGCGTTCAGGAAGATATCCTTGAAATCCTGCTCAACCTGAAAGGGCTGGCGGTGAGAGTTCAGGGTAAAGATGAAGTTATTCTTACCTTGAATAAATCTGGCATTGGCCCTGTGACTGCAGCCGATATCACCCATGATGGGGATGTCGAAATCGTCAAGCCGCAGCACGTGATCTGCCACCTGACCGATGAGAACGCAGCTATTAGCATGCGTATCAAAGTTCAGCGCGGTCGTGGTTATGTGCCGGCTTCTGCCCGAATTCATTCGGAAGAAGATGAGCGCCCGATCGGCCGTCTGTTGGTCGACGCCTGCTATAGCCCTGTAGAGCGTATTGCCTACAATGTTGAAGCAGCGCGTGTAGAACAGCGTACCGACCTGGACAAGCTGGTCATCGAAATGGAAACCAACGGCACAATCGATCCTGAAGAGGCGATTCGTCGTGCGGCAACCATTCTGGCTGAACAACTGGAAGCTTTCGTTGACTTACGTGATGTACGTCAGCCGGAAGTGAAAGAAGAGAAACCAGAGTTCGATCCGATCCTGCTGCGCCCTGTTGACGATCTGGAATTGACTGTCCGCTCTGCTAACTGCCTCAAGGCAGAAGCTATCCACTATATCGGTGATCTGGTACAGCGTACCGAGGTTGAGTTGCTGAAAACGCCGAACCTGGGTAAAAAATCTCTTACTGAGATTAAAGACGTGCTGGCCTCCCGTGGACTGTCTCTGGGCATGCGCCTGGAAAACTGGCCACCGGCAAGCATTGCTGACGAGTAACCGGATCACAGGTTAAGGTTTTACTGAGAAGGATAAGGTCATGCGCCATCGTAAGAGTGGTCGTCAACTGAACCGCAACAGCAGCCATCGCCAGGCTATGTTCCGTAACATGGCTGGTTCGCTGGTTCGTCATGAAATCATCAAGACGACCCTGCCGAAAGCGAAAGAACTGCGTCGCGTAGTTGAGCCGCTGATTACTCTTGCCAAGACTGATAGCGTAGCTAATCGTCGTCTGGCATTCGCCCGTACTCGTGATAACGAGATCGTGGCAAAACTGTTTAACGAGCTGGGCCCGCGTTTCGCGAGCCGCGCCGGTGGTTACACTCGCATTCTGAAGTGTGGCTTCCGTGCAGGCGACAACGCGCCGATGGCATACATCGAGCTGGTTGATCGTGCTGAGCCGAAAGCAGAAGCAGCTGCAGAGTAATCTGTAGTAAAGTAAAAAAACCCGCTTCGGCGGGTTTTTTTATATCCCCTATTCCATCACCCTTCTACAATACCCATATCTTCTAACGTCCGTTCCCAGGAGTCGCGTCATGTTGTTACTTGACCAGTGGGCTGAACGTCATATTAACGATGCCCAGCGAAAAGGCGAGTTCGATAACCTTCCCGGTCAGGGTGAACCTCTTATTCTTGATGATGATTCCTGCGTGCCGGAGGCGCTGCGTTCTGGCTACCGGTTACTGAAAAATGCCGGCTGTCTGCCACCTGAGATTGAACAACGCAAAGAAGCGATAGTAGTGGCCGATCTACTTAAGGGCATCCGTAAGGATGATGACCGGTATCAGGAGTTAAGCCGTCGGTTGGCGTTGATGGAGTTGAAATTGCAGCAGGCTGGATTAAGTACCGATTTTCTGCGCGGTGATTATGCGGATAAACTTCTGCATAAAATTAACGAGGAATAGTTATGTTTCGAATAGGCGAACTATCAAAACTGGCGGGAGTGACTCCCGATACCGTGCGCTATTATGAAAAACAGCAGATGATGAGCCATGATGTGCGTACCGAAGGTGGTTTTCGTCTCTATACTGCAGACGACCTTCAGCGTCTGAAGTTTATTCGTCATGCGCGGCAGTTGGGATTTACGCTTGAGTCGATCCGTGAGCTGCTGTCGATCCGGGTGGATCCTGAACATCATACCTGTCAGGAATCGAAAGGTATTGTGCAGGCACGGCTAAGTGAGGTCGAGTCGCGTATTGCAGAATTGCAGGCGATGCAGCAGGCGTTGAGCAAGCTCAACGATGCATGTTGCGGGACGTCGCATAGCAGTGAATTTTGCTCAATTCTCGGTATCCTTGAGCAGGGTGCGGAGGTGAGTGGAAATGGGTGTTGAGTCCTTCGATAATTAGATCTAAACTCGTTGCGTGATTTTTACACAATCAGGAGTAGTTATGAGCCGCTATCAACATACTAAGGGGCAGATCAACGATAACGCCCTTGAGGCCTTATTGCACGATCCACTGTTTCGGCAGCGCGTTGAGAAAAATAAGAAGGGTAAAGGGAGTTATCTGCGTAAGGAAAAACACGGTAAACAATATGGTCGGGAGGCCAGTGGCAAACAAGCGATGCGCTTATTTACCACTGGCTTTCTGCTTTCTGTAGCCTGATTAAGAACGGTTATTCTGTTCTTTCAGCAGATCGCGAATTTCGGATAGTAGGACTTCTTCCTTCGAAGGCGCTGCGGCAGCGGGTGCCGGCTCTTCTTTCTTACGATTTAACTGATTCACCAGCTTAATCGCCATAAAGATAGCGAAGGCGACAATGACGAAGTCAAAAATATTCTGAATGAAAATCCCGTAGTGCATGACGACAGCAGGGATATCACCCTGTGCGGCACGTAACGTCACGGCAAATTGTTTAAAGTCGACCCCACCAATTAAAAGTCCCAGCGGTGGCATGATGATATCTGCAACTAAAGACGATACGATCTTCCCAAATGCAGCACCAATAATGACACCCACCGCCAAATCAACAACATTCCCGCGCATCGCGAACTCGCGAAACTCTTTAATAATGCTCATTTTATTCTCCCTTGTGCTAGCTGACGTTTATAAGTTTAACAAATGTTTATCTATTTTCCATTGGCGATAATAAATATGCGCGAATTAATTAACCCTTATATAATAGTGGGTTAATAAAAAAGGCACTCGCTGAGTGCCTTTGGAGAATTAAAGGAAGAAAGGGCTTGGCTGGAAAAGACGTTCGACATCCGAAATATACTTTTTATCGGTGAGGAACATAATGACGTGGTCGCCTTGCTCAATACGAAGATTGTCATTGGCGATCATCACGTCGTTGCCGCGAACGACCGCGCCGATAATTGTACCTGGCGGTAGCTTAATTTCGTCAATCACTCGCCCAACCACGCGTGAGGTACTTTCATCACCATGCGCGACGGCTTCAATAGCCTCGGCTACCCCGCGACGCAGTGAGGACACACCGACGATATCCGCTTTACGCACGTGGCTTAACAAGGCCGAGATCGTTGCCTGTTGAGGCGAGATCGCAATATCAATGACGCTGCCCTGAACTAGATCGACATATGCCTTACGTTGGATCAGCACCATCACTTTTTTAGCGCCCATCCGTTTGGCCAGCATCGCAGACATGATATTCGCTTCGTCATCGTTGGTGACGGCAATAAACAGATCCACTTGATCAATATGCTCTTCCATCAGCAACTCTTGATCCGATGCATCGCCAAAGAAGACGATGGTGTTCTGTAATTTTTCCGCCAGCTCAGCCGCGCGCTGTTGATCGCGTTCGATAAGCTTGACGCTGTAATCCTTTTCCAGGCGACGCGCCAGGCCTGCACCGATGTTGCCACCACCTACCAGCATGATGCGCTTGTAAGGCTTCTCCAGCCGTTGCAGTTCGCTCATCACCGCCCGGATATGCTGCGATGCGGCGATAAAGAAGACTTCGTCGCCCGCTTCCACTATGGTTGAGCCTTGCGGACGAATCGGTCTGTCATGACGGAAAATTGCTGCGACGCGGGTATCAATGTGTGGCATATGCTCGCGCATAGTCGAGAGTGCGTTACCGACTAATGGTCCACCGTAATAGGCTTTCACCACCGCCAGACTCACTTTACCTTCGGCGAAGTTAACCACCTGCAGTGCGCCAGGGTATTCGATTAAGCGGTAGATATTGTCGATAACGAGCTGCTCAGGGGCAATCAAGTGATCGATAGGCACCGCATCGCTGTGGAATAGTTTCTCGGCATCGCGAACGTAGTCCGGTGAACGGATGCGGGCGATACGATTCGGTGTGTTAAATAATGAGTAGGCGACCTGACAGGCCACCATGTTGGTCTCATCCGAACTGGTGACAGCGACCAGCATATCAGCATCATCGGCACCGGCCTCGCGTAATACGCGAGGATGGGAGGCATGGCCTTGTACAACGCGCAGGTCAAATTTGTCCTGTAGGCTACGCAGGCGCTCGCCGTTGGTATCGACAATAGTGATGTCGTTATTTTCCCCGACCAGGTTTTCCGCCAGCGTACCGCCAACTTGTCCGGCACCCAGAATGATAATTTTCATCAGTTGCGACCCGTTATCTCATTACTTCTTGATTAGCTTAGCGTAGAAGAAACCATCGCCTTCTTCTGCACCGGGTAAATTCTGGCGGCCAGGTTGCTCTGGAGTGCCTGTCTCGCTCAATTTTGCATCTGGGGTCCGCTCCAGGAATGCCACGATCTGCTGCTGATTCTCTTCTGGCAGAATAGAGCAGGTCGCATAAACCAACGTGCCGCCAGGTTTAAGATGTGGCCAGGTGGCGTTGAGAATCTCGGACTGTAGCTGAGCCAGCTCGGGAATATCACGGTCGCGACGTAGCCATTTAATATCCGGATGACGGCGAATCACGCCGGTAGCCGAGCAGGGTGCGTCCAGTAAAATACGATCGAACTGCTGCTCACCGCACCATTGGTGAGGGAAGCGGCCATCACCCTGTTTGACGGTGGCCTTCATGCCCAGACGCTTGAGGTTATCGTAGACGCGAGATAAACGTTTTTCATCAACGTCAACGGCCATCACCTCGGCAGCCGGAGCAACTTCAAGAATATGCGTAGTTTTACCGCCAGGGGCACAGCATAAATCAAGAATCTGTTCGCCATTTTGCGGCTGCAGGTAGCTCATGCAACCCTGTGCAGAAGCATCCTGCACTGTTACCCAACCTTGTTCAAAACCGGGTAATGCAAGCACTGACGTAGGTGTTTCCAGACGTACGGCATCAGGATAGTCAGGATGCGGGAAGCCGGTAAGACCGGTCTCAGCTAATAATGCCAGCCAGCTATCACGAGTGTGATGATTACGGTTGACGCGCAGCCACATCGGTGGGCGTTGATTATTGGCTTCAAGAATGCTTTCCCACTGCTGCGGGTAAGCATCCTTAATGCGTTTTACCAACCAGGATGGGTGCAGGAAGCGCAGCTCGCTTTGTGCGAACTCTGTCAGCAGCTCTTCCTGGCGGCGTTGAAACTGGCGCAGTACGCCGTTAATCAGACCTTTCAGCTGTGGACGTTTGATAACAACTGCACCTTCAACCGTCTCGGCCAGCGCCGCGTGCGGTGGAATACGCGTATGCAGTAATTGGTACAGGCCAACCATGATCAGGTAATGGACGGTACGCTGTTTTCCCGTCATCGGGCGTTCCATCAGCTGTTTAATCATCCATTCCAGCTGAGAGAGCGACCGCAGCACGCCAAAGCAGAGCTCCTGCAACAGCGCTTTATCTTTATCGCCAACTTTTTGCTGCATCGCGGGCAAGACGTTGCTTAACGACTGTCCCTTCTCGACGACCTGCTCAACGGCCTGAGCCGCCATACTGCGTAAATTCAGATGTTTTTTCATAACCGTAGAAATAAAAATGCCCGGATACTCCGGGCTTTAAAAGAGATGAACCGTCAGAGGAGACGATTTCCGGGTACAAACCATTCCCGGCGCGAATTCAGGAGATCCTGTGCGCTCATGGCTTTTTTACCTGCGGGCTGCAGCGAGATAAGGTTCAGAATACCGTCGCCGGTGGCGACCTGAATACCCTGGCGGGTCGCTTCCAGAATTGTGCCCGGTTCAGCGTTTGCGGCTTTATCAATAACCGTCGCCTGCCAGATTTTAACCGGCTGATCGTCAATCACGATGTAGCTCATCGGCCATGGATTAAAGGCTCGAATGCAGCGCTCGAGTTGAGCGGCGCTGAGCGTCCAGTCTACTCGTGCTTCTTCTTTACTGAGTTTTTCCGCGTAGCTCACCAGCGACTCGTCCTGAACTTCAGGTTTGGTGTTACCGGTTGCCAGCAGATGTAGCGTATGCAGCAGCCCCTGTGGGCCGAGAGCCGCCAGCTTGTCGTACAGACTCGCGCTGGTGTCTTCTGCGGTTATCGGACAGGAGAGTTTGTGCAGCATATCACCGGCATCCAGACCGACATCCATCTGCATGATAGTGACGCCCGTTTCGCTATCACCGGCCCACAGTGAACGCTGAATTGGTGCAGCGCCACGCCAGCGAGGCAACAGGGAACCATGAACGTTGATACAGCCAAGGCGTGGCATCGCCAACACCGTTTTTGGCAAGATCAGGCCATAGGCCACCACGACCATTACGTCGGCGTTGAGCGAGGATACCAGCTTTTGGTTCTCTTCCGGTCGCAGCGAAGCTGGCTGGAAGACCGGGATACCCTTCTCTTCCGCCAGCACTTTGACCGGGCTTGGCATCAGCTTCTTACCACGGCCAGCCGGGCGGTCAGGTTGGGTAAATACGCCAACGACCTGGTGTTCAGACGACAGCAGCGCATCAAGATGACGCGCTGCAAAGTCAGGAGTACCCGCAAAAATAATACGTAGTGAATCTGACACGTTAATCCTTATCCTTAGGCACGCGCGTTCAGGCGATCCAGTTTTTCAACTTTCTGACGAATACGCTGCTGTTTTAGCGGAGAAAGATAATCGATAAACAGTTTACCGACTAAGTGATCCATTTCATGTTGGATACAGATAGCCAGCAGATCGTCAGCTTCAAGTTCGAATGCTTTACCGTTACGATCAAGTGCGCGGATCTTCACGCGCTCGGCACGAGGAACCAGTGCCCGCTGCTCAGGAATAGACAGACAGCCTTCTTCAATACCGGTATCACCGTCTTTTTCCAGCAATTCTGGGTTTATCAACACCAGCTGATGATCGCGATTCTCAGAGACATCAATAACGATAATTCGTTTATGGATATCGACCTGCGTTGCCGCGAGGCCAATACCTTCTTCGGCGTACATTGTCTCGAACATATCGTCGACAATACGCTGGATTTCTTCATTCACTTCTTTTACCGGCTCAGCGACTTTGCGAAGACGCTCGTCCGGGATATGTAACACTTGCAAAACTGCCATAAATATCCGAGTTCTGTTCAGGAGTAGGAAAGATTATTACCTCTATTCTAGACAAAACCCCCTCTAATTGACAGCATCACTGACCAATCGCAAGGATTGCTGATGCCGCATGTGGCAAGGGAGAAAAGGATGTCACCTGAAGAGGTCGCCTTCCGTCTGTTGAAGGTCAACAATTTATGTGGTGATGAAATGCTGCGTGTGCTGCACGTCCTGTGTCAGCAGGCAAACATCACCCGTCAAACCTTATCTACAATTGGGTTTAGTTCTAAACAAGTCGAGCGATTTTTTTCTTTCACATCTGCAGAACGTGATGCCGCCGAGAGATGGCTGGCGATGCCTGACAGTACGCTTTTGTTGGCTGATTCACCGCTTTATCCTAAGTCGTTACGGGCTATCCGTGATTATCCTGCGGTGCTGTGCATTCGTGGCAATGTCGATTTGCTTCGTTCACCGCAGCTGGCTGTCGTAGGTAGCCGTCAGCATTCACTCTATGGTGAGCGCTGGGGGAGTTACTTCTGCGAGGCGCTGGCTAAGCAAGGGATAACTATCACCAGCGGGTTGGCGCTGGGTATTGATGGTGTTGCCCATCGTGGCGCTCTGCAGGTTGGCGGTGGAACGATTGCGGTACTGGGCAGCGGCCTGAATCACATTTATCCCCATCGTCATCGACAGCTCGCTGAAAGCATCGTAGCCAGCGGAGGCGCCTTGGTATCCGAGTTTTCACTTGCCGCAACCCCCGTGGCCTACCATTTCCCTCGCCGTAACCGGATTATCAGTGGGTTGAGCTACGGTGTTCTGGTCGTGGAGGCCGCGCTGCGCAGTGGATCCCTTGTCACCGCTCGCTGTGCGCTTGAGCAAGGGCGAGAAGTTTTCGCGATACCGGGACCGTTGGGTCATCCGGGAATGGAAGGCCCGCACTGGCTTATCAAGCAAGGCGCTGCGGTGGTCACTGAACCCGAGGATATTCTGGCGCAATTCCCATCTTTAAACAGACAGTTGTCCGAGAAGACGGAGATGACAAATTATTGTGCAGATCAGGAATCTGTAGCATTGCCATTTCCTGAGCTCCTGGCTAACGTAGGAGATGAGGCAACACCTGTTGACGTCGTCGCTGAACGTGCCGGCCAACCTGTGCCAGTTACCGTGGCTCAGCTACTTGAACTGGAGTTAGCAGGATGGATCGCAGCAGTACCCGGCGGCTATGTCCGATTAAGGAGGGCAGGCCATGTTCGACGTACTAATGTATTTGTTTGAGACCTACATCCATAACGAAACAGAAATGCGCGTAGATCAGGACAGACTGACTCGGGATCTTACCGATGCGGGGTTCGAACGTGAAGATATCTTCAACGCGCTGATGTGGCTGGAAAAGCTCGCCGACTATCAGGAAGGCCTCGTAGAACCGATGCAGCTTGCATCCGATCCTCTCTCCGTGCGTATTTTCACACAGGAAGAGAGCCAGCGGCTGGATGCTAGCTGTCGAGGGTTCCTGTTATTCCTGGAGCAGATTCAGGTGCTGAACCTCGAAACGCGGGAAATGGTGATTGAGCGCGTGATGGCTCTGGATACCGCAGAGTTTGAACTGGAAGAGTTGAAATGGGTCATTTTGATGGTGCTGTTCAATCTTCCCGGCTGCGAAAACGCGTATCAACAAATGGAAGAATTACTCTTCGAGACGAATGAAGGTATGCTGCACTAAATTCTTTTAGTGTCATCAAGAGTTGTTATGGTCAAATCAGCACTGTTTTCGGTGCCTAAAAACGAGCCCTGTCCGCAGTGCGGGGCTGAACTGGTCATACGGTCCGGCAAGCACGGGCCGTTTCTTGGCTGCTCTCATTATCCGGAATGTGATTATGTCCGTCCCCTGAAAAACCAGGCGGATGGACATATCGTTAAAGTACTGGAGGGGCAGTCGTGTCCTGAGTGTGGCGCCGAGCTGGTGTTGCGTCAGGGACGTTTTGGCATGTTCATCGGATGCAGTCAGTATCCTGAATGTGAACACACTGAAGTTATCGATAAACCAGATGAAACGGCGATCACTTGCCCCGCGTGTCAACAGGGGCTGTTGGTACAACGCCGCTCTCGTTTTGGTAAAAACTTTCATTCCTGCGATCGCTATCCGGAATGTCAGTTCGTCATTAACTTCACACCGGTAGCGGGGGAGTGCCCTGAGTGCCACTACCCGCTGCTTATCGAAAAGAAAACGGCGCAGGGCGTAAAACGTTTTTGTGCCAGTAAACAATGTGGAAAGCCGGTACCGGCGAAACAAATCAGTGAATAAAAACCTGCCATCAGAGACCGTACGGCGTGCGGTTGTTGCTCTGAATAATAAAGAAGTCATCGCCTATCCAACCGAAGCCGTATTTGGCGTCGGTTGCGATCCCGACAGTGAAGAAGCGGTTATGAACCTGCTGGCCTTAAAACAGCGTCCGGTAGATAAAGGTCTCATCCTCATTGCCGCCAGCTTCGAACAGCTTCAGCCCTATATAGACGACAGCATGTTGAGCGAAGAGCAGCGCGCGGCCGTCTTTTCCCGGTGGCCAGGACCGGTAACGTTTGTCTTCCCGGCGAAGGCAAGCACACCGAGTTGGCTAACGGGCCGATTTAACTCACTCGCCGTCAGAGTGACAGACCATCCGGTGGTGATTGAACTGTGCCAGACCTATGGTAAACCGCTGGTTTCAACCAGCGCTAACCTGAGTGGTGAACCACCGTGTCGGACAACGGCCGAGGTGATTGCGCAGTTTGGCGATGATTTCCCGGTGGTTGATGCGCAAACGGGCGGGCGGTTGAATCCGTCAGAAATTCTCGATGCCCTGACGGGTGAACGTTTTCGCCAGGGATAATGTTATGGAAAGCTACGTCGTTTTTGGCAATCCGATCGCGCATAGCAAGTCGCCGTTCATTCATCAGCAGTTTGCACAGCAGCTGCAGCTGATTCACCCCTATGGGCGCATGTTGGCACCGCTTGATAGCTTCATCCCCACCTTAGATGCCTTTTTCCAGCAGGGGGGCAAAGGAGCTAACGTTACGGTTCCTTTTAAAGAGGAGGCCTACACACGAGCTGATGAGCTGACCGAGCGCGCGGCGTTGGCGGGAGCGGTGAATACGCTTAAACGTCTCGATGATGGTCGAATTCTCGGTGATAACACCGACGGCATCGGGTTGTTGAGTGACCTTGAACGGCTGGAGCTCATTAAACCGGGCTATCGTGTTTTGCTAATTGGTGCTGGTGGCGCGGCGCGTGGTGTTCTGCTGCCGCTGCTGTCTTTGGATTGTAGCGTCACCATTACCAACCGTTCTTATGAACGGGCACAAACGCTGGCTGAACTGTTCCGTCACACGGGGAGTGTGAGCGCACAACCGATGTCAGAGCTTGGTGGTCATGAGTTCGATCTCATTATCAACGCAACCTCCAGCGGGATTGCTGGTGAAATCCCGCTCATACCATCTTCATTGGTCAACTCGCACGTATGCTGCTATGACATGTTTTATCAGAAAGGAAATACTGCATTTCTGTCATGGTGTATTCAGCATGGTGCAAAACGTTATGCTGATGGTTTGGGAATGCTGGTGGGCCAGGCGGCACACGCCGTTTTATTGTGGCACGGTATTTTGCCTGACGTTGAGCCGGTGATTGAATCACTCAAACGCGAGCTTGGCGTATGAATCAGGCCATTCAGTTCCCGGATAGGGAAGAGTGGCGTGCGGATATCAATGCGGTCTGCTTCCCAGTGTTGGTGAATGGTATGCAACTGACGTGTGCGATCAATGCTGAAGAGATAGTGCGCCGCTTTGGCGGAGAAGAGCCTAAACAATGGCTGGCGCTGTTTGGTGAAAATCGCTGGGATCTGGAAGAAGAAGCCAGCGATCTTATTCGCGATCAGCAAGAGGACAATCAAGGTTGGGTTTGGTTGTCCTGATTCAGATAGTCGTCTTTCCACTTCACGTAGTTGTTGGCCGAATAACGAAGCCCTTCGAGTTCGGCCTCTTTCAACGGTCTGATTTGCTTAACCGGGCTGCCTAGATAAAGAAAACCACTCTCCAGACGCTTATGCTGTGGTACCAGGCTGCCAGCACCAATCATCACATCGTCTTCCACAACGACACCATCCAGTAAGATAGACCCCATACCTACCAATACTCTATCCCCGATAGTGCAGCCGTGGAGCATGACTTTATGCCCGACGGTAACGTCCTCGCCAACGATGAGAGGATTCCCTTGCGGATTTTTAGCCGACTTGTGCGTAACGTGCAGTACGCTGCCATCCTGAATATTGCTGCGGGCACCAATCTGGATATAGTTGACGTCGCCGCGTGCGGCAACCAATGGCCAGATACTGACATCATCAGCCAGGCGGACGTCGCCGACGATGACGCTGGAGGCGTCGATCATCACGCGATCGCCTATTACGGGGAATAAATCTTTATAACGACGTAAAACGGCAGACATGTTTACCTCTTTAAAACGGTATCTCAGTGGGGTTACCTCTCATTATCAGCCCAATTTGTGGGTTTCTCATCTCAAAAATTAAGCAAATCGCACACTTACAGCGCAAAAAGAGTGAAAAAACGACACTTAGAAAAAAATGTGAGAAAAGGGGTTGTGCTAAAAACAAAGTTCCCTATAATGCGCACCCACTGAGACGGCAAACGTGAATCACTTCACACTAACTAGCCGGTTCGGTTGAAGAGAAAAACCTGAAAATGAGGGTTGACTCTGAAAGAGGAAAG
>NZ_JAKCNS010000037.1 GCF_021440345.1 Kluyvera intermedia
CCATTGTTCTTATTAGTCTTAATATTATTCTTAAAAATATTCTTTCAGTCAGCCTTACCTTGCCTGCTATTCACTTAGCTGCAACAATTCCCTCGGTATTGAATGAAATGGTTATTGCTGGCTTTCATAAAGCAGTCAGATGGCAAAGATAATTTCTTCATATATATCCAGAAATATTCCATATTCTTTTATGGCTTGGCCCTGCGCTACATAACAACATGATTTTAAGGTGAATTGGTAGCTGGAAGCCAGGGGCGGTAGCGTGCCTGAAGGCATAAAGCAAAGTCTCGATTATTCTGTCAATAGCCTGCGGATGAATCCAATCTATTTTAGGATATATGCCAGTTATATTCACCGGGAATTAAATGCATGGTGAATGCTCGGGTAATCAAATGGTACGGATTAATTTAATTCGCACAGGATAATTTTTCTGCCAAAGTGATAAATAATCAATGATGAAATCCAAACTAAAATTGATGCCATTATTGGTGTCGTTAAGCTTGATGAGTGGTTGCACCATCCTTCCAGGCAGCAATATGTCTACTTACGGAAAAGATGTGATTAAGCAGCAGGATGCTGATTATGACATTGGCCGAATGGTGAATGTTTATCCGCTGACCCCGCGACTGATTGAACAATTACGCCCACGTCCTAACGTCGCGCAACCTAACATGTCGCTGGATCAGGAGTTAAGCAATTACCAGTATCGCGTAGGCTCAGGCGATGTCCTGAACGTCACCGTTTGGGATCACCCGGAGCTGACGACCCCGGCGGGGCAGTACCGTAGCTCGAGTGATACCGGCAACTGGGTGCAGCCTGATGGCACCATTTTCTATCCGTATATCGGCAAGGTTCAGGTGAAAGGCCGCACGTTGGCCGAAATTCGCCAGACTATCACCCAGCGCCTCGCGGCTTACATCACCGACCCGCAGGTGGATGTTAACGTCGCCGCTTTCCGTTCGCAGAAAGTCTATGTCTCGGGCCAGGTGGCTAAGTCTGGCCAGCAGGCGATTACCAACGTCCCGCTGACCGTACTGGATGCGCTCAACGCCGCAGGCGGTCTTGGCGAGCTTGCCGACTGGCGCAACGTGGTGCTGACCCACGATGGCCGCGAGCAGCGAATCTCCGTCCAGGCGCTGATGCAAAACGGCGATCTCAGCCAGAACCGTCTGCTCTATCCCGGCGACATTCTGTTTGTGCCGCGTAACGATGACCTGAAAGTCTTCGTGATGGGCGAAGTGAAAAAACAGAGCACCCTCAAAATGGACTTCAGCGGCATGACGCTGACCGAAGCGCTGGGTCAGGCAGAAGGTATCGACCTGAGCACCTCCGATGCCAGCGGCATCTTCGTGATTCGCCCAACCAAAGAGGGCAACAGCGGCAAGATGGCCAACATCTATCAGCTGGATATGTCCGATGCGACCTCGCTGGTGATGGCGACCAACTTTATCCTCCAGCCGTATGACGTGGTGTACGTCACGACCGCGCCGGTTGCCCGCTGGAACCGTCTGATCAACCAACTGTTGCCGACCATCAGTGGCGTTCGCTACATGACCGACTCGGCGAAAGACATTCACACCTGGTAACCGACATGTTTAACAAAATTCTTGTGGTTTGCGTGGGGAACATCTGTCGTTCCCCCACGGCTGAACGGCTGCTGAGAAGCCATCTGCCGCAGATGACCGTTGAGTCGGCGGGGCTAGGGGCGCTGGTGGGGAAAGCGGCGGATGAACGCGCCGCCAGCGTGGCCGCGACGCACGATGTTTCTCTCGACGGCCACTGTGCGCGCCAGCTCTCCGGGCGCATGTGCCGGGAGTACGATCTGATTCTGGCGATGGAGAAACGGCATATCGCCACCCTGCATGAAATGGCGCCGGAGATGCGCGGCAAAGTCATGCTTTTCGGTCATTGGGATAACGAACGCGATATTCCCGATCCGTATCGCAAAAGCCGCGAGGCCTTTGAAGCGGTGTACCAGTTACTCGACAGGTCAGCTGCCCAGTGGGCGCAGGCGCTGAAAGCACAGCAGGGATAACCATGACAGATAAAGTAAAACAGATAAGTCCGCCGGTCTCGGGCGGCGATGAGATTGATATTGGTCGCCTGGTTGGCACGGTCATTGAAGCGAAATGGTGGGTTCTCGGTATAACCGCCGTCTTTGCCGCCGCGGCGATTGTTTATACCCTGTTCGCCACGCCGATTTACAGCGCCGATGCGCTGGTGCGTATTGAGCAAAATCAGGGCAGCGCGCTGGTGCAGGATATTAGCAACGCGTTAACCAGCAAGCCGCCGGCCTCCGAGGCGGAAATCCAGATGATCACCTCCCGCCTGGTGCTGGGGAAAACCGTCGACGATCTGGACCTGGATATTGCGGTCAGTAAGAACACGTTCCCCATTCTGGGTGCCGGCTGGGAACGACTGATGGGACGTCAGAACGAGACGGTGAAAGTCACCACCTTTAATCGCCCGGTGGCGATGGCTGACAGCACTTTTACGCTGGAGGTTTTAAGCCCGACGACCTACCGACTGAGCAACGATGATAGTTTCAGCGTCGAAGGCAAAGTGGGTGAGGCGGTGAACAAAGATGGCGTATCGCTGGTGGTTGCCGGTATTGCCGCCCACGATGGCGCCAGCTTTACGCTGACCAAATACTCGACGCTGGGCATGATCAACACCCTGCAAAACAGCCTCAGCGTAACGGAAGACGGTAAGGATTCCGGCGTGCTGACGCTCAATATGGTCGGTGAAGATAAAGACCAGATCCGCGACATTCTCAACAGCATCGCCCGCAACTACGTGGCGCAGAACGTGGCGCGTAAATCGGAAGAGGCGGCAAAGAGCCTTGAATTCCTCGAAGTGCAGCTGCCGCAGGTGCGTAGCCAGCTGGATGTTGCCGAAAACAAACTCAACGCCTATCGCCAGCAAAAGGACTCCGTGGATCTGCCGCTGGAAGCAAAATCGGTGCTCGACTCCATGGTCAACATTGATGCCCAGCTTAATGAACTGACCTTTCGCGAAGCCGAAATCTCCAAGCTCTACACCCGCATTCACCCGGCTTACCGCACGCTGCTGGAAAAGCGTCGGGCGCTGGAAGATGAGAAAGCGAAGCTCAGCCAGCGCGTCACCGCGATGCCGAAAACCCAGCAGGAAATTGTGCGCCTGACACGCGATGTGGAGTCCGGTCAGCAGGTCTATATGCAGCTGCTGAATAAACAGCAGGAGCTGAAAATCACCAAAGCCAGCACCGTGGGCGATGTGCGTATCGTCGACCCGGCGATTACCCAGCCGGGCGTGGTGAAGCCGAAGAAAGCGCTGATTATTCTGGGCAGCATTATTCTTGGCCTGATGCTCTCTATTGTTGGCGTGCTGCTGCGATCGCTGTTTAACCGCGGTATCGAAAGCCCGCAGGTGCTGGAAGAACACGGGATCAACGTGTACGCCAGCATTCCGCTTTCGGAATGGCAAAAATCCCATGACAGCGTGAAAAATGTAAACGGCGTGAAGCGCTATAAGCAGAGCCAGCTGCTGGCGGTGGGGAACCCAACCGACCTGGCGATTGAAGCCATCCGTAGCCTGCGCACCAGCCTGCACTTTGCCATGATGCAGGCGCAGAACAACGTGCTGATGATGACCGGGGTCAGCCCGTCTATCGGTAAAACTTTCGTCTGCGCCAACCTCGCGGCGGTGATTAGTCAAACCCATAAACGCGTACTGATGATCGACTGTGATATGCGCAAAGGCTACTCCCACGAACTGTTGGGCACCACCAACGACAACGGCCTGTCTGATGTGTTGGTCGGTAAAGCGACGATCGAAAGTAGCGCGAAACGTACGACCGTTGCCAATTTGGACCTTATTCCGCGCGGTCAGGTGCCGCCGAATCCGTCAGAGCTGCTGATGAGCGAACGCTTTAGCGAATTGCTGAAGTGGGGCTCGGCAAACTATGACCTAGTACTGATTGATACGCCGCCGATTCTGGCCGTTACCGACGCCGCCATCGTCGGCCGCCATGCCGGAACCTCCCTGATGGTGACGCGCTATGCGGTGAATACCCTTAAGGAAGTCGAAACAAGCCTGAACCGCTTTGAGCAAAACGGCATCACGGTGAAAGGGGTGATCCTCAACTCCATTTTCCGCCGCGCGACCGGCTATCAGGATTACGGCTACTACGAATACGAGTATCAGTCGGACTCGAAATAACCTTTGTTCCCCACCCGTCCCTCTCTCTGGGGAGAGGGGCAGGGTGAGGGAAACACCGCTCAACCGCTTATTCGGGGATACCTAATGACCACAGATAACCCATTGATCTCCATCTATATGCCAACCTGGAATCGCCAGCAGCTGGCGATCCGCGCGATCAAATCCATTCTGCGCCAGGACTATCCCCATTGGGAGATGATCATCGTGGATGATTGCTCCAGCAACTACGAACAGCTCCAGCAGTTCGTGGACGAACTCAATGACGCACGCGTGCAGTACACCCGCAACGATTTTAACTCCGGGGCCTGCGCGGTACGCAACCAGGCCATCTTGCAGGCCAGAGGCCAGTTTATTACCGGCATCGACGATGACGATGAGTGGACGCCGAATCGCCTCTCGATTTTTCTTGAACATAAGCAGCAGCTAATGGGCCATGCGTTTTTATATGCCAACGATTATGTCTGCGAAGGCGAGGTTTACTCGCAGCCTGCCAGCCTGCCGCTGTACCCGAAATCACCGTTTTCCCGGCCGCTGTTTTATAAGCGCAACATTATCGGCAACCAGGTCTTTAGCTGGGCGTGGCGCTTTAAGGAGAGTCTGTTCGATACCGAACTGAAGGCGGCGCAGGACTATGACATCTTCCTGCGCATGGTGGTGGCCTACGGTGAGCCGTGGAAAATTGAAGCCGCAACGCAAATTCTTCACGTTAACCACGGCGAAATGCAGATCACCTCTTCGCCGAAAAAGTTCTCTGGCTACTTTAGCTTTTACCGTAAGCACAAAGAGAAATTCGACCGTGCCAGCAAGAAATACCAACTGTTTACCCTGTACCAGATCCGCAATAAACGCATGACGTGGAAGACGTTTATCACGCTGCTGTCGGTGCGCAACGGCAAACGCTGGGTCGATGGATTACGGAGTAAATAATGCTGCTGGAAGACTTACGCGCAAACAGCTGGAGCCTGCGTCCCTGCTGCATGGTGATGGCCTATCGCATGGCTCACTTCTGCTCGGTGTGGCGCAAAAAAAACGTCCTCAACAATCTGTGGGCGGCGCCGGTACTGGTGCTGTACCGCATCATCACCGAATGCTTTTTCGGTTATGAAATTCAGGCCGCGGCGACCATTGGCCGACGCTTCACCATTCATCACGGCTACGCGGTGGTGATTAACAAAAACGTGGTGGCGGGGGACGACTTTACCATCCGCCACGGCATTACGCTGGGCAACCGTGGCCCCAACAGCCTTGACTGTCCCACCCTCGGTAACGGCGTCGAGCTTGGCGCCAACGTGGTGATTATCGGCGGTATCCGCATCGGCAATAACGTCACTATCGGCGCCGGCAGCGTGGTGCTGGACGACGTTCCCGATAATGCGCTGGTGGTGGGTGAAAAAGCGCGAGTGAAGGTAATTAAATGAATATTCTGCAATTCAATGTTCGCCTGGCCGAAGGCGGGGCGGCGGGCGTCGCGCTTGACTTACATCAGCGCGCGCTGCGTCAGGGGCTTAGCTCAACGTTTGTTTACGGCTACGGTAAAGGTGGCAAAAAGAGCGTCAGCCACGACCGCTACCCGCAGGTGGTGAAGCAGACCGCCCGGTTGACGTCGGTCGCCAATCTGGCGCTGTTCCGCCTGTTCAATCGCGACCTGTTTGGCAATCTGAACAACCTTTATCGCCAGGTGACACGGCTGGATGGCCCGGTGGTGCTGCATTTTCACGTGATGCACAGCTACTGGCTGAACCTGGCCGAGGTGGTGAATTTTTGCGAGCGCGTGAAAGGGCATAAAAGCGACGTCACCTTTATCTGGACGCTGCATGACCACTGGAGCGTGACCGGGCGCTGCGCGTTTTTAGACGGTTGCGAAGGCTGGAAGAACGGCTGCCAGAAATGCCCGACGCTCGACAACTATCCGCCGGTGAAAGTCGACCGCGCGCACCATTTAGTGGATGAAAAACGCCAGCTGTTCCGCCAGATGCTGGCGCTCGGCTGCCGCTTTATCTCGCCAAGTCAGCACGTCGCCGAGGCGTTTAATAGCCTCTACGGGGCAGGGCGCTGTCAGATAATCAATAACGGCATTGACGTGGCGACCGAAGCGATTCTGGCCGAGCTGACGCCTATCAAAGCCAGCGCCACGCGGCCAAAAATTGCCGTGGTGGCGCACGACCTGCGCTATGACGGTAAAACCAATCAGCAGCTGGTGCGCGATATCATCGCCCTTGGCGACAAAGTGGAAGTCCATACCTTCGGCAAATTCTCGCCGTTCAGCGGTGACAACGTGGTGAACCACGGCTTTCTGACCGATAAACGCCAGCTGATGAGTGAACTGAACCCGCTGGATGCGCTGCTGTTTAGCTCGCGGGTCGATAACTATCCGCTGATCCTCTGCGAAGCGCTTTCCATTGGCGTGCCGGTGATTGCGACCCACAGCGATGCCGCTAAAGAAGTGCTGGAAAAATCCGGCGGCCAGACCGTGGATGAAGCGCAAGCGCTGGCGCTGGTGCAGCTGCCAAAAGCGGACATTGCGCAGGCGGTGTTCGGCACCACGCTTGAGCGTTTTAGCGCGCGCAGCCGTCAGGCCTACAGTGGGCAACAGATGCTGGAGGAATATGTCTCGTTCTATCAGAGTCTGTAGCTATCTGCTGCTGCCGTTAATCTACCTGCTGGTTAACGTTAAACTGGCGCAGCTGGGCGAGAGCTTCCCGATTACCATCGTCACCTTTCTGCCTGCACTGCTGCTGCTGTTTGTTGAACGCATCAACCTCAAAAAACTGATGATTGCGCTGGGGTTGGGCGTGGGGTTGACGCTGTTTAACTACGTGTTTGGTCAATCGCTGGATCCGAGCAAATACGTCACCTCGACGATGCTGTTTGTCTACATCGTGATAATTATCGGCATGGTCTGGAGCATTCGCTTTAAAACCATTTCGCCGCATAACCATCGTAAGATCCTGCGTTTCTTCTATGTGGTGATTACCATTATTGTGCTGCTGGCAGCCCTCGAGATGGCGCAGATTATTCTGTTTGGCGGCAGTAGTCTGATTGAGATAATTTCGAAATATCTTATGTACAGTAATAGCTATGTACTGAATTTCATCAAATTTGGCGGTAAGCGTACTACGGCGCTTTATTTTGAACCGGCATTCTTCGCTCTGGCATTAATCTCAATTTGGCTTTGCATCAAACAGTTTGGTATCAAAACGCCGAAGTCTGATGCTATGATTCTGGCAGGGATAATTCTTTCTGGGTCGTTCTCTGGGGTAATGACATTTATCCTGTTCTACCTGCTGGAGTGGGCATTCCAGTATCTGAACAAAGAAGCGATTAAGAAAAAACTGCCGTTGGCAATTATCTCGCTGGGCGTGTTTTTAGTTGGTCTGGTCTTTGCTTTTCCATATATTGCAACGCGGCTTGGTGATTTGGGTACGGAAGGTTCGTCATCGTATTACCGTATTATTGGTCCATTGGTGATGGTCGGTTACTCATTGACAAGCATTGATGGGGTCATTCGCTTTGGATCTCTTTACGAATATGTTGCATCATTCGGAATATTTAACGGTGCGGATGTCGGAAAAACCATAGACAATGGTCTGTACCTGTTAATGATTTATTTTTCATGGTTTGCGGTGATATTAACTGCTGGCTATCTGCATTACGTTTTTAAATTGTTTATTAACGCATTTGGGAATAATCGCAATTTCGCCGTGCAGCTGTATCTTTTCACGCCGATATCATTATTTTTTACCGGTTCGATATTTAGCCCGGAATATGCGTTTTTAATTGTTTGTCCTTTTATTCTGCGTAAAGCGCTGAATATTGCTGATAGCAGATGAGGTGAAACATGTTGTTAAGTGTGGTTACCGTCGCCTTTCGCAACTACGAAGGGGTGGTGAAAACCTGGCGTTCGCTGGCGCATCTGGCGGGGGATCCGAGCCTGACCTTTGAGTGGATTGTGGTTGACGGCGGCTCGGAGGACGGCACGGCAGAATTTCTCGAAAAACGTAATGGCCAGTATCAGTTACGTTATGTCAGCGAGCCGGATAAAGGCCTGTATGACGCGATGAATAAAGGCATTCGCATGGCCAACGGCAAGTTTGTGCTGTTCCTCAATTCCGGCGACAGCTTTCATCCTGAGGTGGCGCAGTTTGTCCGCCAGCTGCGTGGCCAGAATGACGATGCGATGTTCCTCGGCGATGCGATGTTGGACTTTGGCGATGGTCATCAGGTGCGCCGCAGTGCCAAGCGCGGGTGGTATATTTACCACAGCCTACCGGCCAGCCATCAGGCGATTTTCTTTCCGCTGTGCGGGCTAAAAAAATACCCGTATGACGTGCAGTATCGTGTGTCTTCGGATTACGCCTTAACTGCCAGAATGTATAAAGCGGGCTATGGGTTTAAACGCATAAAAGGATTGGTTTCAGAGTTTTCAATGGGTGGCGTATCCACCACCAATAATTTGCAACTGTGCCAGGATGCGAAAAAAGTTCAGCGCGAAATATTACGTCTTCCGACGGTGCTGACAGAATTATCTTATTTATTACGCCTGCGCACCACCGGTAAAGCCAAGGCACTGTATAACAAAGCGTAAGGAAATAGGATGCAGGAATTATCAGGGTTCAAAGTCCCTAACGGTTTTCGCGGCGAAGGAGGCATTAAAGTCCAAATCTGGTGGGCGGTACAGGCCACGTTATTCGCCTGGTCACCGCAGATACTCTACCGCTGGCGCGCATTTTTATTACGCCTGTTTGGTGCAAAAATAGGAAAAAACGTAGTAATTCGCCCATCGGTGAAAATTACTTATCCATGGAAATTAACCATCGGTGATTATGCCTGGGTGGGTGATGACGCAGTGCTGTATACCTTGGGGAATATTACCCTTGGTGCTAATTCAGTCGTCTCGCAGAAATGTTATTTATGCACCGGCAGTCATGATTATCAGAGCGAACATTTTGATATTCATGCCGCTCCAATAGTGGTCGGTGAAAAATGCTGGCTGGCAACGGATGTGTTTGTTGCTCCCGGTATAACCATAGGCGACGGCACGATAGTCGGTGCCCGCAGCAGCGTTTTTAAATCGCTACCGGCAAATATGATTTGTCGTGGCAATCCCGCAGTGGTCACGCGCGAACGCGTAGAGAAAGTTACTCCCTAAACGGGACTATATTGAGGAAAAATATAATGTCGAAAGTCGCACTTATTACCGGCGTAACCGGGCAGGATGGTTCTTATCTGGCGGAACTGCTGCTGGAAAAAGGATATGAAGTTCACGGGATTAAACGTCGTGCTTCCTCCTTCAACACCGAACGTGTCGATCACATCTACCAGGATCCGCACAGCAGCAACCCGAAATTTCACCTGCACTATGGCGATTTGACCGACAGCTCGAACCTGACGCGTATTCTTAAAGAGGTGCAGCCGGACGAGGTGTATAACCTGGGCGCCATGAGCCACGTTGCCGTGTCGTTCGAATCTCCGGAATACACCGCCGACGTCGATGCTATGGGGACGCTGCGCCTGCTGGAAGCCATTCGCTTCTTAGGGCTGGAGAAGAAAACTCGCTTCTATCAGGCATCCACCTCCGAGCTTTACGGCCTGGTGCAGGAAATTCCGCAAAAAGAGACCACCCCGTTTTACCCGCGCTCGCCGTATGCGGTTGCCAAGCTTTACGCATACTGGATTACCGTCAACTACCGCGAATCCTACGGCATGTACGCCTGTAACGGCATTCTGTTCAACCATGAATCCCCGCGTCGTGGTGAAACCTTCGTGACCCGTAAAATCACCCGCGCGATTGCCAACATCGCCCAGGGCCTTGAGAAGTGCCTGTATCTCGGCAACATGGACTCCCTGCGCGACTGGGGCCACGCCAAAGACTACGTGAAAATGCAGTGGATGATGCTGCAGCAGGAGAAGCCGGAAGATTTCGTGATTGCCACCGGCGTGCAGTATTCCGTGCGCCAGTTCGTCGAAATGTCCGCCGCACAGCTGGGAATCAAACTGCGCTTTGAAGGCACCGGTGTGGAAGAGAAGGGGATTGTGGTTTCCGTCACCGGTCACGATGCACCGGGCGTGAAGCCGGGCGACGTAATGGTGGCCGTCGATCCACGCTACTTCCGTCCGGCGGAAGTGGAAACCCTGCTCGGTGACCCAACCAAGGCGCACGAGAAGCTGGGCTGGAAACCGGAAATCACCCTGAAGGAAATGGTTTCTGAAATGGTGGCTAACGATCTGGAAGCCGCGAAGAAACATTCTCTTCTGAAATCCCACGGCTACGAAGTGGCGATCGCGCTGGAGTCCTGAGTATGACCCGACAACGTATTTTTGTGGCGGGCCACCGGGGAATGGTGGGCTCGGCCATTGTTCGACAGCTTGAGCAGCGCGGTAATGTGGATCTGGTTCTGCGCCGCCGCGATGAGCTGAACCTGCTGGACAGCCGCGAGGTGAATGACTTTTTCGCTCGCGAAAACATTGACCAGGTGTATCTGGCGGCGGCGAAGGTGGGTGGCATTGTCGCCAACAACACTTTCCCGGCGGATTTCATCTACGAGAACATGATGATCGAAAGCAACATTATTCACGCGGCGCATAGCCATAACGTGAATAAGCTGCTGTTCCTCGGCTCATCGTGTATCTACCCGAAGATGGCCAACCAGCCAATGCACGAAAGCGAACTGCTGCAGGGGACGCTGGAAGCCACTAACGAGCCGTACGCGATTGCCAAAATCGCCGGTATCAAACTGTGCGAATCCTACAACCGTCAGCATAACCGCGACTATCGCTCGGTGATGCCCACCAACCTGTACGGGCCGAACGACAACTTCCACCCGAGCAATTCACACGTGATCCCGGCGCTGCTGCGCCGCTTCCACGAAGCTGTGCAACAAAACGCCAGCGATGTGGTGGTATGGGGCAGCGGTACGCCGATGCGTGAGTTCCTGCACGTTGACGACATGGCGGCGGCAAGTATCCACGTGATGGAGCTGGATCGCAGCGTATGGCTGGAAAACACCCAGCCGATGCTGTCGCACATCAACGTCGGTACCGGCGTGGACTGCACCATCCGCGAGCTGGCGCAGACGCTGGCGAAAGTGGTGGGCTTTAAGGGGCGGGTGGTGTTCGACGCCACCAAACCTGACGGCACGCCGCGCAAACTGCTGGATGTTTCGCGTCTGCATCAGCTGGGCTGGTACCACGAAATCTCACTGGAAGCCGGCCTTGCCAGCACCTACCAGTGGTTTTTAGAAAACCAGCAGCGCTTCCGGGGGTAACTCATGTTTCTGAGCCAGCACGCTTTTGCCACCGTCGTACAGTCTACGCCGCTTATCTCTATCGATTTGATCGTCGAGAACGCGCAGGGCGAGATTCTGCTGGGCAAACGCAATAACCGTCCAGCGCAGGGGTTTTGGTTCGTGCCGGGCGGTCGGGTACAGAAAGATGAACCGCTGGCCGAGGCGTTTGCCCGTCTGACGGAAGCCGAACTGGGGCTGCGCCTGCCGATGACGGCGGGCCGCTTCCACGGCGTATGGCAGCACTTCTATGACGACAACTTCTCCGGCACGGATTTCTCCACCCACTACATCGTGCTGGGATTCCGTCTGCAGGTGGGTGCCGACGCGCTCACGCTGCCGGTGGCTCAGCATAATGAATACCGTTGGCTGACGCCGCAGGCGCTGCTCGAGACCGACAACGTTCATGACAACAGCCGCGCCTATTTCCGCGTCGACAAAATGGCCGAGGTGCCGGGTCTATGAAAATTCTGGTGTATGGCATCAATTATTCGCCTGAACTGACCGGTATCGGCAAATACACCGGCGAAATGGTCGAGTGGATGGCGCGTCAGGGCCATGAGGTGCGGGTGATTACCGCACCGCCGTACTACCCGGAATGGCAGGTTGGCGTGAATTACTCAAGCTGGCGCTACCGTCGGGAAGAGGGTGATGCCACCGTGTGGCGCTGCCCGCTGTACGTACCGAAGCAGCCGTCGACCCTCAAGCGTTTAATGCATCTGGGCAGCTTTGCGCTGAGCAGCTTCTTCCCGCTAATGGCCCAGCGTCGCTGGAAGCCGGATCGCATTATCGGCGTGGTACCCACGCTGTTCTGCACGCCGGGTATGCGCCTGCTGGCGAAGCTCTCCGGTGCGCGTACGCTGCTGCATATTCAGGATTATGAAGTGGACGCCATGCTCGGTCTGGGGATGGCGGGCAAAGGGAAGTCCGGCAAGGTGGCGAAGCTCGCCAGCGCGTTTGAACGCAGCGGTCTGCATAACGTCGATAACGTGTCGACGATCTCGCGTTCGATGATGAACAAAGCCTGTGAAAAAGGCGTTCCGGCAGAAAAAGTGATTTTCTTCCCGAACTGGTCGGAAGTCACCCGTTTCCGCGACGTCCCGGAAACGTTGGTTATCGCTCTGCGCCAGCGTTTGGGGTTAGACGACGCGCGCAAAATTATTCTCTACTCCGGCAATATCGGGGAAAAACAGGGGCTGGAGAGCGTGATTGACGCCGCCGACCAGCTCCGCGCACAGCCGTGGCAGTTTGTGATTGTCGGCCAGGGCGGCGGCAAAGCGCGGCTGGAAAAACTGGCCGCTGAACGCGGGCTGGAGAACGTCAAGTTTCTGCCGCTGCAATCGTATGAAGATTTACCGGCGCTGCTGGCGATTGCAGATTGCCATCTGGTGATTCAAAAGCGCGGCGCGGCCGATGCCGTGCTGCCGTCGAAGCTGACCAATATTCTGGCGGTCGGCGGTAATGCGGTGATTACCGCCGAAGCGCCAACCGAGCTGGGCCAGCTGTGCGAGGACAATCCGGGCATCGCCGTGTGCGTCACGCCGGAGTCGGTCCCGGCGTTGGTCGAAGGGATTGAACAGGCGCTGATGATGCCAAAACAGAATACTGTCGCCCGAACCTGGGCAGAACGCGCGCTCGATAAAGAGCACGTTCTTAACCAATTTATTGCTGATATTCGGGGTTAAACGATGAGTCAATCTACGCTTTTCCCGGTCGTGATGGCCGGTGGCTCGGGCAGCCGCCTGTGGCCGTTGTCCCGAGTGCTTTATCCTAAGCAGTTCCTGTGCCTGAAGGGCGATATGACCATGCTGCAGGCGACGGTTAATCGCCTGCAAGGCGTGAAGTGCGCAAGCCCGGTGGTTATCTGCAACGAGGAACACCGTTTTATCGTCGCCGAGCAGCTGCGTCAGCTGAACAAGCTGACCGAAAATATCATTCTGGAACCGGCGGGCCGTAATACCGCCCCGGCGATTGCGCTGGCGGCGCTGGCGGCGAAACGCCGTGAACCGGAAAACGACCCGCTGATGCTGGTGCTGGCGGCGGATCATGTGATTCAAAATGAAGACGCATTCCGCGCTGCGGTACGTGAAGCCACGCCGTATGCCGAAAGCGGCAAGCTGGTGACATTCGGTATCGTGCCGTCGCTGCCGGAAACCGGCTACGGCTACATCCGTCGCGGCGAGGTGAGCCCGGGCGTTGAAGATACGCTGGCCTTTGAAGTGGCGCAGTTTGTCGAAAAACCCAATCTTGAAACGGCCCAGGCGTACGTGGCCTGCGGCGAATACTACTGGAACAGCGGCATGTTCCTGTTCCGTGCTGGCCGTTACCTGGAAGAGCTGGGGAAATACCGTCCGGACATCCTGAGCGCCTGCGAGAAAGCCATGGACATCACCGACCCGGATCTTGATTTTATCCGCGTCGACGAAGCAGCCTTCCTGAGCTGCCCGGATGAGTCCATCGACTATGCGGTGATGGAACGTACCACTGATGCGGTGGTGGTACCGATGGACGCAGGCTGGAGCGACGTCGGCTCATGGTCATCGCTATGGGAAATTAGCACCCAAACGGCGGAAGGCAACGTCCACCACGGTGACGTTATCAGCCACAAAACGGAAAACAGCTACATTTACGCCGAATCGGGGCTGGTGACGACCGTCGGGGTAAAGGATTTGGTGGTGGTGCAAACCAAAGACGCGGTGCTTATCGCCGATCGCAACGCGGTGCAGGACGTGAAAAAGGTGGTCGAGAGAATTAAGGCCGATGGCCGTCACGAACACCACATCCACCGCGAGGTTTATCGCCCGTGGGGGAAATATGACTCGATTGACTCCGGCGACCGCTATCAGGTGAAGCGTATCACCGTGAAGTCGGGCGAAGGGCTGTCGCTGCAGATGCATCATCACCGGGCAGAACACTGGATCGTGGTGGCCGGGACCGCCAAAGTTACCCTTAATGATGAGATCAAACTGCTGGGCGAAAACGAATCTATCTACATTCCGCTCGGCGTCACCCACTGCCTGGAAAACCCGGGGAAAATCCCGCTCGACCTGATTGAAGTGCGCTCCGGTGCCTATCTGGAAGAGGACGACGTGGTGCGTTTCCAGGACCGCTACGGGCGAGTTTAACGCGCTGACCGCGCCGGGGGCGTAGCGCCCTTCGGCAAATCATGAATCGTAAAAAGTGTGGCCCTTGTGGTCAGGGCCAACTGTTGCCTGAAGAAAGGTAAGAACATGAAAAAATTAACCTGTTTTAAAGCCTACGACATTCGCGGCAAGCTGGGCGAAGAGCTCAACGAAGATATTGCGTGGCGCATTGGCCGCGCCTACGGCGAATACCTGAAGCCGAAAACCATCGTGCTGGGCGGCGATGTGCGTCTTACCAGCGAAGCGCTGAAGATGGCGTTAGCACGCGGCCTGCGCGATGCGGGCGTAGATGTGCTGGACATCGGCCTTTCCGGCACCGAAGAAATTTATTTTGCCACTTTCCATCTCGGCGTCGACGGCGGCATTGAAGTGACTGCCAGCCACAACCCGATGGACTACAACGGCATGAAGCTGGTGCGTGAAGGTGCGCGTCCGATCAGCGGCGACACCGGCCTGCGCGATGTGCAGCGGCTGGCCGAGGCCAATGACTTCCCGCCGGTGGATGAAAACAAACGCGGCAGCTACCAGAAAATCAATCTGCAGGACGCCTATATCGACCACCTGCTGGGCTATATCGACGTCAAAAATCTGACGCCGCTGAAGCTGGTGGTCAACTCCGGTAACGGCGCGGCAGGCCCGGTGATTGATGCGCTGGAAGCCCGCTTTAAGGCGCTGAACGTGCCGGTGAACCTGATTAAAGTCCATAACACCCCGGACGGCACTTTCCCCCACGGTATTCCCAACCCGCTGCTGCCGGAGTGCCGCGATGACACCCGCAATGCGGTGATCAAATACGGTGCTGATATGGGCATCGCCTTCGACGGTGATTTTGACCGCTGCTTCCTGTTCGACGAGAAAGGGCAGTTTATCGAGGGCTACTACATTGTTGGCCTGCTGGCGGAAGCCTTCCTTGAGAAGAACCCCGGCGCGCGCATCATTCACGACCCGCGCCTGTCCTGGAACACCGTCGATGTGGTGACGGCGGCGGGCGGCACGCCGGTGATGTCAAAAACCGGCCATGCCTTTATTAAGGAACGCATGCGTCAGGACGATGCGGTGTACGGCGGCGAGATGAGCGCCCATCACTACTTCCGCGATTTCGCCTACTGCGACAGCGGCATGATCCCGTGGCTGTTGGTCAGTGAACTGCTGTGCCTGAAGGGCAAAACGCTGGGGGAGCTGGTGCGTGACCGAATGGCGGCCTTCCCGGCCAGCGGTGAGATCAACAGCAAACTGGCGGAGCCGGGCGCGGCGATTGCCCGCGTAGAGGCTCATTTCGCGGGTAGTGCGCTAGAGATTGACCGCACCGACGGCATCAGCCTGGCGTTTGCCGACTGGCGCTTCAACCTGCGTTCTTCCAACACCGAGCCGGTGGTGCGATTGAACGTGGAGTCGCGCGGTAATTCACCGCTGATGCAGGCGCGAACGCAGGACATTCTGGCGTTGCTGAATCAGTAATTGTTATTCCCCTCACCCTAACCCTCTCCCCACGGGGGAGAGGGAACCGTTCGGGCCTTTATGGCAAACGGCTTTCTCTCTCTTTTGGTGGGAGGGGACCGTTCAAGGCTTTGTGGTAAACGGTTTTCTCCCTCGCCCTTTTGGGGGGAGGGGCGGGTGAGGGGGTAATTGACGAAATAGGACCAACGATGACGACTCTAAAAAAGCGCGAACGAGCCAAAACGAATGCATCGTTAATCTCAATGGTGCAGCGTTTTTCAGACATCACCATCATGTTAGGTGGACTATGGCTGGTATGTCAGGCCGTCGCGTTGCCATTTTTGTACCTGCATTTGCTGATGGCGCTGGTCACGCTGGCGGTGTTCCAGATGATTGGCGGGATCACTGATTTTTATCGCTCATGGCGCGGTGTGCATATCACCACGGAGCTACTGCTGCTGTTGCAGAACTGGACGTTGAGCCTGGTGTTTGCCGCCGGGCTGCTGGCATTCAACGACGACTTCAATACCAACTTTGGCATGTGGCTGGCGTGGTATCTGTTGAGCACCACCGGCATGCTGGCAAGCCGGGTGTTCATTCGCTATGGCGCTGGCGTGCTGCGTCACCGGGGATACAACACCCGCTACGTGGCGGTGGCTGGCGATATGCCGGAAGGCCAGGAGCTGCTGGAGAGTTTCCGCAACCAGCCGTGGCTTGGCTATGAAGTGGTGGGGAGCTATTACGACGCCAAACCCGGCGGCGTGAATGCCGACTGGATGGGCAACCTGGAGCAGCTACGCGACGATGCCCGCAGCGGCAAAATTCACAACGTTTATATCTCGATGACGATGCAGGAAGAGAGCGATATCAAAAATCTGGTACGCGACCTGGCCGATACCACCTGTTCGGTACTGCTGATCCCGGATGTATTCACCTTCAATATTCTTCATTCGCGGGTGGAAGTGGTTAACGGTATTCCGCTGGTACCGCTGTATGACACGCCGCTGTCCGGGGTCAACCGCATCATCAAGCGCCTTGAAGACATCGTACTGGCGATGTGCATTCTGCTGCTGATTTCACCGGCGCTGTGCTGCATCGCGCTGGCGGTGAAGCTGACCTCGCCGGGGCCGATTATTTTCCGCCAGACCCGCTACGGCATGGACGGTAAGCCTATCAAAGTGTGGAAGTTCCGCTCGATGAAGGTGATGGAGAACGATGCGGTAGTCACCCAGGCGACACAGAACGACCCGCGCGTGACTCGTGTCGGTAACTTCCTGCGCCGCACTTCGCTCGATGAACTGCCGCAGTTTATCAATGTGCTTACCGGCGGCATGTCCATCGTTGGCCCGCGCCCGCATGCGGTGGCGCATAACGAGCAGTACCGTCAGCTGATTGAGGGCTACATGCTGCGTCACAAAGTAAAACCTGGAATCACCGGCTGGGCGCAGATCAACGGCTGGCGCGGTGAAACCGATACGCTCGAAAAAATGGAAAAACGGGTGGAGTTCGATCTGGAGTACATCCGCGAATGGAGCCTGTGGCTCGATATCCGCATTGTGTTCCTGACGGTATTCAAAGGCTTTGTCAACAAAGCAGCCTATTGAGGAAGTGACATGGGCCTGAGAGAAAAAACCATCAGCGGCGCGAAATGGTCGGCGATGGCAACGGTGGTGATTATTGGTCTGGGGCTGGCGCAGATGACCGTGCTGGCGCGGCTGTTTGACGGCCACCAGTTTGGCCTGCTGACCGTATCGCTGGTGATCATTGCGCTGGCGGATACGCTGTCAGATTTTGGTATCGCCAACTCGATTATCCAGCGCAAACAAATTAGCCATCTGGAACTGACCACGCTCTACTGGCTGAACGTAGGGCTAGGGCTGGTGGTCTGTGCGGCGGTTTATCTGCTGAGCGATACCATTGCCCGCGTGTTGCATAACCCGGATCTGGCGCCGTTGATTAAAACGCTGTCGCTGGCGTTTGTGGTTATCCCCCATGGCCAGCAGTTTCGTGCGTTAATGCAAAAAGAGCTGGAGTTTAACAAGATTGGTTCGATTGAAACCGCCGCGGTGCTGTCCGGGTTTACCTTTACGGTAATCAGCGCCTGCTATTGGCCGCTGGCGATGACCGCTATTCTCGGTTATCTGGTCAACAGCGCGGTGCGTACGTTGCTGTTTGGCTATTTTGGCCGCAAAATCTACCGCCCGGGGCTGCATTTTTCGCTTAGTGCCGTGATGCCAAACCTGCGCTTTGGCGCATGGCTGACCGCCGATAGCATCATTAACTACGTCAATACCAACCTGTCGACGCTGACCCTGGCGCGCATTCTTGGCGCCAGCGTGGCCGGCGGCTACAACCTGGCCTACAACGTGGCGGTGGTGCCGCCAATGAAGCTTAACCCGATAATCACCCGCGTGCTGTTTCCGGCCTTCGCCAAAATTCAGGACGATAACCACAAGCTGCGGATTAACTTCTACAAGCTGCTGTCGGTGGTAGGGATTATTAATTTCCCGGCGCTGCTGGGGCTGATGGTGGTCAGCAATAACTTCGTGCCGCTGGTGTTCGGCGAAAAATGGCTGCATATCGTGCCTATCCTGCAGCTGCTGTGCGTTGTGGGGCTGCTGCGTTCGGTCGGCAACCCGATTGGTTCGCTGCTGATGGCGAAAGCGCGGGTCGACATCAGCTTTAAATTCAACGTGTTTAAAACCTTTCTGTTTATTCCAGCGGTGATTATCGGCGGGCAGCTCGGCGGCGCGATTGGCGTCACCTTAGGCTTCCTGCTGGTACAGATCATCAACACCATTCTGAGCTATTTCGTGATGATTAAACCGGTACTGGGCGCCAGCTACCGCGACTACCTGCGCAGCCTGTGGCTGCCGCTGCGGTTGTCGCTGCCGACGCTTGTCACCAGCTACGCCGTCGGCCGGCTGCTTGAGGGCAGCATGTCGCTGCCGCTGCTGCTGGGGCTACAGGTACTGGCCGGCGTGATGAGCTTCGCGCTGGTGGTGGTGCTGTCCCGCGACAGTCTGTTGATTGAACTTAAAAAAACGCTCTGCCGGAGCGACAAATTGAAGACGTTATTACGTGTTCCTAATTGATTTGCTTGAAACCCCTTTGATGAGGCCATGATGAAATTATTAATTTTGGGAAACCACACCTGCGGCAACCGCGGCGATAGCGCCATTATGCGTGGTCTGCTCGATGCGATACTCCGCCAGCAGCCGGACGTTGAGATGGATGTGATGAGCCGTTTCCCGACAAGTTCCTCCTGGTTGCAGGGGCGTGAGATTATCGCCGATCCGCTGTATCAGCTTAGCCAGAAACAGCAGGCGGCACCGGGTGTCAGTGGGCGCGTCAAGAAGGTGCTGCGCCGTCGCTTCCAGCACAAAATTTTGCTGGCCAAAGTCACCGGCGAAGGCAAGCTGCGCAACTTTGAAATTGCGCCAGAATTTCATGAGTTTGTGCGTTTTCTTGGCAACTATGATGCGATTATCCAGGTTGGCGGGTCGAACTACGTCGATCTTTATGGTTTGACGCACTTCGAATATCCGCTGTGCGCTTTTATGGCCAACAAGCCTATCTACATGATTGGTCACAGCGTGGGGCCGTTCCAGAACCCGGACTTCAACCAGCTGGCGAACTATGCCTTTGGCCGCACCAATGCATTAATTCTGCGCGAAACCGTCAGCCGCGAGCTGATGGTGAAAGCGCAGATTGATACCCGCAAGGTGGAGCAGGGCGTCGACACCGCCTGGCTGGTGGAACACCGTAACGACAGCTTTGAACCGAGCTATGCGGTGCAGCACTGGCTGAATCTGACCGCGCAGCGTAAAACCGTGGCGATCACCCTGCGCGAGCTGGAACCGTTTGATAAACGCCTGGGTACGACCCAGCAGGCCTATGAAAAAGCCTTTGCCGAAGTGGTAAACCGCATGATTGCCGACGGCTACCAGGTGCTGGCGTTGTCGACCTGTACCAGCATCGACCGCTACAACCGCGATGACCGCATGGTGGCGCTACGCATGTCGCAGTATGTTGAAAACCGCGAACACTTCCATATCGCCATGGATGAATTAAACGACGTGGAGATTGGCAAAATTCTCGCCTCGTGTTCACTGACCATCGGTACTCGCCTGCACTCGGCCATTATCTCGATGAACTTTGGCACGCCGGCTATCGCCATTAACTACGAGCACAAATCCGCCGGCATTATGCAGCAGCTGGGGATGCCGGAGATGGCGATTGATATTCGTCATCTGCTGGATGGCTCGATGCAGGGCGTGGTGGCCGATATGCTCAATCAGCTGCCGGCAATCGGTGAACGCGTGGCCACGGCGGTGGAGGGCGAGCGTCAGAAAGGCTTTACCATGATTGAATCGGTGTTAAATCGCATCCGGGAGGGCCGATGAAAGTCAGTTTCTTCCTGCTCAAATTCCCGTTAGCGTCCGAAACGTTCGTCTTAAACCAGATCGTGGCGTTTATTGAGATGGGACATGATGTTGAGATTGTCGCCTTGCAGAAGGGCGATTTGACTAACACCCACGCGGCCTATACCCAGTACCGGCTGGCGGAAAAAGTTCGCTGGTTGCAGGATGAGCCGCCGACGGCGCTGGCGAAGCTGCGCTATCGCGGGTTCAGCACCCTGTGTGGCCTGCATCGCCCTGCGGTTTGGCGGGCGCTCAATACGCAGCGCTACGGCCAGGAGGCGCGTAACCTCATTCTGTCATCCATATGCAGTCGTACACCGTCGCCCATTGAGGCGGATGTGTTTATCGCACACTTTGGCCCCGCGGGAGTTACCGCGGCGAAGCTACGCGAGTTGGGCGTCATTCGCGGCAAAATTGCCACGGTGTTCCACGGGATCGATATTTCCAGCCGCGAAGTGCTGAACCATTACACCGGTGAATATCAACAGCTGTTCCGCCGCGGTGACATGATGCTGCCGATAAGCCAGCTGTGGGCCGACCGCCTGCAGGCGATGGGGTGCCCGACGGATAAAATCACCGTCTCGCGTATGGGCGTCAATATGGAGCGTTTCGCCCTGCGTCCACTAAAAGCGCCGCACGCATGTTTGCAAATTATCTCCGTAGCGCGTTTGACCGAGAAAAAAGGGCTACATGTGGCGATTGAAGCCTGTCGGCAATTGAAAGAGCAGGGGGTTAATTTCCGTTACCGCATTCTTGGCATTGGGCCATGGGAGCGCCGCTTGCGCACGCTGATTGAGCAATATCAACTGGAAGACCGGGTCGAGATGTCTGGTTTTAAGCCGAGCCACGAGGTGAAGGCGATGCTTGATGACGCGGATGTTTTCCTGCTGCCGTCGATTACCGGTGCAGACGGCGATATGGAGGGGATCCCGGTGGCGCTGATGGAAGCGATGGCGGTAGGGATCCCGGTGCTGTCCACCGTACACAGCGGTATTCCGGAACTGATCGACTCCGGTCATTCAGGTTGGCTGGTGGATGAGAACGATGCCAGGGCGCTGGCCGAAAAGCTACGGGTATTAGGACGGATGGATGAACAAAGTCTCGAGCCGGTACTGGCGCGCGCACGCGCCAAAGTGGAAACCGATTTTAATCAGCAGGTTATTAACCGCCAGCTTGCTGGCCTGCTGCACACGCTTTGCTAAGGAGGCTTGATGCATACCTTAACCCGACGCTACTTTCTGACCGCTGGGGCGACGCTTGCCGCCGCTCTGCCGGTGCTTCCCGTCGCCAGCGCGCGAGCAGCGGGGAAGAGTGCTGCTGCCGATATTCGTGATTTCCTGCGAAGCGACGACTGGATCCGGGCATTCAATGACGCCTTTAGCCGCGCGGACACCGTCATCGTCCCGGCAGAAGTTATCTGCGATAACATCAATACGGCTATCACCATCCCTGCCGGGAAAACGCTGCATATTGCCGGTGGCCTGAAAGGCAACGGTCGTGGCCGGTTTATTTTACAAAAAGGCTGCCAGATTATCGGTAGCGGTACGGCGAGCCTGCACAACATTTCCCTCGACGTGCGCGGCGGCGATTGCACTATCGCCGGATTGAACATGAGCGGATATGGGCCGGTGGCGCAGATATTTATCGGCGGCAAGGATAAAAATCAGATGCGCAATTTGACCATTACCCGCCTGACTATCACCAAAGCCAACTACGGCATTCTGCGCCAGGGATTCCATAATCAGTGGGTCGATGTCAACATCACCCACTGCCACTTTAGCTACCTACAGGGTGATGCGATTGAGTGGAACGTGGCGATTCACGATCGCAATATTCTCATCTCCGACCACGTTATCGACCATATCGACTGCACCAACGGTAAAGTGAACTGGGGTATCGGCATTGGTCTTGCGGGCAGCACCTACGATAATGGTTATCCGGAAGAGCAGGCGGTCAAAAATTTCGTTGTTGCCAACATCACCGGCAGCAACTGCCGACAGCTGGTTCACGTCGAAAATGGCAAACACTTTATTATCCGCAATGTGAAAGCCAGCAATATCACGCCGGATTTCAGCAAGAAGGCGGGAATAGATAATGCCACGGTCGCGATATACGGATGTGATAATTTCGTTATCGATGGTATTGATATGGTTAATAGTGCCGGTATGTTAATTGGCTATGGTGTTATCAAAGGTAACTATCTGTCTATACCGCAAAACTTCCGTCTGAATAATATACAGCTGGATAATAGCCAGCTGGCTTATAACGTACGGGGGATTCAGATCTCATCTGGTAACAACCCCTCGTTTGTCTCCATCACCAACCTCACCATGAAGCGCGCCGCGCTTGAGATTCATAACAAACCACAGCACTTTTTCCTACGCAATATCAATGTGATGCAGGAGTCGGCTCGCGGTGCAGCGCTGCAGATCAACTTTGACTTACGTAAGGACGTACGCGGGAAGTTTATGGCGCGCGATGACACGCTGCTGTCGATGGCCAACGTCACGGCGGTGAATGAGAAAGGGCAGCCATCGGTGGATATAGACCATGTTGACCAGCGGGTGGTTAATGTTGAAAAAGTGAACTTCTCACTACCTCAGAAGCGATGAAAATGCGGCCTATGGCTTTGTCTGACATTTCTATACTGGATATCATTTATCAAAAGATTATAATTGTCTGATTGATAGAAATTAACACTAGGTCAATGAGAACGGCTCCTGCGGGAGGGTTTTTGTCCTTTAAATGCATACGGCATGAAACTCGTTAAATGATTATGAATGATAAAGTTTGCTTTGTGGGTGCGTCAGGTTTTGTTGGGACCCGCTTGATTGAGCTGGTTAAAGATGATTTTCGCATCAAAAACGTAGATAAGCAGCAGAGTCATTTCTTCCCTGAGATCAGTGAAATCGCTGATGTTCGTGACCAGGATAGCATGGATGCAGCATTTTCCGGGTTTGATACCGTCGTGTTGCTTGCTGCTGAACACCGTGATGACGTGAACCCAACTTCGCTATACTACGATGTCAATGTGCAGGGGACGCGCAATGTGCTCGCGGCAATGGACAAAAGCGGTGTTAAAAACATTATCTTTACCAGTTCCGTTGCGGTATATGGTCTGAACAAGGTTAATCCGGATGAAAATCATCCGCAGGATCCATTTAACCACTATGGCAAAAGCAAATGGCAGGCTGAGGAAGTACTGCGTGAGTGGTTCAACAAAGCCCCTGCAGAGCGTTCGTTGACGATTGTTCGCCCAACGGTGATTTTCGGCGAGCGTAACCGTGGCAACGTCTACAATTTGCTGAAGCAGATTGCTGGCGGAAAATTTGCCATGGTAGGTTCCGGTACTAACTATAAATCAATGGCTTATGTTGGTAATATTGTCGAGTTTATCAAATATAAACTTTGCAACGTTCAGACGGGATATGAGGTTTACAACTACGTTGATAAGCCGGATCTCAACATGAACCAGCTGGTGTCTGAAGTTGAAAAAAGCCTCAATAAAAAAATCCCATCGGTTCATCTCCCTTACGTAGCGGGCATGTTGGGTGGTTTTTGCTTTGATTTGCTTAGCAAGGTGACGGGGAAAAAGTATGCGATCAGCTCGGTACGCGTGAAGAAATTCTGCGCAACGACCCAATTTGATGCGACGAAGGTACATAGTTCTGGTTTTGTTGCCCCATACACTTTGTCTCAGGGGCTAGACCGGACATTACAGTACGAATTCGTCCATGCTAAAAAAGACGATATTACATTTGTGACAGAGTGATTGTTACTGCGAAAATTCGGAAATGTCCGTTGGCACCGTAGCAATGTGCGAGTTTTCCGAATCCTCTGAGTCAAAATTGTCGGTTGATAGGGTGTAGTAGGGCTATTCGTTTTCCGTATGTTTATGAGTTACAAAGGATTAGCGAACTAACACAGATCGTTGTGGTCTGAACAGCTATACTTTTCCAACTGATTAAAAGTGGACATTACCATGGTTAATTTGAAAGCAGTCATTCCGGTAGCAGGCTTGGGTATGTATATGTTGCCCGCCACGAAAGCCATCCCAAAAGAGATGCTACCGATCGTCGATAAGCCGATGATTCAATACATCGTCGATGAAATCGTCGCTGCAGGGATCAAAGAAATCGTCCTGGTCACCCACGCATCCAAAAATGCAGTGGAAAACCACTTCGACACCTCCTATGAGCTGGAAGCCCTGCTGGAGCAGCGTGTTAAGCGCCAACTGCTGGCTGAGGTTCAGTCGATTTGCCCTCCTGGCGTTACGATTATGAACGTCCGCCAGGCACAGCCACTGGGCCTGGGCCACTCTATTCTTTGCGCACACCCGATTGTGGGAAATAATCCATTTGTGGTGGTGCTGCCGGATATTATCCTCGATAACGCCTCCGCCGACCCGCTGCGCTATAATCTTGCGGCGATGGTTGCACGCTTTAATGAAACCGGGCGTAGTCAGGTATTGGCGAAACATATGCCGGGTGATCTGTCTGATTACTCCGTCATCAAAACCAAAGATCCATTAGATAGCGAAGGTAAAGTCAGCCGTATCGTTGATTTTATTGAAAAACCGGATCAGCCGCAGACGCTGGAATCTGACCTGATGGCCGTAGGGCGCTATGTTCTGTCTGCAGATATCTGGGATGAACTGGCTAAAACGGTGCCTGGTGCATGGGGTCGTATCCAACTGACCGATGCCATCGCAGAGCTGGCGAAGAAACAGTCGGTTGATGCCATGTTGATGACCGGTGACAGCTATGACTGTGGTAAAAAACTTGGCTATATGCAGGCATTTGTACAGTACGGACTGCGCAACCTGAAAGAAGGTGCTAAGTTCCGGAAGAGTATTGAGAAACTACTGACCGAATAATGGTTTTTGGATCTAAAGCATAAGTTAAAACAGTGGCAGTGAGTATCATCGTAAGCAGTTAACGTACGGGGAGATACTTACTGCCATTTGTGTTTTTAGCATTAGTGCATAGTTATTTAGTTTTTTCCCCGACCTATGAATACTGCGATTGAGAATCAGTGCACTGGTAGCTGTTGAGCCAGGGGCGGTAGCGTGTCTAAAACAATAAAATATTCCAATTCAAATAAATTGGCCTAAGTCTTGTTTACAAACCTAAAAAATATTCAGATTGAAGAGAATTATATCGGTTTATCCGATTTGTCTGACATGTGTTGATAATAAGATGGAATTAAACCAGTAGGTAATAAATTTCTCAAGGGTTAGCACATGAATTGTGTTTGTTTTATACAGAAAATTTCCTTTGCGAGTGTCATGAGTAAATAATTCTATCTATTACAAATTATATCAACGAATTGAAATGACGGTATGTTCGTTGGAAAGATTTCTCATATTAAAGAGTTTTCAGACTGATTAAAAACGGTAAGTAACTTTTCGAACATCATACGCACTTGAGTCAATTATTTATGCAAGTAACTATGTTTTTATCATTGTCGATATGAAAATACACTTTAAACTAAATGTTGACTTGAGTTTTTAATAAAAAAGGTTGAACTCTATAGGTTAATGGGGAACTACTTTAAGAAGTAGTTGATAATAAATTTCGCTATCAGTTATGGCGCGAGCAGAACGGTGATAATAGACACTAATGAATATTTTACTTTTTGGTAAAACCGGACAAGTTGGCTGGGAACTGCAACGCTCGCTTGCACCTCTGGGGAATGTAATTGCCGTTGATATTCACTCTACGGATTATTGCGGTGATTTTAGCAATCCCGAGGGGATCGCTAAAACTGTGCAGCAGATTAAACCGGACATAATAGTGAATGCTGCAGCACATACTGCGGTTGACAAGGCTGAATCGGAGCCAGAATTTGCTCAACTTCTCAACTCAATAAGCGTTGAAGCTATAGCAAAAGAAGCTGAGAAGGTAGGTGCATGGTTCATTCATTATTCTACAGATTATGTGTTCCCAGGGACTGGATCTACTCCGTGGGTTGAGACAGATATACCGAATCCCTTAAATGTTTATGGGCGAAGTAAGTTAGATGGCGAGATAGCGATACGCAAATATTGCTCAAAGCATCTCATTTTTCGAACCAGTTGGGTGTTTGCGGCAAAAGGGAATAATTTTGCAAAGACAATGTTACGGCTAGCAAAAGAGCGGGATTCATTATCTGTTATTAATGATCAGTACGGTGCTCCTACTGGTGCTGAATTGTTAGCAGATTGCACTGCGCATGCTATACGTGTTGCCATTCAAACCCCTGCTGTTGCGGGTCTATATCATTTGGTTGCCAATGGAGTCACAACTTGGCATGATTATGCTGCTTTTGTATTTAACAAGGCACGTGAAGAAGGTGCAACACTTGCACTAACATCTCTGAATGCAGTATCAACATCGACATATCCTACACCAGCCAAACGTCCTGAAAACTCCCGGCTAAATACATATAAGTTTCAGCGAACATTTGGACTGACTCTACCTGGGTGGCAATTTGGTGTAGAGAGAATGCTTGAAGAGTTACTTATGAAATAATCATCCCCGCCATATTTAATTAACTTGTAAATAAAGTTTTGTCTGAGAAAAAATAATGAAAAAACGCAAAGGAATTATACTCGCAGGTGGATCAGGAACACGCCTTTACCCAGTGACTATGGCAGTCAGTAAGCAATTATTGCCAATATATGATAAACCTATGATTTATTATCCGTTGTCAACACTGATGCTCGCTGGTATTCGTGATATTCTCGTGATTAGTACTCCACAGGATACGCCGCGTTTTGAACAATTGCTGGGTGATGGAAGCCAATGGGGGTTGAATCTCCAGTATAAAGTTCAGCTAAATCCTGATGGATTAGCGCAAGCTTTCATTATCGGTGCAGATTTCATTGGCGACGATGATTGCGCATTAGTATTAGGTGATAATATTTTTTACGGACATGATCTACCTAAACTAATGGCTAATGCTGTCAATCAAGAAAGTGGTTCTACGGTATTTGCATATCATGTAAACGATCCTGAGCGTTACGGAGTGGTTGAGTTTGATAAGAATGGCAGGGCGATTAGTCTAGAAGAAAAACCAATCGAACCTAAAAGCAATTATGCGGTAACAGGACTCTATTTTTACGATAATGATGTTATATCTATTGCTAAAAGTTTAACTCCTTCTCCTCGTGGAGAATTAGAAATTACAGATATTAATCGAATTTATCTTGAACGAGGTAAATTATCTGTCGCTATGATGGGGCGGGGTTATGCATGGTTAGATACTGGCACCCATCAAAGTTTAATTGAAGCAAGTAACTTTATCGCAACAATAGAAGAGCGTCAGGGATTAAAGGTGTCTTGCCCTGAGGAAATAGCTTACAGGAAAGGTTTCATAGATGCACAACAAATACGGAAACTAGCATCACCATTATCAAAAAATGCATATGGGAAGTATTTATTGAAGATGATAAATGGATATTAGTCAATGAAATATATAACTACCAAAATTCCTGGCCTAATCATTCTTGAACCAAAAGTTTATGCTGATGAAAGAGGTTTTTTCATGGAAAGTTTTAATCAACGGGATTTTGAAACCGCAGTTGGTCATCCTGTTGACTTTGTACAGGATAATCACTCAAAATCAGTAAAAAATGTATTAAGAGGAATGCATTACCAAAATGAACCTCATTCTCAGGGGAAGTTGGTTAGATGTATAGTTGGTGAAGTATATGATGTGGCTGTCGATATCAGAAGGTCATCACCTACTTTTGGACAATGGCTTGGGGTAATATTATCAGCTGAAAATAAGCGGCAATTATGGATCCCTTCTGGATTTGCTCATGGCTTTTTAGTTAAAAGCGAAATAGCTGAATTTACTTACAAAACAACAAATTATTATGAACCCAGATCAGAATCTGCAATAGCATGGAATGATCCTGACTTATCAATCAATTGGCCTGCTAATGAAAGAGAATTAATTTTATCAGGAAAAGATAAATTAGCGAACTCATTCCAAAATATAATTAAGGCTATAAAATGATCCCTTTTAATAAACCATATGTTTCAGGCGTAGAGTTGGAATATATTTCAGATGCAGTTAAACGAGGGAAAATATCTGGAGATGGATATTATACTAAGAAATGCAGTGAATATATTGAAAGAAAATATGGCTTTGAAAAGGTATTGCTAACGACATCATGTACTGATGCGTTAGAAATGGCAGCAATATTATTAGATATTAAGCCTGGAGATGAGGTAATATCTCCCTCTTATACGTTTGTATCAACTGTAAATGCTTTTGCTCTAAGAGGGGCTAAAATACGATTTGTAGATAGTTGCGATGAACATCCAAATATATCATGCGAAGAAATTGAACGAAACATAACAAACAAAACAAGAGCGATTGTTATTGTTCATTATGCTGGGGTTGCATGTGACATGGACAAAATATGTGCCATTGCGAATAAATATAACATCCCATTAGTTGAGGATGCAGCCCAGGCAATTGATTCTTATTATAATGAGAAACCACTTGGGTCATTTGGAACTATGGCAGCTTTCTCATTCCATGAAACAAAAAATATTATTTGTGGTGAAGGCGGTATGCTTGTAGTAAATGATCGCACTATTATTAATAGGGCTGAAATAATCAGAGAGAAAGGTACTAACCGAACATCTTTCTTTCGTGGTGAAATCAATAAATATGGTTGGGTAGATATAGGGTCATCATTCTTACCATCAGAATTAAACGCAGCTTATTTATACGGGCAGTTGGAGAATTTGGAAAATATTCAATCAAAAAGAAAAATTCTTTGGAATGAGTATTATGCGGCATTAAAAAAATTAGAAGATAAAAAATTAATAAAATGCCCTATATTTTATAAATATTCAACTAACAATGCTCATATGTTTTATATAGTATGTAGGAGCATACAAGAGCGGTCCGCACTCATTTCTTTTTTGAAAGATAAAGGAATTCAATCGGTTTTCCACTATCTATCACTTCATAAAAGCGACTTTTATTTACGGGATAACAAACTAGTTAATTTACCAAATTGTGATATGTTTCAAGATAAGTTACTAAGGCTACCACTTTATTATGAACTGACAATTGAACAGGTAACATACATATGTTCAAGTATATTTGATTTTTATAAATATGTTGAATAAAAAATGAAAATTAATTCAAGTGTTTTAACGTTGTGCTATATCTATATAGGCAGGGTTTATTCAGCAATAATAGCAGTTTTACTTATCCCTTATTTTATTAAGCTGCTAGGTAGAGAAGCGTATGGACTTATTGGTTATTTTATTGTTCTACAGGCATGTCTGAGTATTTTTGATGTTGGCATTGGTGGTGTTCTTACTCGACAAGCAATTATAAGTGTCAATAGCAAAAAAAATTTTGATGCTTTCATTAAATTATTTTATAAAGCAGTTCTATTCTTCATTTCTATATCTGGATTGATATTTATAGCAGGTTATTTGAGTTCAGATATATTTGTTGATTTTTTGAATACAAAAATACCTTCATCAATTATTTCCGAATCCATATTTTTAATGCTTTCTATTTTTTCAGTGAGATATATCCAAGGGCCATTTCGTAGCATTTTACTGGCAGCTGAAAAGCAAATATTATTAACATCATTAAATGTTCTTTATGTGACAATTTCTCAGATTTTTGTGTATATATTATTATTTGAGCATAATAATATTATTTACTATTTTAAATTACAGTTGTTAGCTTCAATTATAAATACAGTTTTAATCATTTTTTTTGGGTTCATAGTTCTTTACTCTATGCAAAAAGAGAGTGGAAAAGCATGTGCTAATGATGAGCATGTTAGTACTGGTAGTTTTCGGTCAATGCTTTTTTTTGCTACCCAATTGTCGGTTTTGTCTATATTATGGGTGATGGTAAATCAATCAGATAAGGTTGTGTTAGCAAAATACTTACCTCTAAATGAGTATGCGAGCTATTCTATTGCTATTTCATTTGTTGGTATGCTCTCAGTTTTTGGGGACCCTTTAAATCAATACCTACAGCCAAAGTTAACATCACTGTTTTATAAAAAAAAATATCTGGAATATACAAGTATCTTTAATAAATGCTTAGACTTCTCTTTTTTAATAACTATCCCGTTATCTTTATTTTTGGTGTTTTTCTCAGACAAGTTGATTTATATATGGACGCAGAATTATTCACTAGCTTATCAAATATCTAAGTATCTTCCATGGCTATTTATAGGTGGTGTTTTTTCATTTTACTCTAATTTTGTGTTCCTTCTTTTGTATAGTGTTGGAAGGCTTAAATATCACACAATAGT
>NZ_JAKCNS010000186.1 GCF_021440345.1 Kluyvera intermedia
GCGATCTAGGCGATCTAGGCAAAGGCGCATAATTAATGCCGTACTTTATTGCATCATCAATATCAAAAGTATAAAAATACCGTGAATGCTTATCAACCAACTTATAATCAATTGGAAAGCGTACCATCGTGTCGTAATTGAAGAGAATACACTTTTTAACTTTATCAAAAATAGAAGATGACAAAAAACAATATGACAACAAAAATGGTTTTACAATAAAAATTGTATCATACTTTTCAGAACCCAATGATTTTAATATCAAATTCTCATATGCATTAATATCCCACCTTATTTTTTTAGCAATAGTTGGTAGATTTAACAACATAAAAAAAT
>NZ_JAKCNS010000038.1 GCF_021440345.1 Kluyvera intermedia
TGTGAATTTATTTTGTTAGTAATAAATGTGTGAAATAAAATTCTCTATGGGGAATGGTTATGAATTCATTACAAAAACAGCTCGGTGAGTTTCAAGAATTTCTTATGGCCTATCTTTGAAAAATAACGTGATTAAGGGAATGAAAACATATTTCCACTAATTTAATCTTTAAGTTTTATTTACAAGTGGTCATGAGGCCGCGCAAGAATTGAGATTCCTCCGCTACACCGCCATAGGCGACTTGCATAATCTAGCGCCAGCACCCCGACGAGGCTGGCCCTATGAAACGTTACTTCACTGCTGCGATCTTTTGCGCGCTGTCGCTGAGCAGTCAGCTGGCGCATGCTGACATCATTGATGATGCTATCGGCAATATTCAGCAAGCTATCAACGACGCCTATCACCCGAGCAGCGATCGGTCCGACCGCGATGACGATGATCGCCGTTGGGACGATGGACGCAACAGACCTCAGAGCAATCAGCAGTATAACGATAGGCGACGCCAGCTAGAGGATCGTCGCCGTCAACTGGATGATCGCCAGCGCCAGCTGGATCAGGAGCGTCGCCAATTATCCGATGATGAACGGCGTCTTGACGATGACTACGACCGTTAATCGATCCTGATCTCCTGTCCGTCATAGCCCGCTTCAATACCCGCAGGCAGAAGGTGGCTCATCATCCATTCATCAAACTGGTGGCTGATGTGCGTCAGAATGACCCGCGGGCAGCGAATACGTTCGTTTAACGCCTGAATCGTGGCTAAATCACTGTGATTACGCGGAGTCTGCTCGCGCGGGGCGTGGCTGCAATCAATCACCATCAACTGCGGGCGATTGTTGCTTAAAAAGGTCAGCGTTTTGTCCGGCAGCCCGGCGGTATCGGAGAGCCAGGCGATGCGGCTATGCGGGGTTTCAAGCAGGTAGCCGAAGGTGAGTTTCGAATGCGCCAGCGGGAGCGGCGTCACCTGAAGCCCCTGAAGGCTGAAGACCACAAACGGCTCTACGGTATGGCTGAAATCCAGCACGCCGGGATGCTTAAACAGATCGTCGCAGCCCTGTTCGTCGGGCGGCCCGTAAACCGGCACGCTGTCGCCCACCCCCCAACGCAGTGGAAACAGCCCTTGAACATGATCCATATGGTAGTGGGTCAGCAAAAACTGCTGGAAAGATCCGGCTGGCCAACGATCGGTGAGATCGTGCAGGCCAGCGTCGATCAGGGTGACGGCGTCGTTGAATTTGACCACGCCGCTACAGGCCTTACGCCGATACTGCGGCGCGCGTCTGGCGCGGATACAGGCCGGGCAATGGCAGCCCCAGGCGGGCACGCCCTGTGCGCCGCCGGTCCCGCTAAGGGTGAGCGTCAGACTCATAGCGCTTTGGTGAAACGGATGTGGCTGGGCGCGTAGCCTTCACGCTGATAGAAGCGGTGAGCATGAATTCGTTTAGTGCTGGTCGATAATTCCGTCATCTCCGCACCCATCTCACGGGCGGTCTTTTCCGCCCACGCCAGCAGTTGGCTGCCGATCCCTGAACTGCGCACTTTTGGCATCACCACCAGTTCCTGAATCTCACCAATCCAATTGGCGTGATGCAGGTGAAACTGCAAATGCAGGCTAATCATGCCAACCACGTTGCCGTCCTGCAGCGCCAGCTGATAGTGCAAATTACGATCCTCAAGATTCGCGGCAAAACCGGTATAAAAGGCATCGCGGTCGTATTCAGCTTGTTTCAGTTCGCACATCAATGCGTAGACATCGTCGATATCCTCGAACGTGGCATGGCGCAGTTCACACTCAGGCATGGCTTCTCTCCTTTCGTCCCATCAGGGTGAGTAGTTTATCCACCGACTGTAGCAGACTTCCATCGTTATTGAGCGTGTGGCACTCCGAGGGCGTATAGCGTGCGGCACGTTCCAGACGTGCGGCTATTTCGACGCCGTTTTCCCGCCCGCGCGCCTGTAATCGTTCGCGCAGAATTTCAGGCGACACCTGTAAACAGACCGGCAGCAGCGCGCTGGCATAGCGCGCTTTTGCCTGTGCCAGATGTGCACGGGAACCGTTGACTACCACGTCAAATCCACCGTGCAGCCACAGGTCAATCTCCACGCCCACGCCGTAGTACAGGCCGTTGGCGTGCCAGCTTAGGGCAAGCAGATTTCTGCCCGCGCGGGTGAAAAACTCCTGTTCACTGAGCGCGATATGGTTTTCGCAGCCCGCACTGGCCGGGCGAGTGATGTAGCGATGCGCGACCAGCAGGTCGCTGTGTTCCTGCAGGCGTAGCACCTCCAGCAGGCTATCTTTGCCGGAGCCGGAAGGCCCCATTAACCAGATAAGTTTTCCCATCATCAGAACACCCTTTTTCCCTGACGCCAGACGTGGTCGATATGAATGTGCTCGCCTTTGCGGTGCGCCAATACCAGGTCGGCACGCTTGCCCTCGGCGATGACGCCGCGGTCGTGAAGGTTGAGCGCTCGCGCGGGGTTTTTGGTCACCAGATTAATGGCCTGTGCGAGCGTAAAGGCGTTGTTCTCGTCATCCGCCACGCGGAAGGCGGCATCCAGCAGGCTTGCGGGGTAATAGTCCGAGGAGAGGATATCCAGCAGGCCCAGCGAGGCGAGCTGATGCGCCGCGACGTTACCGGAGTGCGAACCGCCGCGCACGATGTTTGGCGCGCCCATCAGCACGTTCATGCCGTGGCGGCGCGATGATTCGGCGGCTTCAAAAGTGGTCGGGAACTCGGCAATCACGCTGCCCAATAGGTGCGATTCCACCACATGATCGTGGGTGGCATCATCGTGGCTGGCTAACGCGATTTGGCGTTCGCGGCACATCCCGGCAATGGCGGTACGGTTGGGCTGCGACCAGCGGGCGGCCAGCGCCAGCTGCTCTTCTTCATACTCACGCATCTGCGCGTCGGTCAGTGAATATTTGCCCTGATAGTACTCCCGATATTTTTCACGATTGGCGAACTGGCGCTGGCCCGGCGAGTGGTCCATTAGTGATACCAGCGACACCGGTTCGCGGCTGACCAGCTTTTCAAACAGCGGCAGCGTGGTGTGATGCGGCAGTTCGCAGCGCAGGTGCAGGCGATGCTCGGCGCGATTGAGGCCGCGCTTTTGCGTCTCCTCAACGGCGTTAATCATCTTCTCCAGATTCTCCAGCCGATCGCCGCCGTCGCGCACGTCGCCAATCGCTACCGCATCCAGTACGGTGGTGATGCCGCTGGCAACCATCAGCGCATCGTGGCTGCTCATCGCCGAGTGGGCCGGCCAATCCACTTTGGGCCGCGGGGTGAAGAATTTGTCCAGATTATCGGTGTGCAGCTCAATCAGCCCCGGCAGCAGCCACCCGCCTTCGCCGTCCATCGCTTCCGGCAAACGGCTCTGGCTATCGGCAAAGGCGCGAATCTCGCCGTCCTGCACTTCCAGCGAACCGTGAACAACGTCGTTATCCAGAACCAGCTTTATATTATTGATAATCATGCAGGTGTACCCATTGGGTGGAGGCGGTCAGCGACTTGGTTGCGGACGGCTTCGTCGTGAAAAATACCGACAATGGCCGCACCGCGGGTTTTGGCTTCATGAATCAGGCTGACGACCGCCGCGCTGTTTTTGGCATCCAGCGAGGCGGTGGGCTCGTCGAGCAGTAAAATGGGATAATCGACGATAAAACCGCGGGCGATGTTGACGCGCTGCTGCTCACCGCCGGAAAAGGTCGACGGTGCGAGGTGCCATAAACGCTCCGGCACATTCAAACGGGTCAACAGCTGGGTGGCTTTGGCGGCGCAGGTCTCACGCGGTACGCCGGTATTGAGCAGCGGCTGCATCACCACTTCCAGCGTCGAGATTCGCGGGATCACGCGCAGAAACTGGCTCACCCAGCCGACGGTGGTTTTGCGGATCTCCACCACTTTGCGCGCCGGGGCGCTCACCAGATCCACCCATTCGTCGCCGTGTTTAATATGGATATGCCCTTCGTCCGGCAGATAGTTGGCGTAAAGCGAGCGCAGCAGCGTGGATTTACCGCTGCCGGAATGGCCATGCAGTACCACGCATTCACCGTTGTTGACCTCAAGCGAGGCGTTTTGCAGTACCGGCAGGTGCACGCCGTTTTGCTGGTGAAGAACAAAGGTTTTACTCACATTTTCGACGCGGATCGCGTTCATTTTTCGCCTCTTTAACGTATGTGCATCCGGGAACCTGGTCGCGCTTCTCTTATCAGGCCGACACAAGTCAGTTCTGCAACACCGATGACACCAGCAGCTGGGTATACGGGTGGTGCGGGTCGTCGAGCACGCGGTCGGTTAACCCACTTTCCACCACCTGGCCCTGCTTCATCACCAGCAGGCGGTCAGCCAGCAGGCGCGCGACGCCCAAATCATGGGTCACAATCACCACTGCCAGGTTCAGCTCCACCACCAGGCCGCGCAGCAGGTCGAGCAGGCGGGCCTGCACCGACACGTCCAGCCCGCCGGTGGGTTCGTCCATAAACACCAGCTTCGGATGGGTCACCAGGTTGCGGGCTATCTGCAAACGCTGCTGCATGCCGCCGGAAAAGGTGGTGGGCAGGTCATCGATACGCGATGCCGGTATTTCGACTTCCTCCAGCCAGCGCTGGGCGGTGGCGCGGATCTCGCCGTAATGCCGTGCGCCGGTGGCCATCAACCGTTCGCCGATATTGCCGCCCGCCGACACCTGACGGCGCAGGCCGTCCATCGGATGCTGATGCACCACACCCCACTCGGTGCGCAGCAGGCGGCGGCGCTCGGCCTCGCTCATGGCGTACAGTGAATCGTCCCGATAGCGGATGACCCCTTCTTGCGGTGTCAAACGTGCGGAAATGGACTTCAGCAGCGTGGTTTTTCCAGAGCCGGATTCGCCGACGATGCCCAGCACTTCGCCCGGCCACAAATCAAATGAAACGTTGCTGAAACCTTTACCCGGCGCGTACAGGTGGGTCAGGCGGTCAACGGAAAGTAAGGGCTGGCTCATGGCTTTTTGGCCTCGCTCTGTTGGCGGCAGTAGTCGGTATCGGAGCAGACAAACATCCGTTTGCCGCTATCATCCAGCACCACTTCGTCGAGATAGCTGTGGGTTGAACCACAGATGGCACACGGTTCGTCCCAGCGCTGCACGGTGAACGGATGGTCGTCGAAGTCGAGGCTCTCGACGCGGGTATACGGCGGCACGGCGTAGATACGTTTTTCACGCCCGGCGCCAAACAGCTGCAGCGCGGGCATCATGTCCATTTTCGGGTTATCGAATTTTGGAATCGGTGAGGGGTCCATCACGTAGCGGTCATTCACCTTCACCGGGTAGGCATAGGTGGTGGCGATATGGCCGAAGCGGGCGATATCTTCGTATAGCTTCACCTGCATCACGCCGTACTCTTCCAGCGCGTGCATGGTGCGGGTTTCGGTTTCGCGCGGTTCGATAAAACGCAGCGGTTCCGGGATCGGCACCTGGAAGATCAGGATCTGATCCTCAACCAGCGGTGTTTCCGGGATCCGGTGGCGGGTCTGGATAAGCGTCGCGTCTTCGGTGCGCTCGGTGGTATGCACTCCGGTGACCCGCTGGAAGAAGTGGCGGATCGACACGGCGTTGGTGGTGTCATCCGCCCCCTGATCGATAACCTTTAGCACATCCGCTTCGCCAATGACGCTGGCGGTAAGCTGAATGCCGCCGGTCCCCCAGCCGTAGGGCATCGGCATTTCGCGGCCGCCGAACGGCACCTGATAGCCGGGGATCGCCACCGCTTTCATGATCGCGCGGCGGATCATGCGTTTGGTCTGTTCATCGAGATAGGCAAAGTTATAGCCGCTGAGATTAGCCATTTTTCTGCTCCCGTTGCAGGCGTTTCAACAGTTCCAGTTCGGCCTGGAAATCGACGTAATGAGGGAGTTTGAGGTGTGAGACGAAGCCAGCGGCTTCGACGTTATCGGCGTGGGCGAGGACGAACTCTTCATCCTGCGCCGGGCCGACGGCGTGCTCGCCGTACTCCGGGGCCTGTAGGGCGCGGTCGACCAGCGCCATGGCCATGGCTTTGCGTTCGCTCATGCCGAACACCAGACCGTAGCCGCGGGTAAAGTGCGGCGGTTCGTCAGCCGGGTCGACGAAACCGTTGACCATTTCACACTCGGTCATCAGCAGTTCACCGACGTTCACCGCAAAACCCAGCTCTTCCGGCACAATTTCTAGCTCAACATAGCCGCTGCGAATTTCGCCAGCGAACGGGTGGTTGCGCCCGTAACCGCGCTGGGTGGAATAGGCCAGCGCCAGTAGATAGCCTTCGTCGCCGCGCATCAGCTGCTGCAGGCGGGACGAGCGTGAACACGGGTAAACCGGCGGCGAACGGGTGATGTCGTCCGGCGTTGTGCCGTGATCTTCTTCCGCCTTCGCCAGCCCCTGATGGGCCAGCAGGCTGAAGACATGCGGAGATGGCGATGGCTCGCCGCCTTCGGTTTTCAGCGCCGGGGCTTCGCCGTTGGCCAGCAGGGTGAAGTCCAGCAGACGGTGGGTGTAATCGTAGGTAGGGCCGAGCAACTGTCCACCGGGCACGTCTTTGTAGACGGCGGAAATACGGCGCTCAAGGCGCATGTTGCGGGTATCTATCGGCTCGCTGACCGCCAGTTTCGCCAGCGTCGTGCGGTAGGCGCGCAGCAGGAAAATGGCTTCGACGTTATCGCCGCTGGCCTGTTTCAGCGCCAGCGCCGCCAGCTCGCGGTCGGCAATGCCACCTTCGGTCATCACCCGGTCCACCGCCAGATTCAGCTGCTGTTCTATCTGGGCGACGCTCAGTTCGGCGAGGCCGGTGTCGCCCCGACGTCGGCTTTCCTGGAGCTGGTGGGCGGCGGCAATCGCCTTTTCGCCCCCTTTGACGGCTACATACATCAGCAAACCTCCACGTGGGTCGTCCGCGGGATGGCCAGCAGGCGCTCGCCGCAGGTGAGGATCAGATCCACGCCGAGCGGGAACGGGTGCGGGCGTTCGGTCAGTTCATGCAGAATGCACTCCGGTAGCTGCGGGGCGATCATGCGCTCATCCTGAATGCCCGCGCCGGTCAGGCGCAGCATGCGGCCGCCGCTCAGGCTGGCAACTTGCACAATCAGCGTGGCGCTGGTTTCCGGTGCCACGGCGCTCCCGGCGCACAGTGCATCAAGCTGCTCACGGCTGATGGTGTCGTTCGACACCGCAAAGGTTGCCTGCTGCGGCTGCTCAACCAACGGCGCGTTGGTGTGAAAACGTAGGCTCTGGCAGACGATATCGTTATGCAGCGCGCCCGCCAGCCATACCGGCGTGTCGTTATCGGCCAGCGTCAGCAGGACGCTGGTAGTGGCGATATTGAGCGGCTGCCAGCCGTGCTTGAGCTGATGCAGCGCGACAATCACGCCCGGCTCGCTCATCGCTTTTAACAGGCGACGAAAACTGTGTTGGGCATCCTGCACAGGGAGGGAAAAAGCGGTTTCCAGGGTCATGCGTTGTCTCCGCGAACCAGCGTAAAGAAGTCGACCCGGCTGGCGTTGATCTCGGCCTGACGTGCGGCAATGCGCGCCGTACGGTCGGCTTCCAGCGGGGTAATGAGGGTTTCTAATAATGTTTGATAGTGGGCTGGCTGCTGGAGTAGGGCATCCAGCAGCGCGCAGCGCTCGGCGTGCGCTTTGTCGCGCCCCAGTATCCAGCTGTAGCCCAGCGTGCCGTTGCTCAAGCGTACGGCGGCGCGGGTCAGGGTGGCGTCTCCGGCAAAAAAACGCTCGCCGGTGCCGCCCATGCGTCCCTGTAGCTGAACCAGCCCGGTTTCCGCCGCGCGGATCGTTTCGTAGTCTGCGGTGATATTCAGGGCGACCATTTTTGCCGCGAGGCTGGCAGGGTCGCTGTGTGACAGCACCGACATCCAGTGCTGGCGGGTCGCGTGATTAGCGTCCATTAGTGCTCCATAATAAATTCAATCATGTCGGCGCGGGTCAGGCTGACGGAGTACTCCATCACCTGCTCATCGCCTTCACGGTGGTTCAGGGTGCGCACGCACAGCAGGGGCGCCATGTTGGGAATTTCCAGCCGCTGGCTCTCTTTGGCCTGCGCCCGGCGCGCGCTGATGCGGGTCTGGCTCCGCTTAAGCGCAATGCCCGACTGCTCGCGCAAAAAGTCGTGCAGCGATCCGCTGCTAAAGCGCTGTAGCGTCGGCCACAGGCTGAGGTCGGCAAAGTAGTGGTCGATCAGGCACAGGGCCACGCCGTTGACCCGGCGCAGCGTGCGCAGGTGAATCACGTTGTCGCCTTCGTTAATCCCCAGCGCGTCGGCAATATGCCCGGAGGCCGGACGCAGCACCGACAGCAGCTTTTCGCTGGTGGGATGGCTGCCCTGATCGAGTAGATTCTGGCTGAAGCGCGCCTGGGCGTTCAGCGGGTAGTCAAATGGGCGCATCAGCACCAGCACGCCAATCCCCTGGCGGCGCTGTACCCAGCCTTTTTCGACCAGCTGATCGATGGCGCGACGCAGGGTGTGGCGATTGACTTCAAAGCGTGCCGCCAGCTGATGCTCGGCGGGCAGGTAATCGCCGCAGCGATAGTTCTGCCGCAGCTCTTGTTCCAGGCGAGCGGCAATCTCTTGATAACGCGTAGGATAACTGGTCGGATGTGTAGACAAGTGCATAGCCATCAAGACCTCGCTAATCAGATAAAGTGCTTACGCAAACGCTGAGAGAGGAAATCCAGCAGGCTGACGGTGACGATAATGAGCACCATCAATGCGCAGGTTTGCTGGAACTGAAAGCCGCGAATCGCTTCCCATAAGGTCACGCCGATACCGCCTGCGCCGACCATGCCGACGACGGTGGCGGAGCGAACGTTGGACTCAAAACGGTACAGCGAATAAGAGATAAGAAGCGGCATCACCTGCGGTAGTACGCCGTAGATGATCTCTTCAATTTTGTTGGCGCCGGTGGCGCGGATGCCTTCAACCGGGCCGGGTTCTATCGCTTCCACCGCTTCCGACAGCAGCTTGGAAAGCACCCCGGTGGTGTGAATAAACAGCGCCATGACCCCGGCGAACGGGCCCAAACCCACGGCGACGACGAACAGCATGGCGAAAACCATTTCGTTGATGGCACGGCAGGCGTCCATCAGGCGGCGCATCGGTTGGTAAACCCACCACGGCACCAGGTTTTCGGCGCTCATCAGGCCAAAGGGAATGGAGAGGACAACCGCCAGCGCGGTGCCCCAGACGGCGATTTGCAGGGTCACGGCCATCTCTTTGAGATAGTCCTGCCACAGGCTAAAGTCCGGGGGGAAGAAGTCGGCGGCAAAGGTCGCCATGTTGCCCGCGTCGGTGAACAGCGCCACCGGGTTCATTTCTGCGCCTTTCCAGGAGACGGCAAGCACGGCCAGCAAAATGGCCCAGCTCATCAGCGAGAACCAGCTGCGCTTCGGCGGGGGAACGGTGATGGTGTGTTGCATAATTTGCTCCGTTTGAATTCGCCCTCTCCCCATGGGGGAGAGGGGAGCTGTCACTGCACCGCTTTAGTTACCGAGGTCATCGCGCCAATCGCTGCGGTGGTACGGTCAAGGTCGTTCAGACGCGCCTGAATATCGGCGGTCTTCGTGGCCTTCTCATCGGCGTTCAACGTGCCGTTGCCCTTCACGGTCTGCATCTCTTTAAACAGTGCCAGCTGGCGAATCGGCAGCAGCTGCAGGTCGCTGGAGGCGCGGAACGGCGCCCAGCCCAGACGTTCCAGTACGGCTTTTTCTTCCGGCGTCTTGCCGTAGTTCATAAAGAAGCTGTAGACCTTGTCCTTGGTGGTTTCGGACAGGTTTTTACGCCACACAATCGGGTCACCCGGGATCAGCGGTGACTTCCAGATAACCTTCAGCTCTTTGAGCTTGTCCGGCGCGGAGGTCTTCAGCTTGTCGAGGTTTTCGGTGTTGTTGGTGGCGACATCGACCTGTTTGTTGGCGACGGCCAGCGCGTTGGTTTCATGGCTGGCGTTAACCGTGCGCTTGAAGTCGCTGGCGGAGGCGTTGTTTTTGGCGAAGACGTAGTAGCCCGGGACGAGGAAGCCGGAGGTGGAGTTCGGGTCACCGTTGCCGAAGGTCAGTTCTTTACGCTTGGCAAGCAGGTCATTGAGGTTATTGATTGGGCTGTCTTTGTTGACGATCAGCACGCTCCAGTAGCCTGGGGAGCCATCGGCGGCGACGGTCTGGGCAAACACCTAGCCATTGGCGCGATCCACCGCTTCCATGGCGGAGAGGTTACCGTACCAGGCGATGTCCACTTTATTAAAGCGCATGCCCTGGATGATCCCGGCGTAGTCCGGCGCGAAGAAGGCGTTAACCTTCACGCCCAGCGACTTTTCCATGTCCTTCAGGAACGGTTCCCATTGTGGCTTTAGGTTTTGCTGTGATTCCGTCGAAATAATGCCGAAGTTCAGCGCTTTTTCCTGCTCTTCGGCGTGCGCCGGAGTGAGCAGGGTGCTGAGACTGAACATGCTGGTAAAGGCCAGCGCGGCAACCGTTTTATAGCTCATTTCCATTCCTCATTGTGGGGATGTCAGGCAGCCTGCGCGTTCTCTTCGACGCGGTTAATGCTGCGGTAGAGATGGTCAAAACGTTCGTTATCAAACTGTTGGCTGCTGCCGTCGTAGAACACGTGTCCCTGACGCAGCGCGACGATGCGTTCGCAGTAGCGCAGCGCATAGTCGACCTGGTGCAGCGTCACCACCACGGTGATGCCATCGGTCTGGTTGATGTCGCGCAGGGTATCCATCACGATGCGCGCGGATTCAGGATCCAGTGAGGCGATAGGTTCATCGGCGAGGATCACTTTGGCCTGCTGCATCAGCGCCCGGGCAATCGCCACGCGCTGCTGCTGGCCACCGGAAAGGGTCGAGACGCGCTGGTGGGCCATATGCGCCATACCGACGCGGGTGAGCGCCTGCAAAGCGCGCTGCTTTTGCTCGCGGGTAAACCAGCTAAAACAGGTGCGCCAGAACGGCGTGCTGCCGAGCGCGCCAATCAGCACGTTCTCCATGACGCTCAGGCGATTAACCAGATTGAACTGTTGGAAGATGTAGCCGGTATGGGCGCGGCTTTTGCGAATATCGCGCGCCAGACGACCCGCCTGCTGGACGGTTTTACCGAGCAGTTCGACGCGACAGTCCGGCGTTTTATCGCCGACAATCAGGCCGCTTAAGTGACGTAAGAGGGTGGATTTGCCAGAACCGGATGGCCCAAGCAGAGCGACCATCTCACCGGCGTGCACGTTCAGGTCAATGGCGTGAAGCACCTGATGCTGATTGAACGTCTTGTTGAGCTTTTCAACGCGAATAATCGTTTGCATGCTGGAACCCCTTCTAAAAAGTGGCCCCATCGTGGCGAATTAGTGTGACGTTTTGGTTAATGAAAAGTTGCTGTCGGATGAATTCTTGGCGGGTATTTGATGACAGGACGGGAGGCCGCGCCTCCCGTGGGATCAGAGCGTTGGCTCCTGCTGTTTGACGACGTTAATCATCCACGGCACGCCATATCTGTTGATGACGCGACCGAATCCGTGCGCCCAGAAGGTCTCCTGCCAGCGCATCTCAACCTTGCCGTTGGCGGCGAGATTGTCGAACCAGCGTTTACCTTCTTTCACGTCCTGGGTGTCGAGCACCAGAGTAAAGCCGCCGTAATGAAGGTTATCTGCCGGGACGGAATCGCTCATCATGATATCGCTGCCCGCAATGTGGAGGTTGGCGTGGGCGATGGCGCTGTCGGGGAATTGGAGACCGGACGGGCAGCCGCCTTCGTCATCCATGGCGGAGGGGGGCATTTCGCCGAAGTTGATTTTGTAGCGCAACTCCGCGCCCAGCGCCTGTTGGTAATAGGCGATAGCGTCGGCGCAGTTGCCGGAAAAAGCGAGATAGGGACTTAATGGCATGATCGTTACCTCAGGTAAGGATAGCCCAGTAAGTGTAGTGCGTGTCGGTTCAGGGAGCGAAGCGTGGCGGGAGGCATATTGCCGGATAAACGTCGCGCTATCCGGCAATACTGATGCTCAAATCAGTTCTTTTTCACGAACTCAGATTTCAGCTTCATCTGGCCGAAACCGTCGATTTTGCAATCGATGTTGTGATCGCCTTCGACCAGGCGGATGTTCTTCACTTTGGTGCCGATTTTCAGCATGGAAGAGCTACCTTTCACCTTCAGATCTTTTACCACGGTGACGCTGTCGCCGTCGGCCAGCAGGTTACCGTTAGCATCTTTGACGATCAGCTCATCGCTGTCGTGCGCCGGTTCAGCATCGTTCCACTCGTGCGCGCATTCCGGGCAGATGAACATGCCGTTGTCTTCATAGGTGTATTCGGAATTGCATTGTGGGCAATGGGGTAATGACATGGGAAGTATCCTCAAAAGTGCGGGGCGAAAGGCAAGGGCCTGTAAAACGGCAAAACGCCGAAAATGGCCTTAATGATACAACAAAACCCTGCATTTGTCGGTGTTATCCCAGACGAGGGAGGAAGAAAGGGGAGAGGCAAAACGTAAACCCCCCTCGGGCGAGGGGGGTGAAAGATTAGTGGTGAGCGGCTTGCGATACGGCCTGCGCTTCGATTTCGGCGGGCTTTGGTGCTCCGTAACGTTTGGCATACAGCGCAGTAATAATCGGTACCAAAATCGCCGTCACGATGACGCTTGCGGCAACCAGCGCGGTAGCGGAGGCGGCAACCGGTGCAAACGACGGGTTAATCTGCGCGATGATGACCGGGTTGGCAACCGCGGCACCGGCAGCGGAGGAAGCCGCCACGCCAGCAGTACCGTTGCCACCGCCAATCACGCGGTCGGCAATAATCAGCGGAATACCGGTGATGACGATAACCGCTACGCCCAGCACGATACCCAGCAGACCGGTGTCGAGGATGACGTTCAGGTTGATGGTGTTACCCAGAGCAAAGCCGAAGAACGGAATCAGAACCGGCGTTGCTTTACTGAAGAATGAACGCAGATCGTGGTCAAGGTTACCGAGCGCAAAACCAATCAGGAATGGCAGGACGGCGCCGATAAAGTGGTGCGGCTCAAAGGAAGCCAGACCTGCGGAACCGAGGATAACCATCGTCATCAGCGGGCCGGATTCCAGAGACATCAGCACGAATGCGCCAGATTCTTCTTTGGTGCCGTACTGATTCATCAGGCTGGCGTACAGACCGCCGTTGGTCATATCCATCGCGGACACGATAGCCAGAACCGACAGACCGGCGAAGAATCCGGTCTGAATTCCGGTATCAGGAATAAATGTTGCGGCAATCATTGCCACGACCCAGGCGACGGCGATTTTCGTCAGCACCAGCGTGCCGGATTTACGTAATACCGTACCGGTGGCGCGTAAATCAATCGATGCCCCAATACAGAAGAACCAGACTGCCAGAATAGGTACCGTTCCGCCAATCATCCCTTTGGTGAAAGAACCAAAATACTCGCCAGTGGTAGGAGCAAATGTATTTAACACTGCGCCTAACAGTAACGGGATAAGCATCATCCCGCCAGGGATTCGTTCCATTGTTGCTTTAATTTTCATGTGGCATCCTCGCTTCGTATCACCACGTGGTGACAGAAGAGGTTAAGTATAATAATTTCATATATTTAGTCTGATATCATCTAATGTTTTTATCCCAGTTATCACCCGTGGTGGGCGGCGTTTTCTGGCATCTTCAACGCGTTTTCGGACGCTATAATGCATTTACTGGAATATTGATTCAATGAAAATAAAACAGCGTTTTAGTTATATGGATCACATATTTCATAAGTGAAATCAGGAATCTGATGAGAAATAAAAAAGCTGTGAAAATATTGTGAATTATTTTGAAATAAATCTTGTTTTAAATGGAGGGGAAATGGAGGTGTTAGACGATGAGGTGGTGCAGGGGAAAATGCGAAATTGTCCTGCAAATGTCAGGGAAATATTACACGGTAGAAACAGGATGAGATGTTTTGTTAAGTTGATCACAATATTAATCGCTGTTAGGGTAAAAAGGATTAGCCCTCAGCCGATCACTTTTCGAGGGGTACCTTTTTAACTAACTCGCCATCAGGCTCAACAGGTTTGATTGTCTGGAGAAACATCCTCCAGCGAAGACATACAAACCTGCTACGCTTGGATAAACGGAACCAGAATCTCCACGGTTCCCTTTACGCACCTTCGCAAACACCGTGCTGTTTGCCGCCACTGGGTGTGCGTTCAAGGCGAAATTGAACGAGGAAAACCATGCTTAGAAGGAAAAAAGTAAAACCGATCACGTTACGTGACGTCACCATCATCGACGATGGTAAATTGCGCAAGGCGATTACCGCAGCATCTTTGGGCAACGCAATGGAGTGGTTTGATTTTGGTGTCTACGGCTTCGTTGCTTATGCGTTAGGTAAAGTGTTCTTCCCGGATGCCGATCCCAGCGTACAGATGATTGCCGCTCTAGGGACATTCTCCGTTCCCTTCCTGATTCGTCCGCTTGGCGGTCTGTTCTTCGGGATGCTCGGGGATAAATACGGTCGACAGAAGATTCTTTCTATGACCATCATCATTATGTCGCTCAGTACCTTCTGTATTGGTCTTATCCCATCGTACGAGTCGATTGGTATCTGGGCACCGATCCTGCTGCTGCTGTGTAAAATGGCGCAGGGCTTCTCGGTTGGTGGGGAATATACCGGGGCATCTATCTTTGTTGCTGAATACTCGCCTGACCGTAAGCGTGGCTTTATGGGCAGTTGGCTGGACTTTGGTTCGATTGCTGGATTCGTGATGGGCGCCGGGCTGGTTGTTCTGCTGTCCACCGCCGTAGGCGAGGCAAACTTCCTTGAATGGGGCTGGCGTATTCCGTTCTTCGTCGCGCTGCCACTAGGGATTATCGGTCTTTACCTGCGCCACGCACTGGAAGAGACACCGGCGTTCCAGCAGCACGTGGATAAGCTCGAACAGGGCGATCGTCAGGGTCTGCAGGAAGGGCCAAAAGTATCGTTTAAAGAGATTGCAACCAAGCACTGGCGCAGCCTGCTGGCGTGTATTGGTCTGGTCATTTCGACCAACGTCACCTATTACATGCTGCTGACCTACATGCCGAGCTACCTGTCGCATAACCTGCACTACTCGGAAGATCACGGCGTGCTGATTATCATCGCCATTATGATTGGTATGCTGTTTGTTCAGCCGGTGATGGGGCTGCTGAGCGACCGCTTTGGTCGTCGTCCGTTTGTTGTGGTGGGAAGTATCGCGCTGCTGGTGTTCTCTATTCCGGCCTTCGTGCTGATTAACAGTAACTCGATTGGCCTGATTTTCTCCGGCCTGCTGCTGCTGGCGGTGATCCTCAACTGCTTCACCGGGGTGATGGCATCATCGTTACCGGCGATGTTCCCAACGCATATCCGCTACAGCGCGCTGGCGAGCGCCTTTAACATCTCGGTGCTGATTGCCGGTCTGACGCCGACGCTGGCCGCCTGGCTGGTGGAGTCGACTCAGGACCTGATGATGCCCGCGTATTATCTGATGGTGGTGGCGGTGATTGGTTTGATTACCGGCGTAATGATGAAAGAGACCGCCAACCGTCCGCTGAAAGGCGCAACACCTGCGGCATCGGATATCGCGGAAGCGAAGGAGATCCTGCAGGAGCATCACGACCACATCGAACACAAGATTGAAGATATCGATGCGGAGATTGCCGCGCTGCAGGAGAAACGCACGCAGCTGGTGATGCAGCATCCAAAGATTAACGAGTAGTGAAGAAAAACCCGGCGCGAAGCCGGGTTTTTTGTATTTAGCGTTCGCGGAAGGCTTCCGCTTTTGCTCGTAGAATCGGCTTGAGCAAATAGGCCAGAATGGTTTTCTTGCCGGTAATAATGTCCACTGACGCCACCATCCCCGGAATAATAATCAGCGGTTTTTCATCGCTGCCAAGATGGTTTTTATCGGTGCGCAGACGGATAACGTAGAAACTTTTGCCATCTTTATCCGTCACCGTATCCGGACTTATCTGCTCCAGCTTGCCTTTCATCCCGCCGTAGATGGTGTAATCGTAAGCGGTGAACTTAACGATAGCCTCCTGGCCTGGACGCAGGAAGGCGATATCCTGTGGCCGAATTTTTGCTTCAATCAGCAGCGTGTCGTCCAGCGGCACGATTTCCACCAGATCGTTACCCGGCTGAATCACGCCGCCGATGGTGTTCACCATCAGCTGCTGGACGATGCCGCGCACCGGCGAAGTGACCAGCGTACGATTCACCCGGTCATCGATGGCTTTCCCGGTGGCTTCGATTTTACTGAGATCGGTACGCGCTTCGTTCAGCTGGGATAACGCCTCGCTGCGGTAGCGCCCGCGCGTCTCACCCACCTTGCTCTCAATCTCCTTAATCGCCGCCTGTGCTCTTGGTACCGCCAGGGTGACCGATTCCAACTGCCCACGGGTTTCCACTTCAGAGCGGCGCAGACGCAGCACCTCAACGCGCGAGATGGCGCCCTTGGCGACCAGCGGCTCAGACATGCCGATTTCTTGCTGCAGCAGCCCCAGACTACGGCGGTACTGTTCGGCCTTCGCCTGATAGTCCAGCAGCTCCTGTTTCTTCTGCACCAGTTGTTCGTCAAGCCCTGACAGTTCGCTCTGAATACGCTTGTTAACGCTGGTAAACAGCTCCATTTCGCCGTTGGCAATATCCGGCGCTTTCTCGACGATATCCGGCGACAGCGTCAGGGTTTCTTTATCGGCCAGCTGTGCGGTCAGCCGCTGAACGCGGGCTTCCAATGCATAGCGGTCCGCTTCGGATTCCCCGGCGTTGGAACGAAAGCGCGTATCATCCAGACGCAACAGCGGAGCGCCTGCTTTCACCACTTCCCCTTCATGCACAAACACCTCGGCGACGATACCGCCCTCGAGGTTCTGGATTTTTTGCAGCCGCGAGGAAGGTATGGCTTTACCTTCGCCGCGCGTCACTTCGTCGATTTCTGCTAAAGAAGCCCAGGTAATCATGATGATAAAGAAGCCAAGAATCGCCCATAGGGTGATACGAACCACGCGTGGCGAATCGTCCAGCAGGGCTTTGTTGACTTCGTTGGTGGTTATCGTTGCGCCATTTTTGTCGCCAAAGAGCCACTTCAGCAGGCCGTTGAGTTTAGCGTTGCGCATGAATTTGTCCTTTTTTCAGTGCCGTCATGACGCTTTCTTTCGGACCATCAGCAATGATTTTACCGTTATCGAGGATTATCAGACGGTCAACCAGCGATAACAGGGAGGCGCGGTGCGTCACCAACAGCAGCGTTTTATTGCTCACCATTGGCGTTAGCGCCTTCTTAATCAAGTCTTCGCTGGTGTTATCCATGGAACTGGTTGGCTCGTCCATCAGCAGTACCGGTGGGTCAAGCAGCAGCGCGCGGGCAAGAGCCACGGCCTGTCGTTGACCGCCGGAAAGGTTCATCCCGCGCTCGCCAACCTGCATGTTGTAGCCGGAAGGATGACGTCGGGCGAACTCATGTACGCCGGCCACCGTTGCTGCGCGGATCATCGTTTCATCATCGACGTAGCTGGCGCCGCTGAGCAGGTTCTCGCGCAGCGTGCCGCTGAACAGGTGAATGTCCTGCGGCGCATAGCCAATATTATGGCGCACGTCGTTGACGTCGAGCTGGCGAGCATCAATGCCATCTATCAGGATTGTCCCACCCTCAGGCTGGTAAAAACCGACCAGCAATTTCGCCAGAGAACTTTTTCCGGAGCCGCTACGGCCAATGATCCCCACTTTTTCACCCGGCTCAATTTTGAGTGAAATGCCGTTCAGCGACAGATACTGGTTTTGCGGATAGCGGAAGGAGACATCGCGGAACTCAATGGCCCCGGAGAGCGTCTCGCGTTTCAGCGGGACCTCACCATCCTGCACTTCCTGTTCCAGATCCATCATCCGGTCGATGGTGGCTTTGGTCATTTTCGCGCGCTGGTAGCGGGTGATAAGGCCGCAAAGTTGACCAATGGGCATCATCGCACGGCGGTTCAGCAGGTAGCAGGCGATAAGCCCACCCATGCTGAGATTGCCGCCAATGATGCTGTAAACACCTACGATAATCATCGCTACGCCCGCAATTTTCTGGATCCACGCGGTAAAGTTGACAGCCATATAAGAAAGAGACTTTACCCGTAATTCCAGTTTGCTGAGCTGGCTGATTATCTGTTCCCACTGATACTGGCGTTCGCTTTGCGCATTATTAACCTTAATTGCATCAAGGCCCGTGAGCGTTTCAACCAGCATCGCCTGCTTCTCTGTAGATAGGCTATAGGTTTTCTGTATTTGAACTTGCAAAGGTTTCTGGATGAGCCAGTTAGCAAGGAGTGCAATGGGGTAACACAGCACTGGAATGAATGCGAGCGGCCCACCCACAATGGCAATAACCAATAGCACCAGCAAAGTGAAAGGAAAGTCGATCAACATGGTCAGCGTCAATGAGGAGAGAAAGTCCCTGATTGACTGGTATTCCTGAAATTGCTGGGTGAAGCCACCGACGCGATTTGGTCGCAGCTTCATTTTCATACCAAGCACGCGTTCAAATAGTGCAGCGGAAACAATAAGATCGGTTTTCTTACCCGCTATATCGAGGCAGATTCCACGCAATATTTTCAAAATGAGGTCGAAAACAAAGGCGATAGAAATACCGATGGCCAGCACCCACAGGGTGGCGGTGGCCTGGTTTGGTACCACGCGGTCGTAGACGTTCATGACGAACAGCGGCGTGGCGATAGCGATAATGTTAATGATAAAGCTGGCGACGATGGAATCGAGATAGAGATACTTCGACAGCTTTAAGGTGTCTTTAAACCAGGATTTGGTTTGTGGAATGGTGGCCGTGGGCTGGTTGTCGAATTCGTGTCCCGGCTGAATGAAAATAGTTTTGCCGCTGTAGTTTTCCGCCAGCGCTTCACGTTCCAGCAGAATTTCCCCGCCTTCCGTTTCTGTAGGCAGCAGACGGGCACGCTGCTGGTCATCCCAGCCAATCAACACCGCAGCCTGATCGTTTTTCAGCAGCACTATTGCGGGCAGCGACAGTGGGGAGATTTTTTCCAGCGGCCGCAGAAGCACTCGCGCTTTCAGGCCAGCGCGCTGCGCTGCGCGCGGAAATGCGCTGAGAGTTAACTGGTTTTCCTGCAAAGGCAGGCCAGCGGTTAAGACATTACGGCTGGTGATAATGTTATGCAGTTTGCAGACGATCAACAGCGAGTCGAGCAGGGGGTCGTCATGGTTTTGACGTGGATCGTGCCTGATGGTTTCATCAGGTGCGGAGGTGGTTTGCTCAAGTGGGTCAGTATAAGACGCCATAGTCAGACCTTATATACCAGCGAAAAAATCGCATAGGCTAAAGAATATAAAGGGTTATCTCACCTTACGCTGAGATAACCCACAGGCCCAAAATCTGTTACTTCAGTTCAGGTAAGTTGGAGTGTGCGGTTTGTTGCGCCTCTACCGGTTGTGCTGCCGATGGTGCCTGAATATTAAGCTGCTTTAACAGATCGCCAATTCGTGCGTTGATACGGTAGGTGGTAAACATCTCCGTAAACTGCATCTGCACGTAACGACGCTGGGCATCGAACACTTCATTTTCGCTGTCCAGCATATCCAGAAGACTACGTTCGCCGATGCTGAACTGCTCCTGATAGGCGGTACGCACCACGGCGCTGCGGTCGGCATAGTCTTTGGCAATCGGTACCTGCTGTTTTGCGTTCTGCCAGGCGTTCCAGGACAGACGTAGCTCTTCATCCAGCTGGCGCAGCGCGTTGCGTTTGACGTCCTGGGCTTCCTGCATTTTATATGCGTAAGATGACAGTTGCGCCTGATCGCTACCGCCGTTGAACAGGTTGTAGTTCATTCTGACCATCGCCTGCCACTCCTGGTCGTGGCCGCGGGTTCCGTCCGTATTATTATCCATACGACGGCCGACATCGACGTCCACGCTTGGGTAGAAACGAGATTTTGCCGCTTCGTACTGTTGGCGTGTCGCGTCGACATCCGAGTCTGCCTGTTTCAGCAGCGGGCTGTTGTCCAGCATTTGCTTACGCGCTTCCGCCTGAGTTGCCGGAATTTTAGTGGTCATTGGCATGGAGAGCCCATCGGCCTCTTTGCCCACCACGCTGTAATAGTTAGCCTGGGCGTCTTCGAGATTGGTTTGCTCGGTCAGCAGGTTGTTTTTCGCCTGCGCCAGACGCGCCTGTGCTTGTTCATCATCGGCCGTACGCCCTACACCCTGTTCGGTGCGCAGACGGATCTGATCAAAGATACGTTCGTGGTTCTTCAGGTTATCCTGGGCCAGTTTCACCATGCGCTGGCGCATCAGTACGTCGAGATAGCTCTGGATTGCCGTTAGCGCCGTGACTTCGCTGGTGTTCATCACTGAGTAGGCGCGAGAGTTGACGGTCGCCGTTTGGCGGGCGACTTCACTGGTGGTGGCAAAACCGTTAAACACGTTCTGACGCAGATTGATGCTGGACTCGCTGCGGTGCAGGTTACGTCGGTGGTCGTCGGCAGCGCGCGTGCTGGCGTTATCGGTCTGTTCCCAGCCGGTACCGGCGGACAGATCTAATGATGGCAGATATCCGCCTTTTGCCGCGCGTAGATCCTGGTCGGCGGAATACCGGCTGTTCACCGAGGCGCTGACCTGCGGGTGCCACAGCAAACTGTCTTTGACGGCCTGTTCCAGTGAGGCTGCGCTAACGGTATTAGCGAACAGCAGCGGCAAAGAGATACCCGTTAATACCCGAATGTGTTTATTCATCATGTCGTCCTTTCCTTACGTTCATTTCCCTGACTAGTGGCCCAATCCGCCAGAGGCAATGTCTTCAGACAAAAAAGAAAAAATAGCGCTGTTTTTCACGGGGACAACAACCGTACCCAGGATAGGGCTCATAATATCACTTAGAACTATTGCTCCATCATGACTAATAATGGTGGTTTTTTGATCACCAGCATGATGGTTGTTATGCAGCCGTTCTGTATCCCGTGTTGTGCCCGTATTTGGTTTTTATTGGTGCTGCGCATAAGCGCTACCACCGTATTATCAACGCATAATAACTTACGAGTTGATAGTCATCCTGATACCCCTGACGGAGAAAAAGGGGGGGCGGTTTTCACCGACCCCATCGGTTTTAAGAGTCTGTATCCGGTTGGGCAATTAAATGATCCAGCTCTGCGGTATCCGGTGCGGCCCAGGTTTCACTGCCTTGCGCATCTGAGCCTTCCGCAGCGACATCCTGAACATGTCCTGCCGTCCCGTTATCCTCTGTCGCATCAGGCACCTGAATCAACGAACTCAGATCTTTGGCATCGTCATCATGGATGATGTCGCTCAGATCGAGAGTGTTCTCCTGGTCAGGTTCTGCGGTTGCTGTCGCCACCGATGACTCTTCTTGCGGTTCCACGCTCTGGGCGCTATCGGCCTCGGTGAGGTGAGTATCAATGTCATCGAGCAGGAGATTTAGCGAACTTTCCGGCTCAGCTTCCACAGTGGATAGCTGGGCGGTATCGCTCCCCACTGCGCTCAGGTCGAGGTTATCGTTATCAACCAGCATGCTGGTGCTATCGCTATTTGTTGATGCATCATCGTCGACAAGGGCGGTAGAGCCGGTATCTTCTGCCTGATCTGCCTGATCTGCCTGATCGGTTAAACCGTGGTCCTCGGTCTGGTCGGTCACATTCGCATCCGCGGCATTGCTGTCGTGAACACTATTGTCCGTCAGGTCCGTTGAGTTGCTCTCTTCCTGATGATCGCCGGAGTTTGCCGTATCCGTATGATCTTCGGAGACGTGCTGCGCATCGTGCACGAATTCCAGCGTATTAATCATCTCGCTGTCGGCATGCGCGTCTTCACCCCCGGTGATTGGGATATGGTGCGTTTGGTCGTCGTCAACGATTTCTCCGGACGGATGTTCAGTCCCGTCCACTTCGACCGTGATATCGACGTTGACCGATCCCTTGTTGGTGATTTCAGTCGGAGAGGTGATGGTCAGACCCATATCGAGATTGGTATTGTTGCCCACATCGATAGTGATGCTGCCAGCGCCGTCAACCGCACCCACGACAGGATGACCGTTGGCATCCAGATAACTCACGGTAGATCCTACCGGCAACCCGTTCAGCGTGATTGACTTAATATGGTCGCCATCACCGCCACCATTGAGGTCGGCATCGATATTCAGGTCGTACTGCCATGTCGTTTTGGTATCTGAATGACCTGGATCCAGCCCTTCTTTACCATCTCCCGAGATAACATCCGTCAGTCGGTTGTTGCCTTGATAGGTTTTGCCCCCGATGGTGACGTTAATACTCTCGAAATAGTTGATATTGCTACTGCTGCCATTCGCTGAACCATAACTCGAATTCCAGCTTGAGGATCCCGCGACAAAGATATAATCGTGCGCATTACTGGTACTGGATTCCCGGTTCCCGTTGACCGCATTCATCCCCTGCTGCGTGTTGTCGCCCTGTGTATAGGTACTGCTGTCGTGCAGTACGAAGACATCAGATTTACCTGGGGTGCCGTTGACATTACCCTGATCATAGGTATGGAGATTTTTTTCTGGAATATAACTGGAAACGTATTTTCCAACATCGCCCTTAGAAACCCAGAGCACGACGTTCTCGCCCACCGAAATAATCTTGCCGCTACCATCGACATCGAAGCCGTTAGGATCTGAACTCCCCCCATTGACGTGGGTAATCTTCGAACCACCCGAAATATCAAATTTGGCGTCGAGAGTGACGTCGGAGTCGGAGTCGGAGTCGGAGTCGGAATCCGCGTCGGAATCTGCATCGGCGTCGGCATCAGCGTCGGCATCGGCATCCGCATCTGCATCAGCGTCTGCATCGGCATCCGCATCCGCGTCCGCGTCGGAGTCTGCATCCGC
>NZ_JAKCNS010000004.1 GCF_021440345.1 Kluyvera intermedia
TAAGTTGGCAGCATCACCCGATACCGTAAGGTGAGATCTTAATGGACTATTTTTAATAGATGATTCATTGGGGAGGGTATCGTGTTTAAACTTAATAAATTTCCCTCACTGCTGATTGCTGCGGTAGGGCTATCAGGGGCGGTTCAGCCTGCCGATGCCTCTTTTACCCAGACGCTCAAAGACGGTTACAACACGTTGAGCAACAACGTGGTGCAAACCTGGGAAGCGCCGCAGAGTTACGATCTGTATGTGCCGGTGATTACCTGGCATGCGCGATTTGCTTACGATAAAGATAAAACTGACAAATACAACGAACGTCCATGGGGCGCTGGCTTCGGCGTATCTCGCTGGGATGACAAAGGGAATTGGCACGGTATCTACTTAATGGCTTTCAAGGACTCCTTTAACAAATGGGAGCCTATCGGCGGCTACGGTTGGGAAGCTACCTGGAGGCCACTGGCGGACGATAATTTCCATTGGGGTCTGGGGTATACCGTAGGGGTAACGGCGCGGGATAACTGGAATTACATTCCCGTTCCGGTTCTGCTGCCGATGGCATCAATTGGCTATGGACCGGCAACGTTCCAGATGACCTACATTCCGGGTACTTACAATAACGGTAATGTCTACTTCGCCTGGCTGCGTTTTCAGTTCTAAAAATGGAGCTTGTAGCTAAAATAACGACAAAGTCAACCTGCGAATAAAAGTTAGCGACATTTATCACTTTTTAACAAACTTGGGCTGGACAAAACGCACCACAATTGTTGTACTGTTAACTGACACAGATTAGTGTCGTTTTTTCATATAAAGGTAATTTTGATGTCTAAGATTAAAGGTAACGTTAAGTGGTTTAATGAGTCCAAAGGATTCGGTTTCATTACTCCGGAAGATGGTAGCAAAGATGTATTCGTACATTTCTCTGCAATCCAGACCAACGGTTTCAAAACTCTGGCTGAAGGTCAGCGTGTAGAGTTCGAAATCACTAACGGTGCCAAAGGCCCTTCTGCTGCTAACGTAACCGCTCTGTAAGCGACAATAGCAGTCAGAATTCAAAACCCGCTTAATCGCGGGTTTTTTTTATTCTTTTTCTAGCGGCTGGTACTGAATAGCCAGAATGCGAGCGCCGTCATGGCGAACGAGCCCAGTAGGTTCACGGCGACATTCAACAGTGCCCAGCTAAATCTCCCCGCCTGCAACAAAAAGACCACCTCAGAGGAAAACGTCGAGAAGGTTGTTAACCCGCCGCAAAAACCGGTCGTGATAAGCAGCTTCCAGATTGGGTCAACCTGCGGCAAGCGGTTAAACCAGGCCAGCCCCGCGCCAATGATAAATGCGCCAATCAGGTTTGCTGTTAGCGTGCCCAGCGGAAGTGCATGGTGCATGGGGTTAAGCTTTAGGCTCAGCAGCCAGCGGGCTACGCTCCCGGTGCCCCCGCCGATAAATACGGCTAATAAAAGTTGCATCATTCCTGGTTCCTGCCATTTATTAACAATGCCCTGAGTTTAACGTCGAAAGGGTCAATATGCCTATATACTCAATAAATTACGGGTTGCTGTCATCAGAATAGTGAGCTGAAGACTCATCATTATTCATGATGTTGATATATTAGCAAAAGGTGGAGGTGAAGATGCGGGTTGCAGCGGGGCAGTTCGTCGTGACGCCAGAGTGGCAAATGAATGCACAAACCTGCGTGAGGTTGATGCAATCTGCGGCTGAACAGGGGGCCGCGCTACTGGTGTTGCCTGAGGCGCTATTGGCACGTGATGATAGCGATCCCGACCTGTCGGTTAAATCGGCTCAGCCACTTGATGGCGGCTTTATGCAGCAACTAAAAACCCAGAGCCGCAATGATACGCTCACCACGGTACTGACCATTCATACGCCATCGGGGGAGGGGCGGGCAAACAACACGCTGGTGGTCCTGCGTGCAGGGGAGGTGATTGCCCACTATCATAAACTGCATCTCTATGACGCGTTCTCTATTCAGGAATCGAAACACGTTGATGCCGGAAAAGCGTTGCCGCCGTTGATTGAGGTTGCTGGTTTCCAGGTCGGATTGATGACCTGCTACGATCTGCGTTTTCCCGATATGGCGCTAGCCCTCGCATTGCAGGGGGCGGAAATTTTGGTACTTCCCGCCGCCTGGGTCCGTGGCCCGCTGAAGGAGTACCATTGGTCAACGCTATTGGCCGCTCGTGCCCTGGACACAACCTGTTATCTGGTGGCAAGCGGGGAGTGTGGAAGCCGTAATATTGGGCAAAGCCGGATTATCGATCCTCTTGGCGTCACGCTGGCGGGGGCGACCCAATTACCGCAATTGATCGTTTGCGAGGTCCAGCGCGAACATCTTTTAACCGTTCGACAGCAGCTTCCCGTGCTGCAGAACCGGCGCTTTGCGCTACCGCAATTAACATGACGTTTTTTTAAACAATGCTTGATTCACCTTGTTACAGATTGCTATTGTGTGCACGCGCCAGATGACCGTTAATAGACCACAGTGATGTGGCGCATTTTGCAGCCTGTTTTTGAGAAGAAGGTATCTATGGGTGAGATTAGTATTACCAAACTGCTGGTAGTGGCAGCACTGATTGTTCTGGTGTTTGGTACCAAAAAATTACGGACTTTGGGTGGAGATCTGGGTTCAGCAATCAAAGGCTTTAAGAAAGCCATGAATGACGATGAAACCAGCGCGCAGAAAAGCGCAGATGAGACTCCGGCAGAGAAGCTCTCTCATAAAGAGTAAGCAGGGCAGCGTTTAACGTGAGTTGCAGAAAGCGTGCATCTCATGCGCAGGGTCAACTCTGCGAAAGGGGCTACAGCGTATGACGTTGTGGCCCTTTTTCATGGGCTAAATCATCGCTAATGGTATTTTATTGCAACAGTTTGTGTCGCGCTGAATGATAAAAAAGCCGCTTTCGGTAAGAGAGCGGCTTTTTTTTATTTCGCTGACGAACCTTACTTCACTTCCATGCCTTTGGCCTGGAGATCCGCGTGGTACGACGAACGAACAAACGGGCCGCAGGCTGCGTGAGTAAAGCCCATCGCCATCGCTTCGGCTTTCATTTCTTCAAATTCGTCCGGGCTAACATAGCGTTGTACCGGCAGGTGGTGACGGCTTGGCTGCAGATACTGGCCGAGCGTCAACATGGTGACGCCGTGGCGGCGCAGGTCACGCATTACTTCGATGATTTCGGCATTGGTTTCACCCAGACCAACCATCAAACCCGATTTGGTCGGGATATCCGGATGCGCTTCTTTAAAACGCTCCAGCAGTTTCAGCGACCAGTTGTAATCAGCGCCCGGGCGAACGTTACGGTAGATACGCGGTACGTTTTCCAGGTTGTGGTTGAATACGTCTGGCGGCGTGGCGGTCAGGATCTCGAGTGCGCGATCCATACGTCCACGGAAGTCCGGCACCAACGTTTCAATTTTGATGGTTGGGCTCTTCTCGCGAATTGCTGAGATGCAGTCTGCAAAATGCTGGGCACCGCCATCGCGCAGATCGTCACGATCCACCGAGGTAATCACCACATAGCGCAGGGCCATGTCGGCAATCGTCTGTGCCAGTTTCTGCGGTTCGTTGGCGTCCGGTGTTACCGGGCGGCCGTGGGCGACGTCGCAGAATGGGCAACGGCGCGTACAGATAGCGCCGAGGATCATAAAGGTCGCAGTTCCGTGGTTAAAGCATTCCGCCAGGTTAGGGCAGGATGCTTCTTCACAGACGGAGTGCAGGCCATTTTTACGCATGGCGGCTTTAATACCCTGGATACGGGAGGAGTCTGCCGGAAGTTTGATTTTCATCCACTCCGGTTTTCGTAACAGCGCTTCACGCTCTGTGACGACGTTTTTTACCGGGATAAGGGCCATTTTATCGGCATCACGGTACTTAACACCGCGTTCCATCACAATGGGTTTACTCATAGCATGCGTCTTCCAGTTCCGAGTATCGAGGGAAAGCTTTTCAATTCAAGGTATTGTTGTATTTATCAACTATTTTTGAATTAATGACAGGCAGTATACCATTGAAATGGGGCATAAAGCAGCCTAACAGGCCGGCAAATTGTAAAATAGTTGTTGAATAATGCTTTTTTGCCGGCGACGGAGTCGCTGGGGCTGGAGGCTCAGAATGCCTCATGAATGACGTTGATAATGTTTTGCATTACCGGGTCACGCAGGCTGAGTTTGTTGTAATGCAATGAAAAATCAACCTGTTCTTGCTGCAATGGCGCAAAGTCCAGCGCGCGCAGCGGCCAGCACTGTTTGAAGATATGGTAAAAGCGTAGCGGCATGATGCCAATTAGATCGCTTGAAGCGATCAGTGACGCGATAGTGAACAGATTGTAACTGCTTACGCTGACCTGGCGGTCAGGCAACATATCGCGAATGCGCTTGTACAGGTCGTTCTGGCCCGCACCGTCCATTGTCAGCAGGGTGTGTTCATACTGCATCAGCGTATCGACAGAGGGTTCTGCATCATGGGCCGGGTGGTCGTTACGACACACCAGCACCAGCTTGTCGCTGAATAGCGGATGGCGCCCCAGGGTGCGAGGGTTGTTGTGTTCGTGGTTATCGATAATTAAGTCGGTCTGGAACTGGCTAAGCTGGGTATTGGCATCGGTGACGGCAACATTACGCAGCAGCACCTGCGGGTACGTTTTTTTGACCACCTGATAGATGACAGGCATCACTATCGCCCCGACCGACGCCGCGGTGCCAATGGTGATCACTCGTTGTTTGTCGTAGCTGCCGTTGAGATCTAAAGCTCCGAGGATAGATTCCAGCCCCTGGCTAATATATTCATGCAGATGGGTCGCATAGGCTGTTGGCGTTACGCCCTGGCCTTTACGGATGAACAGCGGGTCGGGAAACAACAGTCTGAGTTTTTGGATCGATTGACTGATAGCCGACGGCGTAAGATTCAGAACTTTTGCGGCATTGACTATACCTTTATGGACGTATACCGCTTCAAATATGGTCAATAAATTGAGGTCTATATTACGCAGGGTACGGGTAATGACTCCAACTT
>NZ_JAKCNS010000039.1 GCF_021440345.1 Kluyvera intermedia
TTTAATTTCGCTTTTCTCTGCCGGCGTTCTTAGAAGAACCCCGCTGACCCGGCGGCTTGTTTGCCGTTGTTCCGTCTCAGTGGGGCCGCATTATAGGGGGTAATTTCAGGCTGACAAGAGGAAAAATGCATTTTTTTCTCAACCGCTCACCTTTTCACCTTTTTGCCGCTTATTTCTGCTTTTTGATAGCTGCCGGTAGGTCTGCAAGGCTATTAATCACCCAATCCGCGGCTTTTTCTGCATCTTCAGTAACGGGTTTACCGGTACGCACCAGCACTTTCATACCAACGTTCGCTGCGGCAGCTGCCTGCATGTCTTCAATTTTGTCACCAACCATATAAGAAGAAGACATATCAATGTGCAGATATTCCTGCGCCGACTTGAACATCCCCGGATGCGGTTTACGACAGTCGCATACCTGACGGTACTCTTCGACCGTTCCCTGCGGGTGGTGCGGACAGAAATAGATGCCATCAAGATCCACACCGCGGTCGGCCAGTGACCAGTCCATCCATTCCGTCAGCGTTTCAAACTGCGCTTCGGTAAATTTCCCGCGAGCAATACCCGATTGGTTAGTGACCAGCACCAGGGCATAGCCCATTTCTTTTAATTCACGCATTGCGTCAATGACGCCATCGATAAATTCGAAATCATCAATTTCATGGACGTAGCCATGATCGACATTAATCGTGCCATCACGATCGAGAAAAATTGCGGGTACGGACTTTGCCACCGTGTTGCTCCTGAATAAGGCATGTGTCTTTAGTATCGCATGTTTCAACAAGCAAGAAAGCGACGATCGCATAAAGAAGATTGATTTAGACGTCTAGATGCCTTAACATCCGTTTTGTTGACGGTCATCGCCCGTCTCTGGCAGAACAAAATGCCGTGGATAACACCTAACCGATAATAAATAATCTAATGATTAAACTTTCGAATATCACCAAAGTGTTCCAGCAGGGCCACCGTACGATACAGGCGCTAAATAACGTTAGCCTGCACGTGCCCGCTGGACAAATTTATGGCGTCATTGGCGCATCCGGTGCAGGTAAAAGTACGCTGATTCGCTGCGTCAACCTGCTTGAGCGCCCAACCGAGGGCAGCGTTCAGGTCGGCGGCCAGGATCTGACTGCATTATCTGAGACCGAACTGACTAAAGCTCGTCGTCAGATTGGCATGATCTTCCAGCACTTTAACCTGCTCTCTTCACGTACCGTATTTGGTAACGTTGCGCTGCCGCTGGAACTCGACAATACGCCAAAAGATGAAATCAAGCGTCGTGTCACCGAATTACTGGATCTCGTTGGTCTGGGCGATAAACACGATAGCTACCCGGCGAACCTTTCCGGCGGGCAAAAACAGCGCGTGGCCATTGCCCGTGCGTTGGCCAGCAACCCTAAGGTGCTGTTGTGCGATGAAGCCACCAGCGCATTAGACCCAGCAACCACTCGTTCGATCCTGGAACTGCTGAAAGACATTAACCGCCGTCTGGGGCTGACCATTTTGCTCATCACCCATGAAATGGACGTGGTGAAACGCATCTGCGACTGTGTCGCGGTGATCAGCAACGGTGAACTGATTGAGCAAGATACGGTGAGCGAGATGTTCTCTCATCCGAAGACGCCGCTGGCTCAGCAGTTTATTCAAGCCACATTGCATCTGGATATTCCGGAAGACTACCAGGCTCGTCTTAAAGAACAGCAGAACGCCGATAGCGTGCCTATGCTGCGCATGGAATTCACCGGTCAATCGGTTGATGCCCCACTGCTGTCAGAAACCGCGCGTCGTTTTAACGTTAATAACAACATTATTAGTGCGCAGATGGATTACGCGGGCGGCGTGAAGTTCGGCATTATGCTGACTGAAATGCACGGCACCCCGGAAGATACGCAAGCAGCCATTGCCTGGCTGCAGCAACACCATGTAAAAGTAGAGGTACTGGGTTATGTCTGAGGCCATGATGTGGTTACTGGCGCGCGGCGTCTGGGAAACGCTGGCGATGACATTCGTGTCGGGCTTTTTCGGCTTCGTGATTGGCCTGCCGGTTGGCGTACTTTTATATGTCACCCGTCCGGGACAAATTATCGAGAACGGCAAGGTGTATCGCGTGCTCTCCGCGCTGGTCAACATCTTCCGCTCCATCCCGTTCATTATCTTACTGGTATGGATGATTCCGTTTACCCGCGTGATCGTCGGAACCTCAATTGGTTTACAGGCTGCCATCGTGCCGCTGACCGTGGGTGCAGCACCGTTTATTGCCCGTATGGTTGAAAACGCCCTGCTGGAAATCCCAACCGGTTTAATTGAAGCGTCACGCGCGATGGGCGCCACGCCGATGCAAATCGTCTGTAAAGTCCTGCTGCCGGAAGCCATGCCGGGTCTGGTGAATGCGGCGACCATTACTCTGATTACGCTGGTTGGCTACTCCGCAATGGGCGGTGCCGTAGGTGCTGGCGGGCTGGGTCAGATTGGCTACCAGTACGGTTACATTGGCTATAATGCCACCGTGATGAATACAGTACTGGTATTGCTGGTCGTTCTGGTTTATTTAATTCAACTATCTGGCGATCGTATCGTTCGGGCAGTCACTCATAAATAGCGTTACACACAACACAACTCAAAAGTTTAAGGATATAAGCATGGCGTTCAAGTTTAAAACCTTTGCGGCAGTTGGAGCCCTGATTGGTTCTCTGGCACTTGTTGGTTGCGGCCAGGATGAAAAAGATCCGAACCATATTAAAGTCGGCGTCATCGTCGGTGCGGAACAGCAGGTTGCTGAAGTCGCGCAGAAAGTGGCGAAAGAAAAATACGGTCTGGACGTAGAGCTGGTGACCTTCAACGACTACGTTCTGCCGAACGAAGCGCTGAGCAAAGGTGACATCGACGCTAACGCCTTCCAGCACAAGCCGTACCTGGACCAGCAGATTAAAGACCGTGGCTACAAACTGGTTTCCGTCGGTAACACCTTCGTTTACCCAATTGCTGGCTACTCTAAGAAAATCAAATCTCTGGACGAGCTGCAGCCGGGTTCCCAGATTGCCGTTCCGAACGATCCGACTAACCTCGGCCGTTCCCTGCTGCTGCTGCAAAAAGAAGGTCTGATCAAACTGAAAGATGACGTAGGTCTGCTGCCAACCGTGTTGGACGTCACCGAAAACCCGAAAAACCTGAAGATTGTTGAGCTGGAAGCACCGCAGCTGCCACGTTCTCTGGACGATGCACAGATTGCTCTGGCCGTCATCAACACCACCTACGCTAGCCAGATCAACCTGACTCCGGCGAAAGACGGTATCTTCGTTGAAGGTAAAGACTCTCCTTACGTGAACATGATCGTTTCTCGTGAAGATAACAAAGACGCTGAAAACGTGAAAAAATTCGTTCAGGCTTACCAGTCTGACGAAGTGTACGAAGCAGCGAACAAAATCTTCAACGGCGGCGCTGTTAAAGGCTGGTAATCGCCTTACCGCTAAGCAGTATCTTTCAAGACGGGCGCATGCCCGTCTTGTCATTTATGCAAGCACCTGATTCAATAGCCCCCTGGTCTACCCTATATCGAGGAAATACTATGCGTGCTTTACCGGTCTGTTTATTAGCACTCCTGTTAGGTGGCTGCTCCATGCTAAACAGATCTCCTGTTGAACCCATCCAAAGCACTGCGACCCCCGTCAAAACGGAGACCGCGAAACCGAAAGCGCCACGCCCTACGCCGGTTAGAATTATCACTAATGCTGAAGACCTGGTCGGTAAGCCATTCCGCGACTTAGGTGAAGTATCGGGTGATTCATGTCAGGCAACGAATCAGGATTCCCCGCCGAATATTCCAACCGCTCGCAAGCGCATGCAAATTAACGCCTCTAAAATGAAAGCGAATGCCGTGCTGCTACACAGCTGCGAAGTCACCAGCGGTGCGCCAGGCTGTTACCGTCAGGCGGTATGCGTGGGATCGGCGCTCAACGTTAGCGCGAAATGAGCCATTTCTCATTCGAACAAATAGGCGTTATCCGCTCTCCTTATAAAGAGAAGTTTGCGGTACCTCGCCAGCCTGGGCTGGTCAAAAGTTGCAGCGGCGAGCTGCACCTTCTGCCGCCCTATAACCAGGCCGACGCCGTGCGCGGCCTGGAAGCGTTCAGCCATCTGTGGGTGCTGTTTGTTTTCCATCAAACGATGGAAGGTGGCTGGCGCCCAACGGTGCGCCCTCCCCGGCTCGGCGGTAATACGCGGATGGGCGTTTTCGCCACCCGTTCAACCTTCCGACCAAACCCTATCGGTATGTCGCTGGTTGAACTGCGCGGTATTCACTGCCATAAAGAACACGTCATTCTGGAGTTGGGCGGGTTGGATTTAGTGGACGGCACCCCGGTCGTGGATATCAAACCCTATCTACCGTTTGCCGAGTCTCTGCCGGACGCACGCGCCAGCTACGCTCAGGATGCGCCTCAGGCCAGCGTTGATGTCACTTTTACTGCCGAGATTGCCGAACAGCTTATTGGGCTTGAGAAACGTTACCCACGTCTTCGTCAATTTGTTACCGAAGTTCTGGCACAAGACCCGCGCCCGGCCTATCGTAAAAATGAGGAAGAAGGAAAAACCTACGCCGTCTGGCTGCTGGATTTTAACGTCCGCTGGCGTGTGACAACGTCAGGATTTGAAGTCTTTGCTCTGGAAACCCGGTAATTTCTCCGCGCTCTCTTTTGACATCTCTTTCTCGCTGGTAAACTAAACCACTTTGTTTTTGTGCCAGGCCCGTTTTGAGCCTGTTTTGTCGTCCAACTGGAACCGTAACAACATGCGTACTAGCCAATATCTGCTCTCCACTCTGAAGGAGACACCTGCCGACGCTGAGGTCATCAGCCACCAGCTGATGCTGCGCGCCGGGATGATCCGCAAACTGGCCTCTGGGTTATATGCCTGGCTGCCGACCGGTCTGCGCGTCCTGAAAAAAGTCGAAAACATCGTGCGTGAAGAGATGAACAACGCCGGTGCCATCGAGGTGTCTATGCCCGTGGTTCAGCCCGCTGAACTGTGGCAGGAGAGCGGTCGCTGGGAACAGTACGGCCCGGAACTGCTGCGCTTTGTTGACCGTGGCGACCGTTCTTTCGTCCTTGGCCCAACGCACGAAGAAGTGATCACCGACCTGATTCGTAACGAGCTGAGCTCTTACAAACAGCTGCCGCTGAACTTCTTCCAGATCCAGACCAAGTTCCGTGACGAAGTCCGCCCACGTTTCGGCGTGATGCGTTCTCGTGAATTCCTGATGAAAGATGCCTACTCTTTCCATACCTCTCAGGAATCACTGCAGGAAACTTACGACGCGATGTATGCGGCCTACAGCAAGATCTTCAGCCGTATGGGTCTGGACTTCCGCGCAGTACAGGCTGACACCGGTTCTATCGGCGGTAGCGCTTCTCATGAATTCCAGGTGCTGGCGCAGAGCGGCGAAGATGATGTGATCTTCTCTGATTCTTCTGACTACGCTGCCAACATCGAGTTTGCAGAAGCCGTGGCGCCAAAAGAGCCGCGCGCTGCAGCAACTCAGGAAATGACGCTGGTTGATACGCCTAACGCGAAAACCATCGCTGAGCTGGTCGAGCAGTTCAATCTGCCAATCGAGAAAACCGTCAAAACCCTGCTGGTGAAAGCCGTGGAAGGCAGCAAGTCTCCACTGGTTGCCCTGCTGGTTCGCGGCGATCACGAGCTGAACGAAGTTAAAGCCGAAAAACTGGCGCAGGTTGCCAGCCCGCTAACCTTCGCCACCGAAGCTGAAATCCGTGCGCTGGTTGAAGCCGGTCCTGGTTCTCTGGGTCCAGTGAACATGCCAATTCCGGTAGTTATCGACCGTACCGTTGCGGCAATGAGCGATTTCGCCGCGGGCGCGAACATCGACGGTAAACACTACTTCGGTATCAACTGGGACCGAGACGTGGCAACCCCAGAAGTTGCTGATATCCGTAATGTCGTTGCCGGCGATCCAAGCCCGGACGGTAAGGGTACCCTGCTGATTAAGCGCGGTATCGAAGTGGGCCACATCTTCCAGCTGGGTACTAAGTACTCCGAAGCGATGAAAGCCTCCGTACAGGGTGAAGACGGTCGTAACCAGATCCTGACCATGGGTTGCTACGGTATCGGGGTGACTCGCGTGGTGGCTGCAGCCATCGAGCAGAACTTTGACGATCGCGGCATTCTGTGGCCAGACGCTATTGCGCCTTTCCAGGTCGCTATCCTGCCAATGAACATGCACAAGTCCTACCGTGTGCAGGAACTGGCTGAGAAACTATACGCAGAACTACGTGCGCAGGGTATCGAAGTGCTGATGGATGACCGTAAAGAGCGTCCAGGCGTGATGTTTGCTGACATGGAGCTTATCGGTATTCCGCACACCATCGTGCTGGGCGACCGTAACCTCGACAACGACGATATTGAATACAAATACCGTCGTAACGGTGACAAGCAGCTGATCAAAACCGGTGATATCGTTGATTACCTGGTGAAAGCCATTAAAGGTTAATCATCCGAAGGCGGTATTAACACCGCCCCGGTGACAAAAAAAGCCTCGCATTAAGCGAGGCTTTTTACTTTAACGGTCACGAGTCGTAGCCGAATAATTCGGTGCCGGTGTTGTTACCTTTATTTGCTCGTGCAGTCTTTACCAGGGACAAACTTCGCTTCTTTGCTGGCGACCAGCGTTTTCACCATCGCGCCGGTATCTGGATTTGGCTCGAGGGTAAAGTGCCCTTCCATCATCAGCAGCACCGGTTTGCTGTCGCTTCCCTGTGAAGCGGCGTAATCACGTTCCAGCTGCGCATTATTCGCAACGGCAACGCGTTTGCCGGTGGCACAGTCGGTAAAGGTGGCGGCATCTGCCATATAGAAGTACATCCCACGCATCGCCATCGGCGTCGTTGGCAGACTCGCTTTCACCGGCTCAAGCGTATAGTTCAGCTTAGAATCAATCGGGTTGCCTTCGCGGTCGAGCATCTCCAGCTTATCGCCTTTCGCGCGATAGAAAGATTTCTCGCCGTGGCTGTCAGTCAGCACCAGTTTATCGGCAGTACGCGCCCAGGTACCGTAGGAACCGAACGAAGACGGCTCGCGATTTACGCCCTGATAGTGATCGTTCATCACCCAGGTTCCGTCCTTACCGAGGAACAGCGAGGTTTCAATACCTTCACAATCGGCGCACGGAATCACGCCGCGCCAGCTCTGCTGCATTGGCGTTAATTCTGCGGATTGAGTCGGTTTTAGCGCCGCCATTTCCGAATTATTACAGCCGAAAAGCCCAAACAGCATCCCGGTGGCCGCAATGGCCAATATCGCTTTTTTCACCCTCAATTCCTTATTCTTATTACATCCACATTCAGCTTAGTAGCTAACCTTGCCACGCATCGACTTCACAGAAGACTTTTGCGCTTTAGAGGTCAACCGCCGCTCTTTTGACGCGCGCGTTGGGCGCGTCGGGCGCCGGCTCTTTTGTTCTGTCGTTAGCGTTTGAATGACCGCCACCAGACGAGCTACCGCCGCTTCACGGTTCATCTCCTGGCTACGGTATTCCTGCGCCTTAATGATAATCACACCGTCAGCAGAAATTAAGTGGTGACTGGCGGCCAGCAGGCGCTCTTTGTAATACTCTGGCAGGCTGGAGGCCCGGATGTCAAAACGCAAATGAATCGCCGTTGAGGTCTTATTCACATGCTGACCGCCCGCCCCCTGGGCGCGAATCGCGGTGATCGTGAGCTCATCATCCGAAATACTGACCTGCCCCGAAAGCGTAATCATGCTGGCGTCTGCCACGCCGTAAAATGAATTTCCAGATTATTCTGAGCGTCAGAAAGCCAAATTGCGCCTTCCTGCAGCGTCGCTTGCAGGGTCATCGTACGCTCGGCAAAAGCGCTGAGTTTTTCCAGCTGCTCATCATCCAGATACCAGATGCTTAAGTTTTTAAAGCCCGCCATTTTGCTTTGGTTTTGCTGCCACCAGATTTCTGCCGAGCGGCTATTGTAGGTAAACAGCGCGACTTCTTGCGACTGGCTGCAGGCTTTCTTAATCCGCCGCTCATCCGGCAGGCCCAGCTCAATCCACAGGTCGATCCCCAGATGATCGTTGCGCAGCCACACTTCCGGCTCATCCTCAGAGGAAAGGCCGCGGGTGAACTGCAGACGCTCATCAGCGTATTTGATCCACGCCAGCAGCCGCAGCATCATGCGTTCCTGGGTTTCAGACGGGTGGCGGGCCAGCGTTAAAGACGCGTCCAGAAACTGGTTGCGGTCGATATCCGCTACATTGACCACCGCTTTATAAATTGTTGCTTTCAGCGCCATGGGGTAACTCCTGCGAAAAATGGGGCTCATTGTAGCGAAATCAAGGGCAAAAGGCTGTCCCGAATTGCATCTGCCGACGCTCATCTCGCTGATAATGCTTAAATGAGTATGATATAGTCACCTTGCTAAACAGAGATTATCTTCATAGGCTTAATTGAAGCGCTGACAGGAGGACATGTGGGCAACTATTGTGAATTAATTCGTCAACGCTATGCGGAAATTGCCAGCGGTGATTTGGGGTATATCCCGGACGCGCTGGGCTGTGTACTGAAAGTTTTGAACGAAGTTGCGGCGGATGACGCCCTTTCTGCGTCAGTCAGGGACAAAGCTGCCTATGCAGCGGCAAACTTACTGGTGAGCGATTATGTCGACGAATGATACTTATCAACCCATCAATTGCGATGACTATGACAATCTCGAGCTCGCCTGCCAGCACCATCTCGTTCTGGCGCTGGAACTGAAAGACGGCGAAGTGCTGAAAGCCAAAGCACACGATCTGGTCTCCCGTAAGAACGTGGAATACCTGGTCGTCGATAGCGCGGGTGAACTCCGCGAGCTGCGGCTTGACCGCATAACCAGCTTCAGCCACCCCGAAATCGGCACCGTGGTTGTTAGCGAGTCATAATTCAGAAACGGGCGGCTTAGCTGCCCGTTTTCTCCCACCGTAGTGTGACACCGTTTTCCGCATCACAGACTCCGTCCTGAGTGACAAAGCACCCTGCAGCAGCAATCAACGTCTCACCGTAAAACAGCAGCGGCGTGGTATCTCGCCGCCAGGGCGGTACGCCTAGCTCCTGCCAGATTTTTTTCAGCTTACGCCCACCATTGCGGCCAACAATATGCAACATCCCCGGCGCTTTAAAACGCACAGTGACTGTTTCATCTGCTCGTGCGAAGCGAATATTTCCCCCAGGAACCAGACGTAGCTCGCCGAGACTATCCGGTAGCGTTAGTAAAGTCCGGGGATCCGCCCACCGCAGGATCGTTTCCGTTTGTCCGGCCTGCGCCCTCACCCACCACAGTCTTTGCTGAAAACGGCGAACGTCAAAGCTCCCCAGCCGTACACACGGTGTCGCATCCTCACGCGCCAGCGCAACTTCCTGCCATAGGCGAGCCAGCATTTCGCGCGACGGCATCGGCGCATGGTGCCCTGCCAGCCAGCGCCGTAAAAGCGCCGCTCGCTTTGGTGCACTCATCGCCGCCAGCGGTTCAATAGCCAGCGCGCCTTCGGGAGAAACCAATTGAGAGAGTTCATCCGCCAGCAGCTCATCCAGCAGTTGCTCCTGCTCACCGCACAGCTCGGCACTTCGCGCAGCCGCCTGCGCAAAGTGCGGCCAGCGCTGATTGAGTAACGGCAATACCCGCAGGCGCAGGAAATTGCGGTCGTAGGTATCATCCTGATTGCTCTCGTCTTCAATCCACGTCAGCCCATGGCTATTCGCCCACTGCAGCAGGGCATTTCGCGTCTCGTGCAACAGCGGACGTATGAGCTGTGTATTGGCAAACGCCGTGCAAAAAGGCATAGCTGCCAGTCCCGCAGGCCCGCTCCCTCGCTTCAGCGCCAGCAGCAGCGTTTCGCTTTGATCGTCAAGATGCTGCGCCGTGACCAGCACTTCTCCAGGCATTAGCGCATCGCGGAACGCCCGGTAGCGGGCATCTCGGGCTTCAGCCTCCAGCCCGATACCGCGTTGCGCCAGTGTAACCCGCTCAACCACCAACGAGACCTGCCAGGCGTCACAGACCTGCTGGCAGTGTGCCACCCAGCTATCAGCATTGGCGCTAATTCCGTGGTGGATATGTATCGCCCGCAGCGCAATGGAAGGATCCTGCTGTCGCCAGCAGACCAGTTGATGCAGCAGCACCGTCGAATCCAGGCCACCGCTAAACGCCACCAGAAACTGGCGGTGCGGGGAGAGCTGTTGCACAAGTGATGGTTGGGTCATCGTCATATCATGAAAGAGAGTATTGCCCGGCACGTTACCCGTCCAGGCTAGCGCTGACAAGCCTTACTGCTGATACAGCTCCAGCGGCAGGCCGTCAGGATCGTTGAAAAAGGTAAAACGCTTGTCGGTATACGGATCGACACGAATCTCCTCGCAGGCTACGCCATGAGACGTGAGGTGCGCCACGGCCGCGTCAATATCATCGACGCTGAAGGCCAGATGGCGAAGCCCGCAAGCCTCCGGACGACTTGGGCGCGCAGGAGGAAACGGGAAGGAAAACAGCTCAATCACGTACTGGCCGTTTAATGCCAGATCGCCTTTCCACGAATCACGCGCTTCACGATAAACTTCGCTTTGCAGCGTAAAGCCGAGAATATCGCAGTAAAAAGACTTACTTTTTGCATAATCGGTGGCAATAATCGCAATGTGATGAATCTGTTTTAATCCCAGCATCCTGTTTCTCCGTTAACCGTTTTCCTGCACGTTAACCGCGCAGGCCAATATCACGCAACCCCTTCAGGGCTTTTTAGGACTCTCACACGGTAAACGCCATTTTCATCGCGTTTTGCACCATGGATATCGGTTTCAAAGCCCGGATAATGTCGCCCAACAGAGCAGAGCATCAACAGGAAGTCGAGCACAGAGCGGCTCTCGGTGGTGATCATCTCCCCCGGCATCAGCAGCGGCACGCCCGGTGGATAGGGCAGGATCATATTCGCGGAGATGCGCCCCACCAAATCCTCCAGCGCGATGGTTTCGACCTCGCCTTTAATTTGCTTTTGCCACGCCCGGTGCGGCGTCAATTTCATCTCTGGCAATACATCAAACGCCCGTAGCATTAAGCTTGGAAGATCGTGCTGGCGGATCAATCGATGGATCCCCTGTGCCAGATCCTGAATGCGCATATTGCGATAGAAATCAGGATCTTCAGCATAGAGAGCCGGCAGCATGTTCTTCACCCGTAGGTTGAGATCGTAGGCGCGCTTAAACTCAGTCAACCCGCGAAGCAGCCCCATCGCCCGGGTTTTATCAATCCCGATGCTGAACAGGAACAGCAGATTATAGGGACCGGTTTTTTCCACCACCACACCGTGCTCGTCGAGATATTTCGCCACCAGCGCCGCCGGGATCCCCTCATCGCTCATATTCCCCTGCTCGTCCATTCCCGGCGTCAGGATCGTCACCTTCACCGGATCGAGGAACATATGATCGGCATCCGCGTCGCTAAAGCCGTGCCAGTCTTCGCCAGGCGAAACCGGCCAACACTCTGCCTCGTCAATCTCTTCCGGCTGCCAGATGTCAAAGAACCAGCAATCTGACTCTGCCCGCAGTCGCTGGACTTCTTTACGGAAATGCAGCGCCCGCTCTACCGAACGATTAATCAGCCGTTTGCCGGGATTGCCGCGCAGCATCGCCGCCGCAGTCTCAATAGAGGCGACAATCGGATAGCTCGGCGAAGTGGAGGTATGCATCATAAAGGCTTCGTTGAAAGTATCTTCATCGTAGTCGCCTTTAATATGAATAAGCGACGCCTGCGACAACGCCGCCAGCATTTTGTGAGTGGACTGGGTTTCAAAGAATACTTTTCCCGGTACCCGCTCACCGCTCATACCGCTTTTCCCCTGGTAGATCGGGTGGAAATGGGTGTACGGCACCCAGGCCGAGTCAAAATGGATAGACGGTACGTCGAGGGTTTGTTTGATCCAGTTGGTGTTGTACAGCAAGCCATCGTAGGTGGAATTGGTTATCACCGCGTGCACCGGCCACTGCGCGTTAGCGGTGGCATTCACCTTCTGTTGCAGGCTGTCGCGGGTAAACTCGCGCTTCGGGATGCCGCCCAGAATCCCCAGCGCGTTACGCGTAGGTTTCAGCCACAACGGCACCACGTCGTTCATCATCAGCAAATGCGCCAAAGATTTATGGCAGTTACGGTCAATCAGCAACGTGCTGCCGCTAGGTGCGGCGTACATACCAACAATCTTATTCGACGTTGAAGTACCGTTGGTGACCATATAACTCTGCTCGGCACCAAAGGTGCGAGCGATATACTCTTCGGCTTCCAGATGCGGGCCGGTGTGGTCTAGCAGCGATCCCAGCTCAGTCACCGAAATCGAAACATCCGCTTTCAACGTATTGGCGCCGAAGAAATCGTAAAACAGGCAGCCGACCGGGCTTTTCTGATACGCCGTTCCCGCCATATGCCCTGGCGTACAGAAGGTGTATTTGCCTTCTGTGACGTAGGTAAATAGCGCTTTGGTAAACGGCGGCATGATGTTATCGAGATACTCGTCGGTATACTGACGAATGCGGGTGGCGATATCGTCGGCCTGACCCAGGGCATATTCAAAGAACCACAACGCCATGCGCATATCATGCGCGCTGACATCCATCGTGGAGTGGGCATTAATAAAAGCGTAAAGCGGCAGATATTCATTAAGCTGGTTAATTTCGCCGCAAAGATCGACGCTGTATTCATCCCAGTCAAAAATCACCCCGCTAATACGCGGGTTGTGCTCAATCAGTTTCAGCAGGTCGGCACTGTTTTGCGGCCAGATGATTTTGAAGCCCTGCGACAGTAGCGCAGCCTCAAGCTCCTTTACCGGCTCGTCTTTGTAGTAGACGCCGTGCGGTCCCATAATGGCAATAATATTCATGCGTTCCTCCTGGAAAACCTTCACCTATCATAGCGCAGGTAGACCGCAGGTAATAAAAAAGGGCCACAAACTGTGGCCCTTTTCAGGAACGTCTTATGTTGGTATTACGCGTAACCGTAAGTCATCAGACGCTGGTAACGACGGTTGAGCAGGTCTTCTTTGCTCAGCACATCGAGGTCTGCCAGGTCAGCCAGCAGCTGCGCTTTCAGCGATGCTGCAATAGCTTCCGGGTTGCGGTGTGCGCCGCCCAGTGGTTCCGGAATAATGGAATCGATAAGCTTCAGTTCTTTCAGACGCGGAGCGATGATGCCCATGGCTTCAGCCGCCAGCGGCGCTTTATCAGCGCTTTTCCACAGAATGGAAGCACAGCCTTCCGGAGAGATAACAGAATAGGTGCTGTACTGCAGCATATTCACTTTATCGCCCACGCCAATCGCCAGTGCGCCACCGGATCCACCTTCACCGATAACGGTGCAGATAACCGGGACACTCAGACGTGACATTTCACGCAGGTTACGCGCGATAGCTTCAGACTGACCGCGTTCTTCTGCGCCTACGCCTGGGTATGCACCCGGGGTGTCGATGAAGGTCACAATCGGCATGTTGAAGCGCTCAGCCATTTCCATCAGACGCAGGGCTTTACGATAACCTTCCGGTGCCGGCATGCCGAAGTTGCGACGGATTTTTTCTTTGGTTTCACGACCTTTCTGATGACCAATGATCATCACTGGGCGACCGTCCAGACGAGCGATGCCACCAACGATAGCTTTGTCGTCGGCATACGCGCGGTCGCCTGCCAGTTCGTCAAATTCATCAAACGCCAGACGGACATAATCCAGGGTGTACGGACGCTGTGGATGGCGCGCCAGTTGGGCTACCTGCCATGCGCCGAGATCGGCAAAGATTTTGCGCGTCAGCTCTACGCTTTTTTCGCGCAGACGATGCACTTCTTCGTCGATATTAATATCCAGTTTCTCATCCTGACGGCTAACCGCAGTCAGAGAATCGATTTTTGCTTCCAGCTCTGCAATCGGCTGTTCAAAATCAAGGAAATTCAGACTCATAGTATTCCTGTATTAGTCAAACTCCAGTTCCACCTGCTCCGAACCGATGAGGCTACGCAGATCGTTGAGTAAACGATCGCTCGGAGAGACACGCCAGGTTGCACCGAAACGCAACCGCGCACGTGCATCCGCCCTCTGATAGTAGAGATGTACTGGAATGGTTCCCGAACGGTGGGGTTCCAGAGACTGACGGAGTCGGTTTAAAAGCTGGTCATCAATTTGCCTGTCCGTCAGCGAGATAGCAAGCCCGCGAGCGTATTTTTCCCGGGCTTCGTCAATGTCCATAACTTCGCGGGCCATCATTTTAAGGCCGCCGCTGAAATCATCAAAGCTGACCTGTCCGCTGACGATAAGTATGCGGTCGTTTTCCAGCAGATGCTGGTATTTTTCCAGAGCTTCGGTGAAGAGCATCACCTCTAGCCGCCCGGAGCGGTCATCCAGCGTACAGATGCCGATACGATTGCCGCGCTTGGTGACCATAACCCTTGCAGCAATCACGAGCCCCGCAGCCGTGGTCACTTTACCACGTTCTGTCGGATGCATGTCTTTTAGCCTATAGCCGCCGACATAGCGCTCAATTTCTTTCAGGTACTGGTTAATCGGGTGACCGGTTAAGTATAAGCCTAACGTTTCCCGTTCACCTTCCAGCACCGTGTGTTCAGGCCAGGGCTGGCAGTTCGCGTACGACTGCTCAATTTGCTCCGGCTCTTCGGCCAACACGCCGAACATATCCGCCTGACCAATCGCCTCTGCTTTCGCATGCTGGTCAGCGGCTTTTAATGCATCTCCCAGCGAATTCATCAGCGCTGCACGGTGTGGCCCAAGGCGGTCGAAGGCCCCGGACATGATCAATTTTTCCAGCACCCGGCGGTTGAGTTTCTTGGTATCCGTGCGTGCGCAGAGGTCAAAAAGCTCGCGGAAATAGCCCCCGTTATTGCGCGCCTCAATGATAGCTTCAATGGGGCCTTCGCCGACGCCTTTAATCGCGCCGATACCATACACGATTTCCCCGTCATGATTAACGTGGAAATGATATAAACCGGAATTGATATCAGGCGGCAAGATTTTCAACCCCATCCGCCAACACTCATCCACCAGGCCCACCACCTTCTCGGTGTTGTCCATATCGGCGGTCATTACCGCCGCCATAAACTCGGCCGGATAGTGCGCTTTCAACCACAACGTCTGGTACGAAACCAGAGCATAGGCTGCGGAGTGAGATTTGTTAAACCCATAACCGGCGAATTTCTCCACTAGGTCAAAGATTTTCATCGCCAGTTCGCCATCTACACCGCGGCTTTTCGCCCCTTCTTCAAAGGTGCCGCGCTGCTTGGCCATCTCTTCGGGCTTTTTCTTACCCATCGCACGACGCAGCATATCCGCGCCGCCCAGAGTATAGCCGGAAAGCTCCTGGGCAATCTGCATGACCTGTTCCTGGTACAGGATAATGCCGTACGTAGGTTCCAGCACCGGCTTCAGGCACTCATGCTGCCACTGAACGTCCGGATAGGAGATCTCTTCACGCCCGTGCTTACGGTCGATAAAGTTATCTACCATCCCCGACTGCAGTGGGCCCGGACGGAACAGAGCCACCAGTGCGATCATATCTTCGAAGCAGTCCGGCTGCAGACGTTTGATCAGATCCTTCATGCCGCGGGATTCAAGCTGGAATACCGCCGTGGTTTCCGAGCGTTGCAGCATGTCGAAGCTTTTCTTGTCATCCAGCGGGATGGCAGCGATATCCAGCGGCGGCTCGCCGTTGCGCTCACGGCGGGCGTTGATCATCTCCAGCGCCCAGTTGATGATGGTGAGCGTACGTAGGCCAAGGAAGTCAAACTTCACTAGCCCGGCGTATTCAACGTCGTTCTTATCAAACTGAGTGACCGGGTGCAGCCCCTGCTCATCGCAGTACAGCGGTGCAAAATCGGTAATTTTGGTCGGCGCGATAACCACGCCACCAGCGTGTTTACCGGCGTTACGGGTGACCCCTTCGAGCTTACGCGCCATGTCGATCAGCGCGCGAACTTCTTCATCCGCTTCGTAAATTTCTGGCAGCTGCGGTTCAGCTTCAAAGGCTTTAGCCAGCGTCATCCCCGGATCGGGTGGAACCAGCTTGGAGATACGGTCAACGAAGCCGTACGGATGCCCCAATACGCGGCCTACGTCGCGGATAACCGCTTTCGCCGCCATGGTACCGAAGGTGATAATCTGCGAAACCGCATCACGACCGTACATCTCCGCCACGTGTTCAATAACCTGGTCGCGTTTCTCCATACAGAAGTCAACGTCGAAGTCGGGCATCGAGACACGTTCCGGGTTAAGGAAGCGTTCAAACAGCAGGTCAAATTCCAGCGGGTCGAGGTCGGTAATTTTTAGCGCATAGGCCACCAGCGAGCCTGCACCGGAACCACGGCCAGGCCCAACCGGCACGCCGTTATCTTTCGACCACTGGATAAATTCCATTACGATCAGGAAGTAGCCCGGGAAGCCCATCTGGTTGATAACTTTCAGCTCAATTTCCAGACGTTCATCATAAGGCGGACGCTTCTGCGCACGGACTTCAGGATCGGGGAACAGGAACTCCAGACGCTCTTCCAGACCTTCATGCGATTTTGCCACGAGGAAATCTTCGGTGGTCATGTCACCAGTCGGGAACTGCGGCAGGAAGTATTCGCCCAGGCGCACCGTTACGTTACAGCGCTTAGCAATCTCAACGCTGTTTTCCAGCGCTTCCGGAATATCGGAGAACAGCTCGCACATCTCGTCTTCGCTGCGCATATATTGCTGCGAAGAGTAGTTACGCGGGCGTTTTGGGTCATCCAGGGTGAAGCCGTCGTGGATAGCCACGCGAATTTCATGAGCGTCAAAGTCACCGGGTTCAAGAAAGCGAACATCATTGGTCGCCACCACCGGCAGGCCGCGCGTTTCCGCCAGCGCGACCGCGGCGTGCAGATAGGTTTCTTCATCCTGTCGGCCGGTACGAATTAGCTCAAGGAAATAGGCGTCGGGGAAGTGCTCTTCATAAAATGCCGCACACTGTTCAACCAGCGCCGTGTTGCCACGCAGCAAGGCGCGGCCAACATCGCCCATCCGTGCGCCGGAGAGCAAAATCAGCCCTTCTTTTAATTCGACCAGCCAGTCGCGATCGATAATCGGCCCTGCGGCACCATAACCACGTTGATAGGCTTTTGAAATCAGTAGCGTCAGGTTTTGATAGCCAACGTTATTAGCCGCCAGCACCGTTAGCTGAGTCAGTTCGTCGCCAAACAGCTCGCTCTGGACATGAAAATCCGCGCCGACAATCGGCTTAATCCCGGCGCCATGCCCCGCTCCGTAGAACTTCACCAGGCCGCAAAGGTTGGTAAAATCGGTGATCGCCAGCGCAGGCATGCCCAATGCGGCCGCCTTTTTTACCAGCGGCCCGGTTTTTGCCAGCCCATCGATCATGGAGTAGTCGCTATGCACCCGCAGGTGCACGAAACGTGGTTCAGCCATTATTTATTTCCGGTTTACTTATCTCGGCACGCGGATCAGGACACAAGCCCTAGCGCGCGTTTGACAGGAGCAAAACTGCGTCGGTGATGCTCGGTAGCGCCATGCTGTGCAAGCGCTTCCAGATGAAAAGGGGTTGGATAGCCTTTATGCTGGGCAAAACCGTACTGCGGTAGCACCTTGTCCAGTTCAGCCATTTCGGCATCGCGCGTCACTTTCGCCAGAATCGACGCGGCGCTGATTTCCGCAACCCTACTGTCACCTTTGACAACCGCCATAGAAGGCATCGGCAGAGCCGGGCAGCGATTACCATCAATCAGTACATATTCCGGGACAATTGAAAGCCCAGCGACCGCTCGCTGCATCGCGAGCATGGTGGCATGCAGAATATTGAGTTCGTCAATTTCATGCGGCTCTGCGCGCCCAAGGCTCCAGCACAGCGCTTTTTCTTTGATTTCGTCAAATAGCGCCAGGCGGCGCTTTTCGCTCAATTTTTTGGAGTCATTCAAACCAACAATCGGGCGAGAAGGATCGAGGATCACCGCAGCCGTAACGACAGCGCCGACCAATGGGCCACGCCCGACTTCATCCACACCGGCAACTAAATGGGTATGGGGATAACCAAATTCAATCATCGTGCTAGCTCCAGCACCGCATCTGCCGCCTGCTCATCTGCATTACAGCGAATTTGCAGATGCAGCTCGCGGAAGGTGTCATGCATGGCGTGGCTGGTACGGCCGTTAGCCAATAATGGCTGTAGCGCTTCGGCAAGCAGCTGCGGCTGGCATTCATCCTGCAGCAGCTCTTTCACCAGCTCGCGGCCGGCCAGCAGATTCGGCAGTGAGACATAATCGGTTTTGACCAAACGTTTGGCTAGCCAGAAGGTAAACGGCTTCATACGATAACCGACAACCATCGGGCACTTGGCCAACATGCACTCGAGCGCCGCGGTACCCGATGCGAGCAGCGCGGCATCGCTGGCGATCATCGCCTCGCGGGCCATGCCGTCCAGCATGTGGACTGACAAATCGGGCGCTACTTCAGCCTTGATACGCTCAAACTGCTCGCGGCGTTTCGCATTCACCAGCGGTACAACAACCTCAAGGTCTGGGTACTGCTGGCGTAACAGCTGTGCGGTTTTTAAAAAGTCTGCGCTGAGCATTTCCACTTCGGCGCCGCGGCTGCCCGGCAGCATGGCCAGACAGTGGACATCGTGGGCGATACCCAGCGTATCCCGCGCGGCGTTTTTATCGGGATCCAACGGCATGGCATCCGCCATGGTGTGGCCGATAAAGCGGCACGGGACGTTAAATTTGTCATAAAACGCTTTTTCAAAAGGCAGAAAAGCGAGAACCAGATCGGTGGCTCTGCCAATTTTGAAGACGCGTTTCTGTCGCCAGGCCCATACGGACGGGCTGACGTAATGAATGGTTTTGATCCCCTGCTTCTTAAGGTTGCCCTCAAGGGTGATATTGAAATCGGGGGCATCAATGCCGACAAAGACATCGGGCTTGAGATCGGTAAAACGCGTGGTGAGATCGGCGCGAATGTGCAGCAAACGACGTAGTCGCCCCAGCACCTCCACAATGCCCATCACCGCCAGCTCTTCCATTTCATACCAGGCTTCACAGCCTTCGGCCTGCATCAAAGGGCCTGCAACGCCGACGAAACGCGCGTTGGGTACTCGCGCCTTGAGGGCGCGAATGAGACCTGCACCAAGAATATCGCCGGAGGTTTCTCCGGCGACCAGGGCAATCGTTAAGGGACGCTGCTCAGTCATTAACGAATCAGGCCACGCGTAGAACGGGCGAAGAAGTCGCTAAATGGCTGAACTTCCGGATGCTGCTTCGCAAGCTCGGCAATTTCCGGTTTTACTTCTTCCAACGTTTTGCCACTGCGGTACAACGCTTTATAGGCGTTGCGGATGGCGGTGATCGCTTCACGGCTAAAGCCGCGGCGCTTCAGGCCTTCGATGTTGACGCCAAACGGTGTCGCGTGGTTGCCCTGAGCAATAACGTATGGCGGAACGTCCTGAGCAACGCCAGAACAGCCGCCCACCATCACGTGCGCACCGATAATGCAGAACTGGTGCACCGCGGTCATGCCGCCGATGATAACAAAATCATCCAGCGAAACGTGACCCGCAAGGGTAGCGTTATTTGCCAGGATACAGCGGTTTCCTACCGTACAATCGTGCGCCACGTGGGCGTTGATCATCAGCAGGTTATCGCTGCCCACCTTCGTCAATCCACCGCCCTGTTCTGTGCCACGGTGAATGGTGACGCTTTCGCGAATGCGGTTGCGATCGCCAATTTCCACGCGAGTCGGTTCACCAGCATATTTCAGATCCTGGTTAACTTCCCCGATAGAGGCGAACTGATAGATCTCGTTATCACGACCAATTGTAGTGTGGCCGTTAACAACAACGTGAGACTTCAGTACGGTGCCTTCGCCAATTTCGACGTTTGGCCCCACAATACAAAACGGGCCAATGTGGGCATTAGCACCAATAACGGCACCGTCTTCCACAATGGCAGTAGGATGGATAAAGGCGGTTTTATCAATCACGGATTAGGACTCCCGGCTACGCGCACACATCATTGTCGCTTCGCAAACCACTTTGCCATCGACCAGCGCAACGCCTTTAAAGCGAGTCAGGCCACGACGGGTTTTCTCGAAGGTGACTTCCATAATCATCTGATCGCCAGGCACGACTGGGCGCTTGAAGCGCGCTTCATCGATACCAGCAAAGTAATACAGCTCGCCCGGCTCCAGTTTACCTACGCTTTTAAACGCCAGGATACCGGTGGCCTGCGCCATTGCTTCCAGAATCAGCACGCCCGGTAAAATCGGCTTGCCAGGGAAGTGTCCCTGGAAAAACGGCTCATTTACGGAAACATTTTTCACTGCGCGCAGAAAACGACCTTCTTCAAAATCCAGCACGCGGTCTACCAGTAAGAACGGGTAGCGGTGTGGCAGAAGTTCTAAAATCTCTTCAATGTGCAGAGTATGAGTGTCAGTTGTCAAAATACTCTTCCTGTCAAAATATACTAAGGGGTAATAATAACACGGCCTGCCGGATTACAAGAATGCCGACAGGCCGGGAAACGAAAGGCGATAAGATGAAAACTAGTCTTGATTATTCAGCTTGCGTTCCAAAGCCTTGAGACGCTTGCTCATTTCATCAATATTCATCACCAGTGCGGCCGTTTTGCGCCATGCCTTGTTCGGCTGGAGCGGGATGCCGGATGAGTACACGCCAGGCTCGGTAATTGGACGCATCACCATACCCATACCGGTTACGGTCACTTTGTCGCAAATTTCCATATGGCCGTTAATCACGCTGGCACCGCCAATCATGCAGTAACGACCAATTTTGAGGCTGCCGGCCATGATAACACCGCCTGCAACTGCGGTATTGTCGCCAATCACCACGTTGTGCGCAATCTGGCACTGGTTATCAATGATAACACCGTTGCCGATCTGCGTGTCGTCAAGCGCACCACGATCGATGGTCGTACAAGCACCGATCTCCACGCGATCGCCAATAATCACGCGGCCCAACTGAGGGATCTTCACCCAGTTGCCGCGATCGTTGGCATATCCAAAACCATCAGAACCGATAACGGTGCTGGATTGGATCAGGCAATTCTCACCGATCTCGACTTCGTGGTAAATGGTTACATTCGCCCACAGGCGTGAACCGGCACCAATTTTGGTCTTTTTACCGACGAAACACCCCGCCCCAATCACAACGTTATCGCCAAGAACAACGTCGGACTCAATCACGGCATTTGCGCCGATCGAGACGTTGTTACCCAGCGTGGCGGACGGACTCACCACCGCGCTCGGTGCGATATCCTGCGCCGGTTGTGGCGTGGTATCTAAAATTTGAGCCATACGTGCGTAGGTCAGGTAGGGGTTCTTCACTACCAGCGCAGCGCCTTTGGCGTAAGGCAGTAAATCTTGCGTCAGGACAATCGCCGACGCTTCGCAAGCGGACAGGTGTTCACGATACTTGGGATTAACCAGGAACGTGACATGACCCGCCTTAGCGGATTGCATGGACGCGACAGCGGTGATGACGATATCGCCATCACCGTGTAATTCCGCATCCAACTGCTGAGCTAAATCAGCCAGTCGAATTGAAGGCATTACTTATTTAACCTGTTTCAGTACATCAGAAGTGATGTCTTTAACATCGCTGCTGTTGAATGCAACGGCGTTAGCGTCAACCACCAGGTCGATGCTCTGGCTTGCAGCAACGGATTTCACAGCTGTCTGGATACGAGTAACCAGTTTGCCACGTTCTTCGTTAGTACGACGCTGACGATCCTGCTCAAAAGACTGTGCTTTCTGAGAGAAAGACTGACGCTGTGCAGTGATGTCTTTTTCCAGCTTGGTGCGGTCAGCACCAGCTTTCATAGACTGCAGACGCTGCATTTTAGACTGCAGGTCGCCTTCCATACGCTGAAGTTCGCCAGCACGGCCTTTGAATTCGTTTTCCAAGGTGCTGGAAACGCCGGTTTTCTGTGCAACTTGCTGGAACAGGCTACCCATGTTAACAATTGCAATTTTATCTGCTGCCTGAGCAGATGCGGCCATTGCTAAACCCAGACCCGCTGCGACTAACCACTTTTTCACAATAATACTCCTTACCATCCCATATGTACCCGAAGGTACTGTTCTTTTGGTGGCCCGGAGGCCACCTGACGCTATCGCCTTATGCCAGCAAAACTAAACTGAACGTGCATTCCTTTGCAATGAGCAATTACCAGGTTTTACCAATGTTAAACTGGAACTGCTCGGCTTTATCTCCACTGTATTTCTTATACGGCTGGGCGTAGGAGAAGACCAACGGCCCTAATGGTGACATCCATTGTAATGCGATACCTGCGGACATACGGATATTGCTCGGATCGCTGTAGTCTGGAACGCCCGCATTTTTCATATCTGCAGTGTTCTGCCAGTTGGTATCCCAAACGGTACCGGCATCCCAGAAGAAGGACGTACGGACCGAGTTCGCGTATTTATCGCTGATAAACGGCGTAGGGACAATCAGCTCCAGGCTGGCGACGGCCATGGCGTTACCGCCCACCGCATCGTCAGACTTACAGTAGCCGCCGGACTTATCACAGTTATCCAGACCGGACGCACCGTAGTAAACCGCTTTCGGACCGATGGTGTTGGACTGGAAACCACGCACGGTGCTGGAACCACCGGCATAGAAGTTTTCATAGAACGGCAATTCTTTGCTGCCGATCCCGTCACCATAGCCCCACTTGGTACGGCCCAGAACCACCCACTGATGATCATCATCAATCGGGAAGTAGGATGCCGTATCCATGGTCACTTTATAGAACTCGTTATCGGAGCCCGGAATCGTGACTTTACCATTCAGGTTGACGCGCGAACCGTCCGTCGGGAAATAGCCGCGGTCGAGTTTGTTATACGTCCAACCGTAGTTGAAGGTGAAGTCGTTTGCCGAGAAACCGTTATCGTCGCTGGTTGTACCCGCCTTCTGGCCGATAGAGTCCAGATAACGCCACATCGCCACCTGCGGTTCCATGTTGGACAGGTCGTTATGGACGTAGCCCAGACCCGCACGCAGTGAGTTGTATTCGTTAATCGGGAAGCCTAACGTCCCGTCTACACCATAACTTTTGTTGGTATAGGAGGAGAGGTCAGCATCGTCAGCTTTAAAGTCATTGTAGAAGACACGACCGCCAAGGCTAACGCCATCAACCGTAAAGTACGGGTTGGTCACAGAAAGCTCGGTATAGGTCTGGTAGTCGTTCTTGGTACCGTTGATACCCACAGAGTAACCGGTACCTAACCAGTTATCCTGCTGAACGCCCGCCTGGAAGCTCACGCCGCTTTCAGTACCGTAGCCGATACCGAAGTTGAAGCTACCGGTGTTACGTTCTTTAACCTTGTAGACGACGTCTACCTGGTCCGGGCTGCCCGGTACGCGCTGAGTATCGGTGTCGACGGTTTCAAAGTAGCCCAGACGGTTCAGACGATCTTTACCCTGGTCAACTAAATCGCCGCCCAACCATGCGCCTTCCATCTGGCGCATTTCGCGACGCAGTACGGAATCTTTGGAGGTGTCGTTACCTTCGAAGCGGATATTACGCACGTAGAAGCGGTTACCAGCATCCACGTTGATATGCAGCTTGACGGTTTTATCGGTGTCGTTAATTTCCGGCTGAGACTGAACGCGCGGATAGGCGTAGCCATAGCGACCAAGAAGTTTCTTAATGTTATCTTCCATTTTGGTCACTTTCGCGCCGTTATACAGCTCGCCCGGCTCGATCTTGGTCAGCCCTTCGATCTCGGCTGAGTGCCCAGCAAGGTTCCCTGTCACCTGTACGCCAGACAGTTTGTACTGGTCGCCTTCGGTGATGTTAACGGTGATGTAGATACCTTTTTTATCCGGCGTCAGGCTAACCTGCGTGGAATCAATGTTGAAACGGGCATAGCCGCGGTCCAGGTAGTAGCTACGCAGAGTTTCAAGGTCACCCGCCAGCTTCTGTTTCTGGTATTTGCGATCGCCAACCACGTTCCACCACGGCACTTCATCGCGCAACTGGAAAGTAGAAATCAGATCTTCAGTGCTGAACGCGTGGTTACCCACGATGTTAATCTGCTGGATCTTGGCGGAAACCCCTTCCTGGAAAACCAGCTTCAGGTCGACACGGTTACGCGGCAACGGTGTAACAACCGCCTTCACGCTCGCGCTGTACTTACCGACGCTGTAGTAGAAATCTTCCAGACCTTTTTCAATATCACCGAGTGTTGTACGGTCGAGGGATTCACCAACGCGGACGCCAGAAGCCTCAAGGTTTTGCTTGAGCATGTCATCCTTCACCGATTTATTACCGGAGAAAGTGATGCTAGCAATCGTTGGGCGTTCTTTGACCTGCACCAATAACACATCGCCATCTCTCAGGACGCGAACATCCTCAAAGTTGCCCGTGGCAAACAGGGCGCGAATGGTGTTACTGATGTCATCATCAGTGACTGTATCGCCAGGACGTACTGGCATACTGAGGAGGGCCGCACCAACAGCGACTCGCTGCAAGCCTTCGAAATGAATGTCTTTCACCACGAATCCGTCAGCACCGTATACGGTCGCGCTGCCAAAAAGCAGCGACGCTATGAGCAACTTTTTCATCGCCATTGTTATTATGCGTTCTTCCTAACTATCTCTCTTACAACCGAGAGAAATCATTGAAAAGTGCAAGCCCCATTAACAGCATCAGCAGGATCGAGCCAATGCGATAACTAAAGTCTTGAACTCGCTCGGATACCGGGCCGCCTTTCAGCTTTTCGATCGCCAAAAACAGCAAATGTCCCCCATCTAATACGGGGAGCGGGAACAGGTTGATTATGCCTAAATTCACGCTGATGAGTGCAAGAAACATCAGGTAGTAAATCAACCCAAACTCCGCAGACATCCCAGCCCCCTGGGCGATAGAAATCGGCCCACTGAGGTTGTTCAGTTTGACGTCACCGGTTATCAATTTTCCCAGCATACTGACCGTCAGCTTCATCAACTGCCCGGTTTTCTCCGTGGCTTCGACAATCGCGCTGAAAGGCCCATACTGGCGCACTGTTTTGTATTCCTCAGGCAGCGGGATAACTTTCGGTACTACCCCTGCGAACCCTTCTACCTTTCCGCTACCGTGTTTTGTATCCGGTATCAGAGTTAAAGACAAGGGACTCCCCTGCCTTTCGATCCCCAACTGTAACGCTTTACCCGGATTGTCACGCACCAGCGTAACAAACGTCAGCCATTGCGTCAGCGGTTGACCGTTGACTGTAACGATCCGATCCCCTGCTTGTAAACCAGCTTTACGTGCCGCAGAGTCAGATTGTACCTCTGCTAATACAGGTTCAATCTGTGCACCACGAGGGCGAATCCCAAGCGAGGCTACCGGATCTTCTTTATCTGGCTCGAACGCCCAGTGACGCAGATCGAGGATTCTATCCTGTCGCTGGTCACTGCCGAAAGGGGCAACGGTGAGAGTGGTGCTTTCGTCACCGATTTTTGCCACTAACGCCATGCGCACAGCATCCCAGTCAGGCGTTTCGATACCATCTATTGCTTTTAGTTCCGTGCCTGGTGCAATTTGTGCTTCCGCCGCGATGGAATTGGCGGTTATTTCACCAACAACCGGACGAACGCCAGGGACACCGATGATAAACACCAGCCAATAGGCAAAGATGGCAAAGAGGAAGTTAGCGATGGGGCCGGCGGCAATCACGGCGGCACGCTGGCCGACCGTTTTGTTGTTGAACGCCATGTGACGCAGCTCAGGCGCCACTGCGTCAACCCGCTCGTCGAGCATTTTGACGTAGCCGCCCAGGGGGATAAGGGCGACAACAAATTCGGTGCCGCGTTTATCAACACGGCGCCACAGCGCTTTACCAAAGCCAATGGAGAAGCGCTCTACACGGATACCACAGCGCCGAGCAACCCAGAAATGACCAAATTCGTGTACGGTGATCAATACCCCTAGCGCAATAATAAAAGCGGCCAGGTTCCAGAGAATGCTCAGCATAAGTTCATCCGTTAAATCGTCCTGAAAACGAGCAGCAACAGGCAGGCGAAGACAGGAACCGCAGCCGTCAGGCTATCAATTCGGTCCAGTATCCCGCCGTGTCCCGGGATCAGATGCCCGCTGTCTTTAATACCCGCCTCGCGTTTGAACATACTCTCAGTGAGATCGCCCAATACCGAAGCCAGTGCGGCAATGATGGAACAGGTTAACAGGATGGACGGTGCAACGTCCAGATTTGCCCATACGCCATAAGCCCAGGAGATAACGGCTGCCGTAATCAGGCCACCGATAAAGCCCTGCCAGGTTTTCCCCGGAGAGACCTTCGGCGCAAGTTTATGTTTGCCAAACAGCTTGCCAAACATATAGGCACCAGAGTCCGCTCCCCAAACCAGGATCATGACGTAGAGCAACCACAGCGCGCCGCTGTAGTGGTTTTCGTCGTAATGCCAGGAGCGGAGTGCCAGCATGCCCCAGAAGAACGGTATAATCGTAGCGATACCGAAAATCAGACGCAGCGCCTTTGACTGACGCCAGAGCGCAGCAGACCCAGGATAAGAGAGAACTAATACCAGTGCGACAACCCACCAAATCAGGGAGGCCCACAGCGATATTTCGACAACCGGTTGATGAATATTATGGTGATATTCCGGTATCAAAAAGAGCATCACCGCCAGCAGCAGGCCACAAAGTACGGCAAGCCACACGCGCTGAGTACGAGAAGTGAAACCGCAAAATTGCCCCCATTCCCACGCCGCCAGCATACATACCACTAGCGTCACAATGGCAAAGCCACCGGGCGGCAGCAAAAAAAGGGCTGCGATAACAACCGGTATTAAAATCAATGCAGAAATCAGGCGATACTTCAGCAAAAGCTACCCCCATCAGGCTTTGTCGCCACCAGGCTCGGTGCCGCCGAAACGTCGCTCTCGATTAGCGAAAGCATGCAGCGCACCCTCAAAGTCTTGTTCATCGAAATCGGGCCAAAGAACATCTGTAAAGTAAAGTTCAGCATAGGCAATTTGCCAGATGAGAAAGTTACTGATCCGATGTTCTCCCCCGGTCCTAATCACTAAATCTACGGGAGCCAGTTCATGCATGCAGATCTGCTGATTCAGCAGCTCTTCACTAATTTGATCGGGGCGGAGTTCCCCTTCCTGAACCTGTTCGGCTAAGCGCTGAACTCCCTGAATAATATCCCACCGACCGCCGTAATTTGCGGCGATGTTCAATGTTAACCCCGTATTTTTCTCCGTCAGCGTTTCCGCCTTACGGATCCGCTCTTGCAGGCGCGAATTAAACCGACGGGTATCGCCAATAATTCGCAGCCGAACGTTATGGCGGTGCAGGCTTTTTACTTCACTGTCCAGCGCCCAAACGAACAGCTCCATCAACGCACTCACCTCTTGTTCCGGGCGGTTCCAGTTTTCACTGCTGAATGCGTATAGCGTTAATGCCTCGATACCGTGACTCGCTGCGTAGGCCACAGCGCGGCGCACGGATTTCGCCCCGGCTTTATGTCCAAAGGCGCGAATCTTACCTTGCTTCTTCGCCCAGCGGCCATTGCCATCCATAATGATCGCAACATGACGGCAACCGTGGGCTGGCAGATTCTCGCTGATTGGTTGATTAGCAGACAACATAACGCGTTTTTAATCCATGAAAAGGGATGAGCGGTACCCCGGAATACAGCTATATACTTTATCATTCAGGTAAACCTGAATGATTTTACGTATCTTTGTGTCGCAAAAAAGCCGTGATTAAGCACGGCTTTCCCAATAGCAAAGCCAAAATACGGCGCTACCGAGTGGCGCAGACTATATCACTGAAGCCAGATGCTCACAAATGCCGTGATGGTTTGTATGCTGATTCCGCTCTCATTAACGAACGAAATGCTTCGCCTGCGCAGACGCTTCTTCGCGCGCCCTGACGTCAATTTCCATCACCGCCTCAACGCTCTGTGGTTCACTGAGTTCGAGGTGTTCCAGCACCGCCATATTCACAGCGGCAATATCGGTGAAACGGATTTGCCCGTCGAGGAATGCGGCAACCGCAATCTCGTTGGCTGCATTTAGCGCCGTAGTCGCTGCCTGGCCCTGTTCAAAGGCCTCCATCGCCAGTTTCAGGCAAGGGTAGCGCGCATAATCGGGCTCACTAAAGCTCAACGATCCCATCTTGCAGAAATCCAGCGGCTTCGCGCCGGAAATCACACGATGCGGCCATGCCATGGTGTTGGCAATTGGCGTCCGCATATCGGGCTCACCCAACTGTGCCAGTACGCTGCCGTCCTGGTATCGCACCATTGAGTGAATCACCGACTGAGGGTGAATCAGTACTTCCATCTGCTGCGCTGATGCATTAAACAACCAGCGGGCTTCGATGTATTCCAGACCTTTATTCATCATGGTGGCCGAGTCGACGGAAATTTTACGTCCCATCGACCAGTTCGGATGGCGACAAGCCTGATCTGGCGTCATTGCGCTCAGTTCAGCGATTGGCGTTTCACGGAATGGACCACCTGATCCGGTAAGCAGAATGGATGACACTCCATGCTGCGCCAGATCAGCGTACCCTAAGTTGCTCTGAAAACTTTGCGGTAAACTCTGAAAGATAGCGTTATGTTCGCTGTCGACGGGCAGAATCTGCGCATTATGTTGTTTGACGGCCTCAAGGAACAGACGCCCGCAGGTCACTAGTGATTCTTTATTCGCCAACAGGATAATTTTCCCGGCGCGGATTGCTGCCAGCGTTGGGAGCAGACCGGCTGCGCCAACAATCGCCGCCATGACCTGATCGACCTCATCCAGCGCCGCCACCTCGCAGGCCGCTTGCTGACCGCTGAGCACCTCAGTCTGGCTGCCATGCTCGCGCAGCGCAAGCATCACGGCATGGGCGCTAGGTGCGTCATCCATCACCGCATAGCGCGGAGCAAACTCCAGGCACTGTTCAACCATGCGCTCGACGTTTTTACCCGCCACCAGCGCGGTTACCGTAAATTTCTCTGGGTTATGGCGCACGACGTCCAGCGTATTGCAACCAATAGAGCCCGTAGAGCCCAGAACAGCTAATCGCTTCATGAGAGATCCAGAATAGATAAAATATACTCGACGTATTTCAAGTTACACAAAGGCGACAAGCCGATGTTCCTGAAAGCTTACCGAGATCGGTCAGTAGTCTCTGGGAGCACGGTAAGCGCACCTGCGGCTTGAAAGACAACGAGTACAAAGCAAAACGCCGCCAGCGAAGCAGTAATGCTCCCTGTACGGCGTTCATCGCACAACTTACGCAGTATTAGAACTGCATCAGCTCTGCTTCTTTCTCTGCCAGCGCCGCTTCAACTTTCTTGATAGCCGCATCGGTCAGTTTCTGTACATCTTCTTGAGAACGGCGATCGTCATCTTCGCTGATCTCTTTGTCTTTCAGCAGCGCCTTCACTTTATCGTTCGCATCGCGACGGACGTTACGTACGGATACGCGCGCCTGTTCTGCTTCACCACGAACAATTTTGGTCAGGTCTTTACGACGTTCTTCGGTCAGCGGAGGCAGCGGAACGCGAATGTCAGTACCCGCGGAGCTTGGGTTCAGACCGAGGTCAGACGCCATAATCGCTTTTTCAACGGCCGGGCCCAAAGAGCGGTCGAACACGTTAATTTTCAGCGTACGGGTATCTTCTACCGTGACGCTTGCCAGCTGACGCAGCGGAGTTGGGGTGCCGTAATACTCAACGACAATGCCGTCCAGCAGGCTGGGAGAAGCACGACCCGTGCGAATTTTGCTGATTTGGTTTTTGAATGCTTCTACGCATTTTTCCATGCGTACTTCAGCATCTTTTCTGATATCGCTAATCACGTTACGAATCCTTGAAAACTAGTCTCAGTCAGACCAGACAATGACACATTGCGAAGAATGCGCTAAGTATAGTCTCGTTTAAATCAGGCCACCGAATATACTCGTCGTCTTTCAAACTGCGGATGTATTGGCTGCATTCGTTTCCCCAAATCACTTACTAAAGTAAGCTCATCGGAGTTCTCTCAATTGCCGCCTTACCGCAACTTAAAATCCATAGAGTGAATCAATTCTGCCAGGTAAAGGCGAATCTTACCCGGAATTGGCCGCTACGGAAATTATTCCGTAATTAAAGTGCCTTCTTTTTCGCCCATGACCACGCGACGCAGTGCGCCCGGCTTGTTCATGTTGAATACGCGAATCGGCAATTTATGGTCACGGGCCAGCGTGAAGGCTGCAAGATCCATGACTTTCAGTTCTTGTTCCAGTACGTCGCTGTAGCTCAGCTGTTCGTACATGGTCGCAGACGGGTCTTTCGCCGGGTCAGCGGTGAATACGCCGTCAACTTTAGTGGCTTTCAGTACCACGTCGGCTTCGATTTCGATGCCGCGCAGGCAGGCTGCGGAGTCGGTGGTAAAGAACGGGTTGCCGGTACCGGCGGACAGAATCACGACGCGGTTGTTACGCAGCAGGCTGATGGCCTCTGCCCAGCTGTAGTTATCACACACGCCATTCAGCGGAATCGCCGACATCAGGCGGGCGTTCACATAGGCGCGGTGCAGTGCGTCACGCATCGCCAGGCCGTTCATTACCGTTGCCAGCATGCCCATGTGGTCGCCCACAACGCGGTTCATGCCCGCTTTTGCCAGACCCGCGCCACGGAACAGGTTGCCACCACCAATAACGACACCCACTTGAATGCCCAGCTCAACAAGTTCTTTAATTTCTTGCGCCATGCGGTCAAGAATACTTGCGTCAATACCGAAGCCTTCAGTCCCCTGCAATGCTTCACCGCTAAGCTTGAGCAGAATACGTTTGTAGACAGGTTTTGCGTTGGTAGCCATTTTCTTTCCTGAGAGTGTCACGAATGGGATGAGTGACATCATGCGTTCCTTGCCGGTGACCCCCAATAGGAGCAGGCTGATTTCCACATGACGATTTTCTTCACTGCTTAAATCTATACTACACAAAAGAGAGCCGCCCTTAGGCGGCTCCTTTACAGCAATTAAGACTGCTTGGACATTGCAGCAACTTCTGCTGCGAAGTCAGCCTCAACTTTCTCGATGCCTTCGCCCACTTCAAAGCGGATGAAGCCAGTCACGTCAGCGTTGTGCTCTTTCAGCAGCTGGCCAACGTTTTTGCTTGGGTCCATAACGAAAGGCTGACCAGTCAGAGAAACTTCACCGGTGAATTTCTTCATGCGGCCTTCAACCATTTTCTCTGCGATTTCTTTCGGCTTACCGGACTGCATCGCGATATCCAGCTGTACCTGGTATTCTTTCTCTACCACTTCAGCAGACACGTCTTCTGGCTTAACGAATTCTGGCTTGCTTGCAGCAACGTGCATTGCCAGGTGTTTAACCAGCTCTTCATCAGCGCCTTTAGCCGCAACCAGAACACCGATACGTGCACCGTGCTGGTAGCTACCCAGAACATCACCTTCCAGGATTGCAACGCGACGAATGTTGATGTTTTCACCGATTTTAGCAACCAGGGCAACACGCTCTTCTTCGAACTGTGCTTTCAGGACATCAACGTCAGTCACTTTACCAGCAACAGCTGCGTCCAGAACTTTGTCTGCGAACGCCTGGAAACCACCGTCTTTAGCAACGAAGTCAGTCTGGCAGTTAACTTCCAGAATCACGCCGAAGTTGCCTTCGATTTTGGTTTTGATCACGCCGTCAGCAGCAACGTTGCCTGCTTTTTTAGCGGCTTTGATTGCGCCAGATTTACGCATGTTTTCGATTGCCAGCTCGATGTCGCCGTTAGCTTCAGTCAGTGCTTTTTTGCAATCCATCATGCCTGCGCCAGTACGCTCACGCAGCTCTTTTACCAGGGATGCGGTAATTTCAGCCATTCTAAAATCCTCGGAAGATTTGATCTGCCCGGCCGAAACCGCACAGATTTAAAAGTAAAAAAGGGGGCCATAGACAGGCCCCCTAACCAAACGTGTACTACCTGGTCTATAAGGGCTCTAACGAGCGTGCCTTATTACTCAGCTTCTACGAAGCTTTCTTCCGCCTGGGAAGCCAGATCCTGGGAACGGCCTTCACGAACGGTAGCAGCAACTGCGCTCAGGTACAGGGTCACAGCACGGATTGCATCGTCGTTACCAGGGATAACGAAATCAACGCCATCTGGATCAGAGTTGGTATCAACGATAGAGAATACTGGGATACCCAGGTTGTTCGCTTCTTTGATAGCAATGTGTTCGTGGTCAGCATCGATTACGAACAGTGCGTCCGGCAGGCCGCCCATGTCTTTGATACCGCCCAGGCTGTTTTCCAGTTTCTCAAGCTCACGAGTACGCATCAGCGCTTCTTTCTTGGTCAGCTTGTCGAAAGTACCGTCCTGAGACTGAGTTTCCAGATCTTTCAGACGTTTGATGGACTGACGAACGGTTTTCCAGTTAGTCAGCATACCGCCCAGCCAGCGATGGTTCACGAAGAACTGGTCGCAGCTGTTAGCAGCTTCTTTCACAGCTTCGCTTGCAGCGCGTTTAGTACCAACGAAAAGGATTTTGCCTTTGCGAGAAGAGATCTTGTTCAGTTCAGCCAGAGCTTCGTTGAACATTGGTACAGTTTTCTCAAGGTTGATGATGTGAACTTTGTTACGTGCGCCGAAGATGAAAGGCTTCATTTTCGGGTTCCAGTAACGGGTCTGGTGACCAAAGTGAACACCAGCCTTGAGCATGTCGCGCATGGAAACAGTTGCCATGGTAAAAACCTCTATAGATAAAGTTGGGGTTAAGCCTCCACGTATCCCATATTACCGACCCCTAAGGGCACCCCGGAATATGTGTCGATACGTGTGTGTTATTACACAAAGTGAGATTTGTCGCTTCCAGCCAAAACATTGAGCGGAAGTTCGGCGCGCTTTATACCATAAATTCGCCGCAGATACCAACAGTTGTTATCGTACACCGGGGCACGAAAGGCGAAGTTCAGAATGATTCTCAATTTGGCAGGGACGGCTCCTGGCTGTTAACATTGACATCACTAATACTCAATTATTGTCGAAAAAATCGACACTGATGGACATATTCCATGGCTATTTCTATTAAGACCCCTGAAGATATTGAAAAAATGCGCGTTGCTGGCCGTCTGGCCGCCGAAGTGCTGGAAATGATCGAACCGTATGTGAAGCCAGGCGTCACCACCGGTGAACTGGATCGCATTTGTAACGACTACATCGTCAACGAACAGAAAGCGATTTCCGCCTGCCTGAACTACCACGGTTTCCCAAAATCGGTCTGCATCTCGATTAACGAAGTGGTGTGTCACGGTATCCCGGATGACGAAAAACATCTCAAAGATGGCGACATCGTCAACATCGACGTCACGGTCATCAAAGATGAATTCCACGGCGACACCTCAAAAATGTTTATCGTCGGCAAACCAACCATCCTGGGCGAGCGTCTGTGCCGCGTCACCAAAGAGAGCCTGTACGTTGCGCTGCGAATGGTGAAACCAGGCGTGAACCTGCGTGAAATTGGCGCAGCGATTCAGAAGTTCGTTGAAGCGGAAGGCTTCTCAGTGGTTCGCGAATACTGCGGACACGGTATCGGCCGCGGCTTCCACGAAGAACCGCAGGTGCTGCATTACGACTCTCGCGAAACCGACGTGGTATTGAAGCAAGGCATGACCTTCACCATTGAACCAATGGTCAACGCCGGCAAAAAAGAGATCCGCACCATGAAAGACGGCTGGACGGTAAAAACCAAAGACCGTAGCTTGTCTGCGCAGTACGAGCATACTATTGTGGTAACAGACAACGGCTGCGAAATACTGACGTTACGCAAGGATGACACCATCCCGGCGATAATCTCGCACAACGAATAATGAAAAGCCGGCGATTGCCGGCTTTTTTATCGGTGATAGTTTTTTCTTATGGGTGGTTTGATGAGTAACTCCTTACCTGAACTGGCATGCACAATTCTCCCCACCCTGCCCGGCCAGCCGGAAAACCCGGTTGATTGGCCGCAAAGCAGCCTCAACTGCGCGGAGATCAAAAACCGTCTCGATGATTTTCAGCGCTGGCTGGGGGAAGCCTTCGATAACGGCATCTCCGCCGAACAGCTGATTGAAGCCCGCACCGAGTTTATCGACCAGCTCTTACAGCGCCTGTGGCTACTGTACGATTTTGGCGAAGTGGAAGACGCCGCGCTGGTCGCCGTCGGCGGTTACGGGCGCGGTGAACTGCATCCGCTCTCTGACGTTGATTTACTGATCCTAAGCCGCAAAAAACTGCCCGACGATCAGGCACAAAAAATTGGCGAACTGCTGACGCTGCTGTGGGATCTGAAGCTGGAAGTCGGCCACAGCGTGCGTACACTGGAAGAGTGCCTGCTGGAAGGGCTGTCGGATTTAACTGTCGCTACCAACCTGATCGAGTCCCGCCTGCTCATTGGCGACGTTGCGCTATTCCTGGAGTTACAAAAAAACGTCTTCAGCGAAGGTTTCTGGCCGTCCGAAACCTTTTTCCCCGCCAAAGTTGAAGAGCAAGAAGCACGCCACCAGCGCTATCACGGCACCAGCTACAATCTGGAGCCGGATATTAAAAGCAGCCCCGGCGGCCTGCGTGATATCCACACTATTCAGTGGGTCGCCCGCCGTCACTTTGGCGCCACCTCGCTCGACGAAATGGTCAGTTTCGGCTTTCTGACCGAAGCCGAACGTAACGAACTCAACGAATGTCTGCATCTGCTTTGGCGGATTCGCTTCGCCCTGCACCTGGAACTTAACCGCTACGATAACCGTCTGCTGTTCGACCGCCAGTTGAGCGTCGCGCAACGGCTGAAATACGCCGGTGAAGGCAATCAGCCTATCGAACACATGATGAAGGATTTCTATCGCGTCACCCGTCGGGTCAGCGAGCTCAATCACATGCTGCTCCAGCTGTTTGATGAGGCGATTCTCGCCCTCACCGAAGACGAAAAACCGCGGGCGATTGACGATGATTTCCAGCTACGTGGCACGCTTATCGACCTGCGCGACGACACGCTGTTTATCCGCGAGCCGCAGGCCATTCTGCGCATGTTCCACATCATGGTGCGTAACAGCAGCATTACCGGGATTTACTCGACCACGCTGCGCCATCTGCGCCATGCCCGCCGCCACCTGAGCCAGCCGCTGTGCTATATCCCGGAAGCACGCGAGCTGTTCCTGAGCATGTTGCGCCATCAGGGTGCGGTGAGCCGTGGTCTGCTGCCGATGCATCGCCACAGCGTACTGTGGGCCTATATGCCGCAGTGGTCGCATATTGTCGGGCAGATGCAGTTTGACCTGTTCCACGCCTACACCGTCGACGAGCACACCATTCGCGTGCTGCTGAAGCTGGAGAGTTTTGCTCGTGAAGAGACACGCCCGCGCCATCCGCTGTGCGTCGATCTCTGGCCGCGTCTGAATCACCCAGAGCTTATTCTGATTGCCGCCCTGTTCCACGATATCGCCAAAGGGCGAGGCGGCGATCACTCGGTTCTCGGCGCGCAGGACGTGCTCAAGTTTGCCGAACTGCACGGCCTGAACTCGCGAGAAACCCAGCTGGTTGCCTGGCTGGTGCGCCAACATCTGTTGATGTCAGTCACCGCTCAGCGTCGCGATATTCAGGACCCGGAAGTGATCAAGCAGTTCGCCGAAGAGGTGCAGACCGAACATCGTCTGCGTTTCCTGGTGTGCCTGACGGTTGCCGATATCTGCGCAACCAACGAAACCTTGTGGAATAGCTGGAAGCAGAGCCTGCTGCGTGAGCTGTACTTTGCCACCGAAAAACAGCTGCGGCGGGGGATGCAAAATACGCCGGATATGCGTGAGCGCGTACGCCATCATCAGATGCAGGCGCTGGCGCTGCTGCGCATGGACAACATTGATGAAGAGGCGCTGCATCAGATCTGGAACCGCTGTCGCGCCAACTACTTTGTGCGCCACACGCCAAACCAACTGGCATGGCACGCCCGCCATCTGCTGAAACACGATCTGACCCAACCGATGATCCTGCTCAGTCCCCAAGCCACGCGCGGCGGGACTGAAATCTTTATCTGGAGCCCGGACCGGCCTTATCTGTTCGCCGCCGTCTGCGCCGAACTCGACCGTCGAAATCTCAGCGTGCACGACGCGCAGATTTTCACCACCCGCGACGGCATGGCGATGGACTCCTTTATTGTGCTTGAGCCGGATGGCAGCCCGCTTTCCGGCGACCGCCATGAAGCCATTCGTTTCGGACTCGAACAGGCGATTACCCAGCACAGCTGGCAGCCACCTCAGCCACGTCGCCAGGCGGCAAAATTGCGCCATTTCTCCGTCGATACCGAGGTGAATTTCCTGCCGACGCATACCGACCGCCGCTCGTTCCTTGAACTGATTGCGCTCGATCAGCCTGGGCTTCTGGCCCGCGTCGGACAGGTGTTCGCTGACCTCGGAATTTCGCTCCACGGGGCCAGAATTACGACAATTGGTGAACGAGTAGAAGATTTATTTATAATCGCCACCGCAGACCGGCGTGCCCTTAATAATGTGCTGCAACAAGAAGTGCAACAACGGTTGACAGCGGCCCTCAATCCAAACGATAAAGGGTAACGATTTTTTTATTAGTAAATGGAAAGAGTAAACAATGCAGCAATTACAGAACGTTATTGAGTCCGCTTTTGAGCGTCGCGCCGACATCACGCCGGCAAATGTGGATACCGTAACCCGCGAAGCGGTCAACCAGGTTATTTCCCTGCTGGATTCCGGCGCGCTGCGTGTCGCTGAAAAAATTGACGGCCAGTGGGTCACTCACCAGTGGCTGAAGAAAGCGGTTCTGCTCTCTTTCCGCATTAACGATAACCAGGTTATCGACGGCGCGGAAAGCCGCTACTTCGATAAAGTGCCGATGAAATTCGCCGACTACGACGAAGCACGTTTCCAGAAAGAAGGCTTCCGCGTGGTACCACCAGCGGCAGTCCGTCAGGGTGCTTACATCGCACGCAACACCGTACTGATGCCTTCCTACGTCAACATCGGTGCTTACGTTGACGAAGGGTCCATGGTTGATACCTGGGCAACCGTCGGTTCTTGCGCGCAGATCGGTAAAAACGTTCACCTGTCCGGCGGCGTCGGCATCGGTGGCGTACTGGAGCCACTGCAGGCTAATCCAACCATCATCGAAGATAACTGCTTCATCGGCGCACGCTCCGAAGTGGTTGAAGGCGTGATCGTTGAAGAAGGCTCCGTTATCTCCATGGGCGTTTACCTGGGTCAGAGCACCAAAATCTACGACCGCGAAACCGGCGAAGTATTCTATGGCCGCGTCCCTGCGGGATCCGTGGTGGTCTCCGGCAACCTGCCGTCTAAAGACGGTAAATACAGCCTGTACTGCGCGGTTATCGTGAAGAAAGTTGACGCGAAAACCCGCGGTAAAGTGGGCATCAACGAACTGCTACGCACAATTGATTAATAAGATATGAAAAGCGGGGGCTACCCCGCTTTTTTTTATCTCTACGCTGGCGGAAAATGATTTTTTCGTTAATTATTCAATAGTTAATTTAGATCAAGGGTACCGCTATGTACGATAATCTGAAAAGTTTGGGCATTACCAATCCTGATGAAATCGATCGTTACAGCCTCCGGCAGGAAGCCAACAACGATATCCTGAAAATCTATTTCCAGAAGGATAAGGGTGAGTTTTTCGCTAAGAGCGTGAAGTTCAAATACCCACGCCAGCGTAAGACCGTTGTCGCAGACGGCGCAGGCCAGGGGTTCAAAGAGGTGCAGGAAATCAGCCCTAACCTGCGCTACATCATTGATGAGTTAGATCAGATTTGCCAGCGCGATCGAACCGAAGTCGACCTTAAGCGTAAGATCCTCGACGATCTGCGTCATCTCGAAAGCGTTGTCACCAACAAGATCAGCGAAATTGAAGCCGATCTGGAAAAACTAACGCGTAATAAATAATACTCGTGCACTTTATTTCCCCGGCCACGCTTCGCCTGGCCGGGTTTATCACCGCTGTTCATCCAGTTGCAACGCAATATACAGCAGTAGCCGGTCGTCAAAATTCCCCAAATCCAGCCCCGTGAGCTCCGAAATTCGGTTCAATCGATACTCCAGCGTATTACGGTGAATAAACAGCGCCTTCGAGGTCGCCAGCGGCTGCACGTTGTGGCGGAACCACGCGGCCAGCGTCCGGCGTAATAAACCGTTGTTATCCATCGCTTTCAGACGCGTTAACGGGCGGGAAAGCTCGTTGGCCTGCCAGCCGCCGCGCAGACTGTCCAGCAGCACCGGCAACATCAAATCCTGGTAGAAATAGCTGCGGCTGTCGGGCATTCGCTGCTTGCCGACCATCATGGTGGTACGGGCGGTGCGATAGGAACGGGCGATACTGCCCGGCCCGGTAAAATAGTTACCCAGCGCCACGCGAAAACGCAGATGACCATTCTCCTTCATGCGTGAAATCAGCTGCTCTACACGTTTCTGATGATCCTCCGCATCCCAGCGACCGAACGGGTTCAGCGCCGGCTTCAGCACCACCATTTCGGTCAGCGACACGATGGCTATCAGGTTGTTGCGCTCCGGCGTAGTCAGCGCATTTTGTAGCTGCTGGAGTTCTGCCATGGCGCTATCCACGCCCAACTGCCCGCTGTCGACCTCTACCACCGCCGCGACGCGCGGTTGATTAAGATCGATACCCAGCCGCTGAGCCCACTCGGTCAGCGCGGGCGTATTCTCTTCGGCCTGGATAAGGTTCATCACCAGCTCTTCACGCAGACGGCTATCCTGCGCCAGCAGGTGCATCAGGCGCGACTGTTCCAGCATCATCTCCGCCGTCATACAGACCAGCTCACCGTACTTACGCAGCGTCTCCGGCTCACCGGTCAAACCGATAACGCCGACGATTTCTCCTTCCAGCCGCAGCGGCAGGTTAATCCCCTGACGTACCCCGTGCAGATGGCGGGCAACCGCATCGTCAATATCGACCACGCGCCCCTGAGAAAGTACCAGCAACGCGCCTTCGTGCAATTCACCAATACGCTCGCGGTCGCCGCTGCCAATAATGCGCCCGCGGGCGTCCATTACGTTGATATTGGTGTCGATAATCCGCATCGTGCGCGCCACGATATCCTGCGCCATTTTCGTATCGAGATGCCAGCTAGCCATGAACCCCTCCTGTGAGCAGGTTACATGATAAGAAAGATGTATACGGCTCGCACTGTGCAAATGCACAAAGCACGATTGAGATCTGTGGAGTTGTGGGGGGCTTCACATAACGGGGGAAAGAAACCCTTTCCCCGAGAGGGAAAGGGTTCAGGAGGGATTACTGCATCAGCAGGTAGATGGAGCTATCACCACGCTGAATGTTCAGCGCCAGAACGGAAGGTTTGCTATCGAGGATTTTACGCAGCTCGGCGATATTTTTCACCGCCTGCTGGTTAGCCCCAACAATCACATCCCCTTTCTTCAGGCCAATCTGCGCAGCCGGCGTGCCCGCTTTCACGGAGCTCACTACTACGCCTTTATCCTGGCCTTTGTTGCTCATCTCAGCACCTTCGATACCGTTGAAGATAGAGCTGGAGTCCACCTGATTCTGGCTGCTCTGCTGCAGTTCAATCTCTACCGTCAGCGGTTTACCGTCACGCTGCAGGCCAAGGCTGATTTTGCTGCCGATTGGCATAGTGCCAACCTGCGCACGCAGCGCCGCGAAGCTGCTGATCGGTTTACCGTTCAGAGCGGTAATCACGTCACCGGCTTTAATGCCCGCTTTCGCCGCAGAGGAGTTCGGCATCACCTGGCTTACGAAAGCGCCGCGCTGAGCATCAACCTTCATGGCTTTCGCCAGTTCGGAGTTCAGCTCGGTACCCATAATGCCCAGCTCACCGCGCTTAACCTGCCCGAATTTCACCATCTGGTCGGTGAGGTTTTTCACCATGTTGCTTGGGATAGCGAAGCCGATACCGATGTTACCGCCGTCCGGTGCGAGGATCGCGGTGTTGATACCGATAAGCTCGCCGTTCAGGTTAACCAGCGCACCACCGGAGTTACCGCGGTTAATTGCGGCATCGGTCTGAATAAAGTTTTCGTAGTTTTCGACGTTCAGGCCGCTACGGCCCAGCGCGGAGACGATACCGGAGGTGACAGTTTCACCCAGACCAAACGGGTTCCCGATAGCCACGGTATAATCGCCAACGCGCAGAGCGTCAGAATCCGCCAGCTTAATTGCCGTCAGATTTTTCGGATCCTGAATCTGAATCAGCGCGATATCAGAGCGCGGGTCTTTCCCCACCACTTTGGCATCAAACTTACGGCCATCGCTCAGCTGAACCTTAATCACGTTGGCGTTATCGACCACGTGGTTGTTGGTGACGACATAGCCTTTCGCCGCGTCAATCACCACCCCGGAACCCAGGGCCATAAATTTCTGCTGCTGCTGCGGGCTTCCGCCGCCGTTACCACCATCCGGGCCTGCTCCCTGACAGAATGGGGAACTCTGGAAAGGTGAACCGTCCTGGCAGAACGGCGAGTTGTCGCCAAAGAACTGCTGGAAGTTACGCCCCATACGCGGGGTATTTACCGTTGTGCTGCCCTCAACATTAATGCTGACGACAGACGGCATCACCTTTTCCAGCATCGGCGCCAGGCTTGGCATTGGCTGCGCAGCAGATGCGGTGGAAGATGCCGTCTCGGCCGCGCTAGCGGACAACGGAGACAGAGCCAGACTTAAACTAAGAGCCAGTGCACTCATTGCTAACGTGGTTTTTTTCATGTGTTTCAATCTCAATTTCAGATTACGCAAAGTTACGATGTTCGTGACTAATCAGATTCACTTTATGGCACTAAGTTCCCTGCAACTGCACTTGGGAAAAGTAAAAATTTATTGAGCGTCTTTACAAAACTTCTGATTATTCCACCGCCATCAACCGTCGATATTCATCCCACGCGTAGAGATCGGTCATACCGCTGATATAATCCTGAATCAGCCGACAACGATAATAATATTCCATTACCGGAAATTCCACGGAGTCACGCGAAATTTTATTAACAGCCTCAACATAAGCTAAACGATGCCGCGTTGAGAGCTTGCAAAAGAGTCGTGATTCTATTGGCAAGTGGCGCACACGTTCATGTTCCACCAGCTCACTGAAATCACTCAGTGATAATTTTAGTAGCGGTGCATAAATATCCAGTAAGCCGCCAATAACCCGATAACCCTGTAATTCTAACTGCTCGACCTCAGGATGACTAAAGACATGTTTTATAGCTACATTTTTATATGATGCAAGCAGTTCGCTGTAGCTGCTTTCATCTTCCAGCAGCGCCTGATTAAAATCACCGTCATAGATCTTCTGTAGATTGTCTATAAATCGCTGTGCCGCATAGGGCACCAGCTTATTTAATGTATTCACCCGCAAATACATGAAGAACTGATCTTCCGCACTTCGGCTTAATGAATTAGAGCGAGATTTATCCCAGGCATTTTCGACAACCTGCGCGAACAGCGAACCTTTTGTATGATTAGGCCACGCCTCATATAAATGTTGATAGAGTTGCTCAACGCTGAAAATTCGTTTTTCTACCGCATCCTCAAGATCCGCGACACAATAAGAGATATCATCAGCCGCCTCCATAATCCAGGTTAATGGGAAGCGATTGTAAGGCGCCAAATCAAGTTCTTTACGTAAGCGCGCAATATAGTGCTCTTCGGCCAGGTAATAGCCCGGTTTTTTCATTAAATAGCTGTGCGTTTTCGGCACGTCGGTCGCCCACCAGGCCGGACGGGTGTATTTTAAAATGCATCCCACCTGCGCCCAGGTCAGATTCATACGCATTAGGGTATGCACCAGGCGGATGCCCTGCGCGTTACCTTCAAAATGACACAGATCCTGACGCACTTTACTGCGTAACACGTTTAGCGCTTCTTCACCTTCTCGCAGTTGCAGGTCGATGACCTCGCAGCGATCGTGGCTCTGCGGCTGCTGGCGAGCATCTTTGGGTGCCAGACGGTGGCTGAACCAGTCGTTAATTGCCGCCTCACCAAAGTGACCAAACGGCGGATTGCCAATGTCGTGCATCAAACACGCCATCTCAACAATACTTTCAAATGGCCCGGTCAGTTCATCCAGCCCGTAGGTTGCGAGCAGATTTTTCTCTTTCAGGCGGCTGAGGATCTCTTTGGCGATGTAGCGGCCAACCTGCTGCACCTCCATTGAGTGCGTCAGGCGCGTGCGCACCGCTGCGTTACGCTCGAGCGGGAAGACCTGCGTTTTCTGCTGTAATCGCCGAATCGCCGGAGAATTAATAATGCGCCCGCGATCGCTCTCGAAGATGCGCAGGATTTCATGTTCAGAACTGACGCCCTGCGGTGAACGATAGCGCCGATGCCAGTTAATTTTATTGCGAAAATCAATCGTAGCCATAGCCTCTCCGTCGCGAGAAATGCGCTTCCCCTGAACCGCATGATAGACTATGCCTTTAAACATGGCACATCGCGAGTAAATCTATGAAAATCGGCATTATTGGCGCAATGGAAGAAGAAGTTACGCTGCTGCGTGGCAAAATCGAAAATCGTCAGACCATCACTATTGGCGGTAGCGAGATCTATACCGGCCAGCTTAACGGCGTTGACGTCGCGTTACTGAAATCTGGCATTGGTAAAGTTGCTGCGGCAATGGGCGCAACCCTGCTGCTGGAACGCTGCCAGCCGGACGTCATCATTAATACCGGTTCCGCAGGCGGCCTCGCGCCAACCCTGAAAGTAGGCGACATCGTGGTCTCTGACGAAGCGCGCTACCACGACGCTGACGTTACCGCATTCGGCTACGAAATTGGCCAGATGGCCGGCTGCCCGGCGGCCTTCAAAGCAGACGACAAACTGATTGCCGCTGCCGAAGAGTGCATTAAATCCTTAGACCTCAACGCCGTACGCGGCCTGATTGTCAGCGGTGATGCCTTCATCAACGGTTCTGTAGGTCTGGCAAAAATCCGCCACAACTTCCCGCAGGCGATTGCGGTTGAGATGGAAGCCACGGCAATTGCCCACGTCTGCCACAGCTTTGCCGTACCGTTTGTCGTGGTACGCGCGATTTCCGACGTTGCCGATCAGCAGTCCCATCTGAGCTTTGATGAGTTCCTGGCGGTTGCCGCTAAACAGTCAACGCTGATGGTTGAAACGCTGGTGCAGAAGCTGGCGCGTGGCTAAGCGGCTCATCACCGGGCTGCTGGCCCTGCTGCTTAGCGTCCCGGCGTGGCTGTGTGCCGCGCCGCGGGTTATCTCCCTTTCTCCCGCCAATACCGAACTGGCCTTTGCCGCCGGGATCACCCCGATTGGCGTGAGCGCATGGTCAGACTATCCTGCCGAAGCCAAAGCGATTGAACAGGTTTCCTCATGGCAGGGAATTAATCTGGAACGTATTGTCGCCCTCCATCCAGACCTGGTGCTGGCATGGAAAGAAGGCAACGCCGAACGCCAGGTGAACCAGCTGCGAGCTCTTGGGATCGACGTTTTATGGGTGGATACCCATAGCATTGAAGAGATTGCCGCCACGCTGCGCCAGCTCGCGAAATGGAGCCCAACGCCAGAGAAAGCCGAGCAGGCCGCAACCGCCCTACTGCATGACTATACTCAGCTCAAAGCGCAGTACGCCAACGCACCGAAAAAACGGGTGTTTATGCAATTTGGCTTTAACCCTATTTTCACCAGTAACAAAAACGCGATTCAAAACCAGGTACTGGAGATTTGTGGCGGTGAAAATATCTTCGCCGACAGTCGCGTCGCCTGGCCACAGGTGAGCCGTGAACAGGTGCTAATGCGTCAGCCGCAGGTCATCGTTGCCGCGGGCGACGAGAGCCAAATTCCGAAAATTCAGCAGTACTGGGCCAGTCAGCTCACAATCCCCATCATTCCCCTCAATAGTGACTGGTTTGAACGGGCAAGCCCACGTATTATCCTCGCCGCAAAACAACTCTGTACTGCACTCGAGCAGGTTCATTAATTGGGTAATTGGTCATGCTTGTTTATTGGCTGGATATTGTAGGCACCATGGTTTTCGCGGTCTCCGGCGTTTTGCTGGCGGGTAAGCTGCGTATGGATCCGTTCGGTGTGTTGGTGCTCGGTGTCGTCACCGCCGTCGGTGGCGGTACCATTCGTGATATGGCGCTGGCCAACGGCCCGGTATTCTGGGTAAAAGACCCAACCGACCTGGTCGTGGCGATGGTCACCTGCATGCTGACGATTGTGCTGGTGCGCCAGCCGCGCCGTTTACCCAAATGGGTGCTGCCGGTACTGGATGCCGTCGGTCTCGCGGTATTCGTCGGCATTGGCGTCAACAAAGCGTTTATCGCCCACTCCGGGCCGCTGGTTGCGATATGTATGGGTGTCGTCACCGGCGTTGGCGGCGGGATTATTCGTGACGTGCTGGCGCGTGAAGTACCGATGATCCTGCGGACTGAAATCTATGCCACGGCCTGTATTGTCGGCGGGATTGTCCACGCAACGGCTTACTACACCTTTGATGTGCCACTGGAAAACGCCAGTATGATGGGAATGGTGGTGACGCTGGCTATTCGCCTGGCGGCGATTCGCTGGCACCTGAAGCTGCCCACCTTTGCTTTGGATGAGCCTGGCCGCTAAATGAAATTGCCCGCCAGAAGGCGGGCAATTAAAATTCACATCACAGTCCGGACAAGCACATCAGATGCTGAACGAAGAACCACAGCCACAGGTGCTGGTTGCGTTCGGGTTGGTCACGATAAAGCGTGAACCTTCCAGCCCTTCGGTATAGTCAACGGAACCGCCCACCAGATACTGCAGGCTCATCGGATCGACCACCAGGCCTACGCCCTGTTTTTCGATGGTCATATCGCCGTCGTTGATCTGGTCATCAAAGGTAAAACCATACTGGAAGCCGCTGCAACCGCCGCCCGTGATATACACGCGCAGTTTCAGGTTTGGATTCTCTTCATCCGCGATCAGGACTTTTACTTTTTTGGCTGCGGCGTCGGTAAACTCCAGCGGCAGCACTACGTCATCACTCATTTTTTGCTCCCATTAATACTGCAGGTTCAGGTTAATATTCACCCGACTCTTTGTGTCATTATCTAATACCCGAGTAAATCGTTCAAGTATTCTCCGGCGCTGACCGCTGGGCTTTCGCCTCCTGTTCAGCTTCCTGCTTGGCAAGGGTTCTTGCCAGAATCGTGGCGTAGAGCGGCTGTCCACCGAGGAACTGCGCTAATAGCGTGGCACCGAGCCCGGTAATAATCATTGGCAAAATGAGCTGATAATTATCGGTCATCTCCAGCACCAGCACGATTCCGGTGAGCGGTGCACGTACGGACGCCGCTAACAGCGCGCCCATTCCAGCGATAGCAAAGGTTCCCGCTTCCAGATGATAAGCCGGGAAAAGATTCATCGCCGCCATCCCAAATGCGGTACCCAGCAGCGTGCCTAACGCCAGCATTGGCGCGAAAATCCCACCGGGAGCTCCGGAGGAAAAACACAGCAGCGTCGTCACCACGCGGGCGACAAACAAAAACAGCAGCGCACCGACGGTGTAGTTACCGGCTGCGGCAATCGGGATCAGGCTAAATCCACCGCCGGAGGCAGCCGGGTGAAACAGCCCGAGAATACCGCATCCGCCGCCTATCAGGCCGCCAATCAGCACCCATTTTTTAATATCGCCGCCGTGAATACGGAAGAACATATCTTGAGTTTTCAGCACCAGCGTGTTGAACAGCGGGCCAACGCAGCCAAAGATAATCCCCAGCACCAGATACAGCCACAGCGTATTAACTGGCGCATTCGTCAGCTTACCGACTTCAATCACCGGCGTTTCACCGTTAAAGATACGGAATACGACGCTGGACATAATCACGCCGACGAATACGGCCTTAATAGAGATCAAACTGTAGCGGAACTGCGGGCGCATCTCTTCAATGATGAATAGGATGCCCGCCAGCGGCGCGTTAAAGGCCGCTGAAAGCCCCGCCGCCGCACCGGTTGCCAGCAACGTATGACGCGACTCTTCGCCACGCTGGCGGAAAATATCCCCCACCATGCGGCCGATATTGCCACCGATTTGCACCGTCGGCCCTTCGCGTCCCAGCACCATACCCGAGCCCAGCGTTCCCATGCCGCCAACAAATTTCACCGGCAGCACGCGCCACCAGCGCACCGGACGCAGCTCTTCCAGCGCACCTTCAATTTCGGGAATACCTGATCCACCGGCTTCCGGCGCAAAGCGGCGCACTAGCCAGTAGCCCACCATCGCCAGCAGGGCCGATAAAATAAACGCCAGCGGCCAGACGATAAACCAATGATCGGCGACCTGCGCCAGCGTAGCGATACGCGCGTTTTGCACCCAGTTCACCGCATGCTCAAACGCCACGCCAACCAGCCCCACCAGAGAACCGACAACGGCAGCCGACAGCAGTACCATCAGCGGCGTTTTATCCCGGTTCAATAATTTACGCACCACATCGCGGCGGCGTAAATGAACGATCCGTTGTGCCTCTAAAGGAGTTATCTCTGCTTTCATCACGTCTTCACTAATTGGTAATACAAATGGAAAGGGAGAGCATTTTACTCACACCGGTGCGCGTCGTCGCGAAAAAAAACGCGTCGCAAGTGCTTTGTTGCACCGGGGTAAAATTTTAGTTCATCAGCAGTTAGCGTGAATGAATAGAAAGCGGCGCAGAAGATCAATTGAACGAACCGACCGGTTGACGTCCCTAATAATTCGATCTCTGCACCAGATAAGATAGGCGCTTAAATGAAATATGCCTCCACGAAGGAGGCATATTTTAACCCGCGTAATTGACTACTCTTCTACTACAACTTTCTTTTTGCCCAGGAAGTTGTAGACCACGAGGAGTGCGAAAATACCGGTAATGGTCATGGTTATCGTGCCAGGCGTCATAAAACGCGCCATGTTGCCAAGGATAATCCCAACGACGCCGAAATCGGTATCGGAGAAGGTAGTGTTGGTTAAGCCCAGCGCACCCAGTACCGGAATCAGCGCAACAGGCAGGAACGTAATCAGAATACCGTGCGCGAATGCCCCGATAATCGCCCCACGTTTACCGCCAGTCGCATTACCGAACACACCAGCCGTTGCACCGCAGAAGAAGTGAGGAACTACGCCCGGAAGGATAAGTACCCATTTGAGCTGCCCAAGAATAAACAGCCCCACCAGACCGCCAACAAAGCTGGAGATAAAACCAACCAGCACCGCGTTAGGCGCATACGGGAAGACAATCGGGCAATCCAGAGCGGGTCTGGCGTTTGGCACCAGGCGCTCAGAGAAGCCGGTGAACGCAGGCACGATTTCAGCCAGGATTAAACGCACACCCTGCAGGATAATAAATACCCCAGCCGCAAAGGTAATTGCCTGGATAAATGAATAAACCAGGTAGTTCTGACCATGACTGAAATGACTTTCGACATACTCTTTACCGGCTGAAATAGAGAGGACCAAATAAATGATCATCATGGTCAGCGATATTGAGATCGTGCTGTCGCGTAAGAAGCTCAGGTTCTTAGGCATGTTCATTTCTTCGGTAGATTTGGAGCCTTTACCAACAACGGAACCAATCCATCCAGAAAGAACGTAGCCAACCGTACCGGTGTGTGCCAGAGCAACCTGATCGCTACCGATAATTTTACGCATGTAAGGCTGCGCAATGGCGGGGAAAAATGCCATCAGCATGCCAAGGGCCAGCGAGCCGGTATAAATCAGCTGCACGCCTTCGAAACCGGCGACAGAAAGAATAATGGCCACCATACAGGCCATGTAGAAGGTCACATGCCCGGAGAGGTAGATGTATTTCAGTCGGGTGAAGCGAGCAACAACGATGTTTGCCACCATACCAAACGCCATGATTAGCGTGGTTGGTGCACCGTATTTTTCCAGAGCAATGGATACCATTGCTTCATTGTTCGGGATAATACCCTGTACATCAAAGGCTTGCTTAAAGATATCACCTAGTGGTGATAACGAACCCACCAGGACTGAAGCCCCCCCGGATAGCACCAAAAAGCCCAGAATCGTTTTAACGGTCCCTTTAATCACATCAGGGAACGATTTTTTTTGGGCAACTAAGCCAAACAGAGCCACCAATCCGACGAGGATTGATGGCACCTTCATGATATCGACAATAAGCTGTAAAAAGTTTTGAACAAACATATTAACCTCTGTAGCAGGGTATTTTATTGCCCACTTAATTAGTGCTGATCAAAGTAGTCTTTTATTTTTTGTTCAACTTCGTTTAAGTCGATAATGTTATTGATAATAATAACTTTATCTGCGGGCAAATTGGCGCTAAAAGCGATGTCTTTCGCCATCACAAATACATCAGCAACATCCGGTGTCACTGACCCCAAATCAGAGTGTTCGACGTCAGCCGTGATATTAATTTTCTTCAGCACTTTCTTGATGTTCATTTCCATCATAAAGCTGCTACCCAGACCTGAGCCACATACCGCCATAATTTTCATAATAGACCTCATATTTTTTCGATTAGGGTATATTTAACAAGAAGCTGACGCTTCACCGAGTAAAATTGCCTGTAAATCTTCTGCACTTTGCGTACTAAAAATTTGCTGCATAACCTCATCATCTGAGAGCACTTCAGCTAACTGCGAAATCATTTCAATATGGCTATTACTGTCGGGTGCCGAGAACATGAAAATCGCATCGACCGGATCGTTATCTTCAGACTGGAATTCCACCGCCTGACCCAGTTTCACAATCGACAGACCCAGAGCCTTTGCTCCATGCTCCGGCCGCGTATGCGGCATGGCAATTCGCGGTGCAATGACAAAATACGGCCCAATCTCTTCTTTTTGTTTGATGATCGACTCAACGTAGGCCGGTGAAATTGCGCCTTCTGCCAGCAGCGGGCGAGCCGCAATCTGGATCGCTTCTTTCCAGTCAGCGACTGATTTCACATACTGAACTTTGTCTTTATTCAGCCAGTTGGATAATGTTGACATGGATATTACCTATTGTTCTCAATGATAAAAAGTAGCGACTAAAGCATGCTGCGTGCAGTTTGCGTCACATTCTCTTTCGTAAAACCAAAGTATTTAAATAGGACGCTGGCTGGCGCAGATTCACCAAATGAGCTCATGCCGATAACTTTGCCATCCAGCCCGGTGTATCGCTGCCAGAACCCTTCAATACTGGCTTCAACGGCCAGGCGGTTACGAACCTGCTTCGGTAAGACAGATTCTTTATATGCCTCATCCTGATTATCAAAACGTTCGGTGCAAGGCATGGAAACCACGCGGATCCGACGACCTTCCTGCTGCAATGTCCGAGCGGCAGCAACGGCCAGTTCAATCTCAGAACCTGCGGATATCAATATCAATTCCGGAACACCTTCACAGTCCACTAACACATATCCCCCGCGGGAAATATTGTTGAGTTGTTCCTCACTGCGCGGCTGTTGAGCAAGCGGCTGGCGGGTCAGAATAAGCGCCGATGGCCCATCCTGACGCTCAATCGCCTGTTGCCAGGAGACCGCGACTTCCACCTGATCGCATCCGCGCCAGGTTTCCATATTCGGGGTCAGGCGCAGTGAAGCCAGTTGTTCAACCGGCTGGTGCGTCGGGCCATCTTCGCCGAGACCAATCGTGTCGTGGGTATAGACGAATACCGAGCGGATTTTCATCAACGCCGCCATGCGCAATGCGTTACGGGCATATTCCATAAACATCAGGAAGGTACCACCGTAAGGGATAAAACCACCGTGCAATGCCAGGCCATTCATAATGGCTGACATGCCAAACTCCCGGACGCCGTAGGAGATATAGTTCCCGCCCGCATTTGCGGCGCTAAAATCGACGGACTTCTGATGTCGGGTCAGATTCGACGGAGACAGATCCGCTGAGCCACCCATCAATTCCGGAAGCGTATCGGCAAAGAAATTCAAACAGTTCTGGCTGACCTGGCGTGTTGCCAGCGCAGCCGGATTGGCCTGCAAATCACGCACGTACTGCTGCATATTCCCGGCCCACTCTGCAGGCAGTTCCCCTTTCATACGGCGAGTAAACTCGGCGGCCAATTCAGGCCACTGTTGTGCATACGTGGTAAACAGGTCGTCCCATGCCTGCTCAATCTGAGCCCCTTTTTCTGTGGCATCCCACGCAGCATAAATATCAGCAGGAATTTCAAAAGGAGGGTGTGGCCATTGTAGCTGCTCGCGCACCCGCGCCACTTCATCGGCACCCAGCGCCGAACCGTGGCATTCGTGGCTATCCGCTTTATTCGGCGAGCCGAAGCCGATAATGGTTTTACAGCATAGGAGACTTGGCTTATCGGTGACGCTTTTGGCTTCCCGAACGGCGGCATCAACAGCCTGCGAATCGTGGCCATCAATTCCTTCAATGACATGCCAGCCGTAGGCACGGAAACGGGCGGCGGTATCTTCGGCGAACCAGCCTTCCACGTGGCCGTCGATAGAAATGCCATTATCGTCCCAGACGGCAATCAGATTACCCAGCCCCAGCGTTCCTGCAAGGCCGCATGCTTCATGAGAGATACCTTCCATCAAACAGCCGTCGCCGAGGAACAGCCAGGTATGATGGTCAACGATATTAAAACCAGGTTTATTGAATTCAGCGGCCAGCGCTTTTTCAGCAATCGCCATCCCCACGGCGTTTGCGACCCCCTGCCCCAGCGGGCCGGTGGTTGTTTCAACACCCGGTGTATAGCCATATTCCGGGTGCCCAGGCGTACGAGAGTGAAGCTGACGAAATTCGCGAATATCATCCATGCTCAGGTCATAGCCGGTCAGGTGCAACAGAGAATAAACCAGCATCGAACCATGGCCATTCGACTGCACGTAGCGATCGCGGTTGAACCATTGCGGATTTTTAGGGTTGTGGCGAAGGTGGTGACGCCAGATAACCTCGGCGATGTCTGCCATCCCCATAGGCGCACCAGGGTGGCCGGAGTTGGCTTTTTGAATCGCGTCGACGCTCAGGATCCTAATGGCATTCGCTAGCTTTCTGTTGCTCATACGTCTCTCTCTTAACCTGGATTATACGTTCAAGAATCATGTTTCTGGGTTTTCTCCCCAGAGCAGCATGAACAGACATGTCGCGCGAAACCTTCATTTTTATCATTGTGTTGGTCAGGCATGCCTACCGACGCCACTTACGTCATCACGGGCAAAAAAAAGAAAAAATAAACATTAAAATACAATTAATTGCTTACTTTTCTTCTTTTCTTACTGCATTCTTACCAGCAGAAAAAACAAGTCTATACATGTTTCACTTGTCTAGTCATCTTGATGATGCACATAGACGTGTCCAGATACAATATGCAAAAATGGATTTTATCGAGATGCGGCATTTGTAAGATCAAATTCGTTAACTTGCTCACAATATGGCGTGAACTGTCTAGTCGATAGAAAACAAAGTCAGGCATACATGTAAATAGGACTCAGCGGCGTTCGCGCTCACATTGGTTAGGAACAAAGTCGATGGTTGATGGCATCACAGAGAAGCAAAAAGAGGTAGTCGATTACATTCTCAGGAAAATAACGACGGACAACCTTTTACCCGGAGATAAGCTAGACACCGAGATTGCGATTGCCAAAAATATCGGCATCACGCGAGCGACGGTGCGCGAAGCTACGCGCCTGTTAATCGAGCAGCAGCGAATTTATCGCGTGAAAGGTTCTGGATTATTCGTCGGCTCAATCGGCAAAAGCAATCACTCAGGAAGGTTTCATGCGCTGTCGCCTTTTGATTACCAGGCCCAGAAGAATGGTCACAAAGGCGTTAGAAAAGTCATTAAATTCAGCATAATGAAAGTACCTACGCCTGAAATGGCACAGTCATTACGCATTAAAAACAGCGACCAGATTTATAAAATACTACGACTGATGTGTTTCGATGATATTCCCGTGGCGCTGGAACATATCCATTTACCCGTGAATATGTTCACCAGCATGGAATTAAGTCAGCTCGAAATTTCCAAATATAGTTATATCGAAAGTATTACCGGGAAAAAGGTCCAGCGCAGGGATCAGAACTTGACGTCCATTAATTTGATGGATGAAGACATCATTAATTTACTGAATCTCAAAGAGAATGATGCGGTCATGGAAATTGATGAAACCGTTTATCTCGATGATGGCACGCCCTGTGAGGTCAATATCGCCATCATTAACACGCGGATTTTCCCCCTGCGACAGAATTCGAGCCGCTCATAAAGCGGGCTCTCCCTGCACGGTAATCTCCCCACGGCGCTAAATCTGCCCCTCGAAGCCAGATGCGGTCAATCCTGCGCCTCATTTACGCTACAACTGCCAAAAATTTCATAACCTCCGCGTAATAATTTAGAATACCGGGCAAAACTTTTTTCACGAACCAGGAACCTGGCAATGAGCAAATCTGAAAATCTCTATAGCGCTGCGCGTGAACTGATTCCCGGCGGCGTGAACTCGCCGGTACGTGCCTTCACCGGCGTTGGCGGCACGCCGCTGTTTATCGAACGTGCGGACGGCGCGTATCTGTATGACGTCGATGGCAAAGCCTATATCGATTATGTCGGTTCCTGGGGGCCGATGGTGCTGGGCCACAACCACCCCGCCATCCGTAATGCGGTGATTGAAGCGGCAGAGCGCGGCCTGAGTTTCGGCGCGCCGACCGAAATGGAAGTGACCATGGCCAAGCTGGTGACCGAACTGGTGCCAACCATGGACATGGTACGCATGGTGAACTCCGGTACCGAAGCCACCATGAGCGCCATTCGTCTGGCGCGCGGTTTTACCGGTCGCGACAAAATCATCAAATTTGAAGGCTGCTACCACGGCCACGCCGACTGCCTGCTGGTGAAAGCCGGCTCCGGCGCGCTGACCCTCGGCCAGCCGAACTCACCGGGCGTACCGGCTGATTTCGCCAAACATACCCTTACCTGCACCTATAACGATCTGGCATCTGTACGCGCGGCGTTCGAGCAGTTCCCGCAGGAAGTCGCTTGTATCATCGTTGAGCCTGTTGCCGGCAACATGAACTGCATCCCGCCACAGCCGGAGTTCCTGCCAGGCCTGCGCGCCCTGTGCGACGAGTTCGGCGCGCTGCTGATTATAGATGAAGTGATGACCGGCTTCCGCGTGGCGCTGGCCGGTGCGCAGGATTATTACGGCGTGGTGCCGGATCTGACCTGCCTTGGCAAAATCATCGGTGGCGGTATGCCGGTGGGTGCCTTCGGTGGTCGTCGTGACGTGATGGACGCGCTGGCACCAACCGGCCCGGTTTACCAGGCGGGAACGCTTTCTGGTAACCCGATCGCCATGGCGGCAGGCTTTGCCTGTCTGACTGAAGTCGCACAGCCTGGCGTACATGAAACCCTCACCGAGCTGACCAACCAGCTGGCGCAAGGCCTGCTGGATGCAGCGAAAGATGCGGGCATTCCGCTGGTCGTTAACAACGTGGGCGGCATGTTTGGTATTTTCTTCACCGATGCAAAAGAAGTGACCTGCTATCAGGACGTGCTGAAGTGCGACGTTGAGCGCTTTAAGCGCTTCTTCCATCTGATGCTGGATGAAGGCGTGTATCTGGCGCCGTCGGCGTTTGAAGCGGGCTTTATGTCCATCGCCCACAGCGAAGAAGATATCGACAATACCATCGACGCGGCGCGTCGGGTATTTGCCCAGCTGTAATTGAGCGTACTTGCCGGGTCTGGCCCGGCAGACATGAAAGTTATCTCTGAAAGCCGGATAAGCGCATGCTTATCCGGCTTTTTTATCGGCTCTGCTTTCTTAGCAGGTAGATAAAGTACGGTGCGCCAATAAAGGTCGACAGCAGCCCTGCCGGGATCTGATACGGGAACATCAGCATGCGCCCACACCAGTCGGCGAACACCAGCAGCAGCCCGCCAATCAATGCCGAAATCACGATATGTGGCATCGTCCGGCGGAACCCCATCATTCGCGCAATATGTGGCGCCATCAGCCCGACGAAGCTCAGCGGCCCGATGGTCAGCGTTGCCGCCGCCGTCAGACATGCCGCCAGCAGCAGCAGGCCGACGCGCGCAGGCGTCAGTGCCATCCCAATCGAGCGAGCCGTTTCACCGCCGAGCGGTAAGATAGTGAGCCAGCGACGACACATCGGCACCAGCAGCAACAGCAGCAACATGGCAATCGCCGATTGCACCACCTGCTTACCGGTGGCGTTGTAGGTCGAGCCGGAGATCCACGTCAGAATTTGCGCCATGCGCGGATCGCCGCTGGCCTGGAGCATCATCAGCAGCATGGTGAAGGCAGTACTCAGCGCCATCCCGGCCAGCAACATGCGCTGTGGTGAAAAACCGCCGCGTCCGGCTGCAACGAGGATTACGATGAGCGTAACCGCAGCGCCAAGGCTGCCGGCGGGCAACAGCCAGCCAAAAGCATTTCCCGGCACCATAAACAGCATCAACACCACGCCAAACGCAGCGCCTGAGCTTATTCCCAACACTTCCGGGCTGGCCATTGGGTTGCCGGTTAAGCGCTGAATAATACAGCCAGCCACCGCCAGCATCACCCCGGCAATCAGCGCCGATGCGATACGTGGCCAGCGCCACTGCAGCAATTCATCAAGCAGCGTACCGGTTGCCCAGTGCCAGCCTTGTGCATCCCGCCCCAGCGCCAGTGCAACAGCGACGCCCGCCAGTAAAATGACCAGGCCGCCCAGCGCAAACCACTGCACGTGATGCCGCTCATTTGCCACGCTATCGCTGGCGTTCATCGATGGCGCACTCATGCTGCGTAAGCGTGGCAGCAGCCACAGCAGCAGAGGCGCGCCAATCAGCGCCGTCACCGAGCCCGTAGAGACTTCCATCCACACGCGGGTCAGCCAGAGAATCAACTGATCCGAAAGCCAGAGGATCAGCGCACCAATCAGCGGCGCTAATAGCAGGCGCGACAGCAGACGCCGCGCACCGAGCATTTTCGCCAGCAGCGGCGCGAACAGGCCGATAAAACCAATGATCCCGACCGCATTCACCAGCAAGGCGCTGATCACAATAGCCAGCGTCAGCGCGCCCAAACGCGCTAATGACAACGCCAGCCCCAGATTGCGGGCCACACCGTCATCAAGCCCCATCAGGGTCAGCGGACGCAGCAGCAGCAGGGTCAGCATCACACCGCCCAACAGCTGCGGCCACAGGCGCTGCACCACGCTCCAGTCGGTCTGCGTCAGCGTCCCGGTACTCCACAGGAACATGCTTTGCAGTTGGTCGTGATGGAATAGCACCATCAGCTGATTGATAGCCCCGCAGTACAGGCTCACCACCAGCCCTGCCAGAATCAGCGTTACCGGCGAAAGGCGTTTGCCCCACGCCACGCCGAACACCAGCGCACCGACAATACACGCCCCCGCCAGCGCCGCGAATTGCGAAGTCAGAACGCCCGGAAGCGCCCACAGCGTGGTGACGGTCATACCGAGCTGCGCGCCGGTCGCCACGCCAAGCGTGGTCGGCTCCGCCAGTGGATTGCGCAACACCTGCTGGAACAACACGCCAACAAGGCCCAATCCGGCACCAACCAGCAGCGAAATCGTCAGGCGCGGCAGCAGGCTGTAGTGGAAGAGCATCTGGTCGATAGCGTCAATATCCGGCTGACGCATCGCCTTAAACCACTGGCTATTAGGTAACGCGATGTTGAAGTTAAACCAGGTCAGCGTCAGTGCAGTAACAAACAGCACTAACAGCAAGATGGCGGCAAATGGCGACAGTTTCGCTTTCACGCCTTGCCTCCGAGAGAATTATCCAGAATCCGCGCAAAGTTCATTGCCGATAGCGTCGCACCGTAGAACCATACCGCCGGAACAATCTGCAGACGGTTAGCGCGGACGAACGGCATCGCCTGCCACAGCGGCGTGGCCTCAAGCTGACGCATTTGCGCGGCGTTGCCGTGATCAAAACACAGCACATCGACGTCTTTATAGGCCGCAAGACGGTCGATCCCGACCGCCGTGCTGCCCCAAAAATTGGTCTCACCCTGCCAGGCGTTTTTCACTCCCAGGCGGTCCAGAATTTCCTGGAACAGGCAGTTAGGGCCAAACACCAGCATGTGGCGCGGATCCAGCAGTGAAACCATCAGCAGCGGACGGTCGCCACGTTGTTTAAATCGTGGCTTCAGGCCATCGATAAAAGCATCGAACTCCGCCAGATGGCGCTGCGCCACCGCCTGTTTGTCCAGCATCTCCGCCATTTCCAGCAGCGAACGACGCGCCTGTGCCAGCGGGAGTTTGCCGTCGCTGAAGGCAAAGCTGCGGCCTGGGGCGATTCTTGCGAGGATTTCTGGCGAAGGGCCATAACCGGCTGACCAAACGAGCATCGAGGGCTTCATCTGCGTCAACAGTTCAAGATTGGGTTCAGTACGTAAGCCGACGTCAATCACCGACTCCGGCAGCGCCGGTTCGTTGACCCACATCCGGTAGTTGGGGATATCCGCCACGCCGTAGGGCGTCACGCCCAGCGCCAGCATCAGCTCAACGGGCAGCCACTCCAGCGCCACGATACGCTCAGCGCTCACCGGCGCGGCCTGCGCTTTTTGCATCTGCCACAGCAGCGGAGACAGCGCCATTGCCGTCAGTAAACGACGGCGGCTAATCCGATTATCAACCATCATCAATAGACAAAACTTACCGGTGCAGCACCGGCTGGATGAGGCAGGATGCCCATTGGAATACCGTAGATTTTTTCCAGCGTTTCGCTGCGCATCAGTTCATTCGGCGTGCCCTGAGCAATCATCTCACCGCCGCGCAGCGCCACCAGGTAATCACAATAGCGCGCCGCCATATTGATATCGTGCAGCACAGCAATGACCGTCAGTCCGCGCTGTTCGCTTAAGCGGTGTACCAGCGCCAGGACATCAACCTGATGGGCAATATCCAGCGCCGAGGTCGGTTCATCCAGCAGCAGGCAACGGCTGTCCTGCGCCACCAGCATGGCAATCCACGCACGCTGGCGCTCACCACCGGAGAGGCTATCAACCAGGCGCTGCGCCAGCGGTTTTAATCCTACCAGCGCTATCGCCTCATCCACTTTCTCGCGATCGGCGACGCCAAAACGCCCCAATGCGCCGTGCCACGGGTAGCGGCCAATGGCCACCAACTCGCGCACCGTCATCCCTTCCGCCGGTGGTAATTGCTGCGGCAGATAGGCAACTTTGCGGGCAAATGCTTTGCTGTTCCAGCTTTCCAGCGGCTGGCTATCCAGCAGGATATCGCCTTCTGACGGTGGCTGATGGCGGCCGAGCATTTTCAGTAGCGTGGATTTACCCGAACCGTTATGGCCGATAAGACCCGTCACTTTGCCCGCAGGGAACGTTAAGGAAAGCGGATGAAGCAGAGTACGGCCTGGAACGCGAAAAACGACCTGTTCCAGAGAAAAGGTCGTATCAGAGTGAGTTGTGTTGTCCTGCATAACCGTCAACATGTTAAAGGGCGCGGAAAATCCGCGCCCTGGAGGTGGTTAGAAACGGAACGTTGCGGTAGCAACGACCTGACGCTCTGCGCCCCAGAAGCAACCATAAGTCTGGAAGCAGCTAGAAACGTATTCACGATCGAGCAGGTTATTCACGTTAACAGCAACGCTGGAACCCGCCATACCGAAGCGAGCCAAATCGTATTTCACGACCGCATCCATCACTGCGGCACTACCCACTTTGAAGGTATTCGCAGGGTCGCCGTAGCTTGAACCAATAAAGCGACCACCGGTACCCAGAGTCAGGCCAGACAGAATTCCATCATGGAAGGTGTAATCCCCCCACAGAGATGCCATATTCTGAGGAACTTGCTCAACGTTATTACCCTTCAGATTCGTATCTTTGGTGTATTCAGCATCGGTATAGGTATACGAAGCGGTTACGTTGATATTGGCGTTAACCGCCGCTTTCGCTTCAAATTCGAAACCTTGAGAACGCACTTCGCCCGATGGAACTTGCAGGGTAGGGTTGTTCGGATCGGTTGTCAGAGTGTTCGTTTTGGTCAGGTGGTATGCCGCTGCCGTAATAACAATCGGCATATCTTTCGGCACATATTTCACACCCGCTTCATACTGCTCACCTTTGGATGGCGCAAAAGCCATACGTGGTTTGCTATAGAGATCGAATGCGTTTGGTTCAAACGATTGGCTGTAGCTTACATATGGCGTAATACCATTATCGAACAGGTAGTTTACGCCACCACGCCAGGTGAACTGGTGATCATTACGCTCAATATATCCCCTCTGGGTGGTTGAGTTCTCGCGAATTGTCGTCGCTTGCTGTGACCAATCGTAACGACCGCCAAGGGTGAAGACCCACTTATCCCACTCGGCCTGATCCTGAACATAGATACCCGTTTGCTTGGTTTCGTTCATCTGATATGGCTCAGAACTTCCAAAAGCAAAATATTCCGGGGTATAGCCACTATAAAGATCAATAGATGGCGCAGAACCAAATTTAGTGTTCATATCGTTGCGCATACGCATGAAATCGACACCCGTCAGTAAGGTGTGATCAACCATGCCGGTCGCAAATTTGCTTTCCAGTTGTGTATCAACACTAAAGTTCTGCAGGCGTTCGTTATCAACTACGGTACCACGATTAAGCGTATGCCCATCCGCAGCGATACCTGTTCCATATACGCTTTGTTGTGCTGTTTTCATTTCTGAGAAACGTAGATTCTGACGTACAGTGAAGGTGTCATTGAAACCGTGTTCGAAGCTGTATCCAACCATTTTCTGGTTACGACTATAGCTGTTGTTCGACGCGCCTTCGTTGAAATCTGTCGGTAAGCGCTTGCCATTTGGTAACGGCTCAACGGTACCTTCTTTCGGCAACCAGCCGTAATAACCTGTTTCCGGCTCATTCTGGAAGTAGGACAAGAAAGTAAAGTTGGTTTTATCATCCGGGCGCCAGGAGAAAGATGGCGCGATTGTATAACGTTGGGACTCTGAGCTTTTCTGCTGTTCGTTGGTTGAACGCGCCAGCCCGGTCAAGCGGTATGAAAATTCACCGTTATCATCCAATGCATCACTAAAATCGAACCCAGTCTGGAACAGATTGTTGGTTCCCATTTTGAACTGGATTTCTTTAAGCGGTTCAGTGGTAGGGCGTTTACTCACCATTGAGATAATCCCACCCGGGTTGCTCTTACCATACAACACGGAGGTTGGCCCACGCATCAACTCTACGCGTTCCAGCATATAAGGATCGATAACCGCATCGTTGTAGAAGTTACCCTGCAGCTTTAAACCATCAAGATAGTTATTCTGGCTGAGACCAACAGAGGTAAAACCACGAATACTAACGAAGTCATAGGTATTTGATGCACCACGGTTACTCACAACAACGCCTGGTGTGTAGCCCAATGCCTCTTTAACTGAACGAGACTGATGGATTTGCATCTCTTCGTTGGTCACGACTGAAACAGACTGCGGCGTCTTTTCAATCGGGGTATCCGTTTTGGTTGCCGTTGCCGAGTGCTTTGCAGCAATCGTCGCTGCCGGGCCCCAGGCACTTTCCTGGACCGCTGGAGCTGCGGTAACGGTGATGGTTTCTTCTTTCGGTTTATCTGCAGCCTGTGCGTAAACAGACATGCCGCTAACCGCTGTGGCGACTACGACTGCGAGTTTACGCAGCGAGTGGGTTGGCTGAGCAGTTTTAGGACGCGCCATTGGTATATCTCTAATGAAGTGAATGATAACGTAAACGAGAATTATTATTATAACCGCAAGCATGATAGGACAGCCGATGGACGCATAGCAAGCGATATAAGCCCCTACCATAATTAAGGGGTTAAGAAATAAACAGATGAAATAATGGCGTTAAAAAAAAGAAAAAAGAGATGAAAAAAAAGCCCCTGTATCACACAGAGGCCTTTTATATATCGCAAGACAGTATTAGTTACCGCCGAACATATCCTTAATCCAGCCCGCTACGCCGTCACCGTCTTTTTTCTCCTGCGCCGGCTGCTGCTGCTGTTGTTGTTGTTGCTGCTGCGGTTGAGGAGACGAATTATCAAACGGATTCGCCGACTGCTGCTGTTCTATCTGCTGCTGGCTCTGCTGGCAGAGCGCATCCGGGTCTGTCGTCCAGACCGGCAGCATACGTAAGCCACCGCCGCCGCAGATAAAGTTGCCGTTATCATCAACGCCCATGTTGACGACATCTTCAGGCGGCGTCAGCTCCAACGCGATAGGCGATTCGCTCGCCAGGTAGCGCTGATAGATAGACATCGCACCGCTAGCACCGTACAGCTTGGTCGGCTGGTTGTTATCGCGACCGACCCAGGTAATCACCACTTCTCGCCCGTCAATCCCGGCAAACCAGGTATCGACGTTGTTGTTGGTGGTACCGGTTTTCCCTGCCAGATGCAGGTTCGGATATTTGGCACCCAGCTGACGGCCGGTACCGCGTTGAACAACCTGCTGCATGGTCCACAGCGTCATGTAAGCCGCCTGTGCCGGAACGGCACGTTCAGCCTGCGGGAAGCTCTGGTACAGCACGGTTCCGTCTTCAGCAATCACCGAACGCAGCGCCGACAGCGGTGCACGATTCCCACCGCTGGCGATAGTCTGGAACGCCTGCGCGACTTCAATTGGCGTCAGGTTCAGCGCACCCAGCAGCATTGCCGGAACGGCGTTGAGCTGATCTTTCGGCGCCCCCAGCTTCAGCCAGGTGTCGGTCACGGCTGGCAGACCCAGCGCCATCCCGAGGTTAACGGTCGGCACGTTCATCGAACGCGTCAGCGCATCCACCAACATCACCTGGCCGCTGTAGCGACGATCGTCGTTCTGCGGTGACCATACCTGGCCATTTGGCTGACGCAGAGCAATCGGTGCATCGGCAATCCAGGTATTCAGGCGATACTGATTCGGCTGGCTTAACGCCGTCAGATAGGTCGCCGGTTTTGCCAGAGAACCAATCGAGCGACGTGCCTGCATCGCACGGTTGTAGCCTGCAAACTGCGGTTCAGCCCCGCCAACCATGGCGCGCACTTCGCCGCTGAAGCGGTCAACCACCACCATCGCCGTTTCAAGATCGCTCAGCTTGCGCTGTTTCTTCAGTACCGGAATACCTTCAGTAGCCGCTTTCTCTGCCGCATCCTGAGCAACGGAGTCGAAGGTGGTGAAAATTTTCACCCCGGACAGGTCTTTGACCTTATCGCCCAGCTTCGCCTGCAGCTCCTGACGCACCATCTGCATAAACGCTGGCTGCGGTGAAATCACCCCACCACGCGGCTGTACGCCCAGTGGACGGGCGCTCAGCATGTCATACAGTTCCTGGTCGATAACCTTCTGCTGTTGCAGCAGGCGCAGAACCAGGTTACGACGTTCCAGCGCCAGTTTCGGGTTACGCCACGGGTTGTAGACCGAGGCCCCTTTCACCATGCCCACCAGCAGCGCCTGCTGATCAAGACTCAACTCTTCAACCGGACGGCCAAAGTAATAGAGGCTCGCCAGCGGGAAGCCGCGAATTTCATTGTCACCGCTCTGACCGAGATACACCTCGTTCATATACAGCTCAAGAATGCGATCTTTGCTGTAGCGGGCGTCCATGATCAGCGCCATGTACGCTTCGTTTGCCTTACGCCAGTAAGAACGTTCGCTGGAGAGGAACAGGTTTTTCACCAGCTGCTGGGTCAGCGTACTCGCCCCCTGCACCGTCCGTCCGGCGGTCAGGTTCGCCAGCACCGCACGCCCCATCGAGTAGAAGCTAATGCCATCATGCTCATAGAAATGGCGGTCTTCGGTCGCTATCAGGGTATCAATCAGCAGATCCGGGAAACCGTTGCGCGGGACAAACAGACGCTGCTCGCCGTTTGGCGAGGACATCATGGTAATCAGGCGCGGGTCGAGGCGGAAGAAACCGAACTGGCGGTTGCTATCCATGTTCTCGATGGTTTCCAGATGATCGCCATCAAAAGTCAGACGCGCACGCACCTGCCCTTCTTTACTGTCCGGGAAATCGAACGGGCGGCGAATCATCTCGATGCTGTTAGCCTGCACGGTGAATTCGCCCGGCCGCGTCATCGCCGTCACCTGGCGATACTGGGTTGCCGTCAGCAGCTGCACCATCTCTTTTTTACTGATGGTCATATCCGGCTCAAGGTTGACCATACGGCCATACACCGCCGCCGGAAGCTGCCAGACTTTACCGTCAATACGGCTACGGATTTTTTGATCCAGATAAACGCCGTAAATCGCCATCAATACCGCAAAGACGATGCCGAGTTTGACCAGGAACCAGAACCAGCGGTGTTTACCGCGCGGTTTGCCTCCTTTACCGCCGCCTTTACGCGAACGCGGTTTTTCATCTTCGTATTCATCATCATAATCGTCGTCATACTCATCGTCTCTGAGCTGTCGACGGCTTACCTTTTGTTTTGCCGGACGTGCAGGTTTCCCTTTCCGTCCAATCGGCTCGCGGTCATTCCCCGCCATGCTTTCTCTCCGCAACATTCAGGCATAAAGGCCTGATTCTCAATTCTTCTGTCACAGGACAGAAGAAGATATCTCTCAATTTTGCTCCCCAGCATCAACGTCTCAGCCGGGCTAGTACCATCATGAATATTTCTTCGTCCGCCGCGTGGGCGCGGTATTCGCCGGATCGTCCGGCCAGACGTGTTTCGGATAGCGCCCTTTCATCTCTTTTTGCACCTCGCGGTACGCCCCTTGCCAGAACGCGCTTAAATCGCGGGTTATCTGTAGCGGTCGCTGAGCGGGTGAAAGCAGCTCCAGCACCAAAGCCACTCGCCCCTGGGCGATGGTCGGCGTGCTGGCTTCACCAAACATTTCCTGCATCCGCACTGCAAGCGCCGGCGGATTATCTTCGTCATAGCGAATAGCGATTTGGCTTCCCGTCGGCACAGTGTAATGAGTTGGCAGGGAACTCTCCAGACGTTGTTGTAATGACCATGGCAACCGCTCGCGCAGAGCCTGATAAATATCCACAGATTTCAGCCCACGCAGAGAATGGACGCCGGTCATATGCGGCAACAACCAGGTTTCCAGTTCATCGAGCAACGTTGCATCATCCACAGCGGGCCATGCCTCTTCCGGCAGCCACTGTGCAGCGCACTGTAACCGCAAGCGTAGCTGCTGTGCAGAACTCGTCCAGTTAAGCACGCTCAACCCTTTCTCGCGAATCCCGGTCAGCATCGCCTGATGCAGTTCGGTTTCGGACAGTTTGCCCAGCGGGCGCACGCTAAGCGTCAATTGGCCAATTTGGCTGCGCCGCAGCGCTTTAAGTGTCCCCTGAGTATCATCCCACTCAATGGTGTCAGATTGTTGAAGCAGTGAAGGACAACGGGCGGTGAGCGCGTCGATATCCAGCGCGCAGGCCTGCAAAATACGCGCATCCGGCGACGCACTTCCCTGCAGTAACAGCGGGGCAATCAGCCATTCGTAGCGATTTAACGCATCGTCCGCGTCCAGCATCGCCCCCATTCCGTTCGCCAGTTGATAACGCCCTTCCTGCCCGCGTCGACGGGCAATACGGTCAGGGAACCCTTGCGCTAACAGCGCAGGAATGGCATCGCTGTCCGGCTGCCCAGCGCGGCAATTAAGGCGCTTGCAAAGCTGCTGGCTGCGCTGCTGCCACTGACCCTGCGGGCGGGAAAATGCCTGTAACAGGTCATGATTTGTTCCGCGCGGCGGCTCTTCGAGAATCGCCGCCAGGCGTGCGGCCGTCGCCACTTCATCATCGGTTTGCGCTGCCACCAACATTGCCGCCAGACGCGGATCGTTGCCCAGCGTTGCCATTTTTTGCCCTTTCGCCGTCAAACGGTCATCAGCCAGCGCCGCAAGCTGCGTCAACAGCCGACGAGCCGCCGCCAGGTTAACGGCTGGCGGTTGATCCAACCAATTGAGCTGCGTCGGATCGGTACAGCCCCACTGCAAGAGTTCCAGCAGCAGTGACGACAGATCGCTTTGTAAGATCTCCGCCTCACTTTGCGCCGCCGCGCGTTCGGCCTGCTCTTTTGCCAGCAGATGCACGCAGACGCCCGGCTCCAGTCGTCCGGCACGCCCGGCGCGCTGAGTCATCGACGCCTGGCTGACGCGCTGGGTTAACAACCGCGTCAGCCCGGTGCGCACATCAAAACGCGCCACGCGTTCCTGAGCGCTATCCACCACCAGCCGAATGCCTTCAATAGTCAGGCTGGTTTCAGCGATATTGGTCGCCAGCACCACCTTGCGTTTCCCCGGCGGCGCGGGAAGAATCGCCTGCCGCTGTTCGTTAAGCGGCAATGCACCATATAAAGGACAGAGCAGCACATCACCTGCCACCCGTTCGGCAAGAAAATTCTGCACCCGCTGGATCTCACCGACGCCGGGTAAAAACAGTAGCAGTGAACCGGGCTCATTGCGCAACAACTCAGCCGTGGCAATCGCCACCGCTTCATCAAAGCGTTGATGCGACGGCAACGACTGGTAGCGGCGTTCCACCGGGAAGGCCCGGCCTTCAGAAACAATGGTCGGCGCCTGCGGCAGGAGACGCTGGAGTTTGTCGTTATCCAGCGTCGCCGACATGATAAGCAGCTTGAGATCATCGCGAAGCCCTTGCTGCACATCCAGCAACAGCGCCAGCGCCAGATCCGCCTGCAGGCTACGTTCATGAAATTCATCAAGGATCACCAGCCCCACGCCGGAGAGTTCCGGATCGTGTTGGATCATGCGGGTCAGGATCCCTTCCGTCACCACCTCCAGCCGGGTATTCGCGCCCACGCAGGTTTCGGCGCGCATTCGGTAGCCCACCGTCTCGCCCGGTTTTTCGCCCAGCAGTTCAGCCAGACGTTGCGCAACGTTACGCGCCGCCAGCCGACGCGGCTCCAGCAGCAGGATGCGTCCTTCAATCGCGCCATCGCGTAAAATTTGCAACGGCAACCAGGTCGATTTACCCGCCCCCGTCGGCGCATTCAGCAGCACCTGCGGGGATTGCCGTAAGGCGAGAAGAAGTTCAGGAAGGATGCTTGCGACCGGCAACAGGGACACGAATGGCTCCAGGGGTTAACATTAAACGGCGTACATTGTAGCATCGCGTCAATTCATAACCGAGTACCCACGATGTCTGAGTCAAAAAGACTGTTTTTCGCCATTGAGATCCCGGCGAAAATTCAGAAGCAACTGGTGCAGTGGCGAGCGGATAATTTTCCCGCCGATGCCGGTGTGCCCGTAGCCGCCACCAATATGCACATCACGCTGGCGTTTCTCGGCGAGGTGAGCGCAGAAAAACAGCGCGCGCTGGCGGCAATGGCCGGACGCATTCGTCAGCCGGGTTTTACGCTGCACCTCGACGATGCCGGACAGTGGCTGCGCTCTCGCGTGGTCTGGCTTGGTACGCGCCAGCCGCCGCGCGGGCTGTTACAGTTAGCCAATATGCTGCGTGCGCAGGCCGCCCGTAGCGGCTGTTATCAAAGCCCGCAGCCGTTCCACCCGCACCTGACGCTATGGCGTAACGCCGGACAGGCGGTGTCCATTCCCGCACCTGGCTTTCATTGGGACTTTCCGGTGACGGAGTTTGTTCTGTACGAATCGCGCTATGCCGGAGGGCGCACGCGGTATACGCCATTACAGCGCTGGACGCTCAGCGAATAATTAAGGAAATCTGATGCAGTTCACGCCGCCGCTCCAGTCCGCCACGCTCATTAAACGCTATAAACGCTTTCTGGCCGACGTGGTCACGCCTTCGGGCGAAGTTTTTACCCTTCACTGCCCAAACACCGGTGCGATGACAGGTTGCGCAACGCCGGGCGATACCGTGTGGTATTCAACCTCCGAAAATACCAAACGTAAGTATCCGCTCACATGGGAACTCACTCAGACGCAAAACGGTGCATTTATCTGTGTAAATACGTTACGAGCAAATACCTTAGCAAAAGAGGCAATAAACGCAGAGAGTATTCCTGAACTTACCGGTTACAACACGCTGAAAAGCGAAGTGAAATATGGCGAGGAAGGAAGCCGGATAGATATTCTGTTACAGGCAGATGATCGCCCCAGATGCTATATTGAAGTAAAGTCGGTAACGCTTGCGGAAAATGAGTTTGGTTATTTCCCCGATGCAGTAACGGCGCGGGGTCAGAAGCATTTACGCGAGCTTATGGGCGTTGTGGCGAACGGAGAGCGCGCCGTTTTACTGTTTGCAATCTTGCACTCAGCCATTGAATATTTCTCTCCTGCACACCATATTGATGCCAAATACGCAAAGCTATTGAACGAGGCGCACAACAAGGGGGTGGAGATTTTGGCTTATAAAGCGGAACTTTCTGCCGATAATATGACTCTGATATCGCCGTTACCCGTGACGTTAGTTTCGGGTTAATTTGCATAGAAAGTGTTCGGGCTGCGGCGCAAATACGCTTTTCCTCACAGCATTGTCAAGTGTTACGTTTAGATAATTGCCAACCGGAAAAGCATCTGTTATTTATAGCGGCCTGATTTTTCCCCCGAACACGGGGATCGATAGTGCGTGTTAAGGAGAAACAACATGCAAGAAGGGCAAAACCGTAAAACATCGTCCCTGAGTATTCTGTCCATCGCAGGGGTGGAGCCGTACCAGGTGAAACCGGGCGAAGAGTATATGAACGAAGCCCAGCTAGCGCACTTCCGACGTATTCTTGAAGCATGGCGTAATCAACTTAGGGATGAAGTCGATCGCACCGTTACTCACATGCAGGACGAAGCTGCAAACTTCCCGGACCCGGTTGACCGTGCCGCACAGGAAGAAGAGTTCAGCCTCGAACTGCGTAACCGCGATCGTGAACGTAAGCTGATCAAAAAGATCGAGAAGACGTTGAAGAAAGTCGAAGATGAAGATTTCGGCTACTGCGAATCCTGTGGTGTTGAAATTGGTATTCGTCGTCTGGAAGCGCGCCCAACGGCCGACCTGTGTATTGACTGCAAAACGCTGGCAGAAATCCGCGAAAAGCAGATGGCAGGTTGATAGAACGCTAACACTCTATCTTCAAGGCGGGAGTCACTTCCCGCCTTGTTGTTTTTTATTTTTATAAACATGTCATTACAACCTTATATAGGGCGTTTCGCCCCTTCACCTTCCGGTGAACTCCATTTCGGTTCGCTGATTGCGGCCCTTGGCAGCTATCTACAGGCTCGCGCCCAACAGGGTATCTGGCGAGTTCGCATCGAAGATATCGATCCCCCTCGTGAAGTTCCCGGTGCTGCAACCACCATTTTGCATCAGCTGGAACATTACGGCCTGCTCTGGGACGGTGACGTTCTGTGGCAGTCTCAGCGTCATGACGCCTACCGTGAAGCGCTGGCCTGGTTGAAAAATCAGGATTTGTGCTATTTCTGTACCTGTACGCGCGCGCGCATTCAGAGTATCGGTGGTACCTATGACGGCCACTGTCAGGCTCTGAGAAATGGTCCAGAGAACGCCGCTTTACGGCTGCGCCAACTGCATCCGGTGCTGGAATTTAACGATCTTCTGCGCGGCACGCTTCAGGCCGATGAACGGCTGGCACGCGAAGACTTCATTATTCATCGTCGTGATGGTCTTTTTGCCTATAACCTGGCGGTCGTTGTCGACGACCATTTTCAAGGGGTAAGCGAAATTGTTCGCGGCGCTGATTTAATTGAGCCGACCGTACGGCAGATTTCGCTCTACCAGCAGTTTGGTTGGCAAGCTCCTGACTATATTCATCTGCCGCTGGCATTGACTGCAGAAGGTGCTAAACTTTCCAAGCAAAATCATGCACCTGCTTTGCCTCACGGCGATCCACGTCCGGTACTCATCCAGGCGCTACGCTTTTTGGGACAGGATATCCCGGCGCAATGGCAGGATTTCAGTACGGCGGATTTATTGCAAAATGCGGTCGCTAAATGGTCGCTTTCTACCGTACCCGAGACGGCGAAGATCAATCCGCCATTCTCAAACGCGTTATGCTGAGCTATGATTAGCCGCTATTTTTTTGTCCTGGATACTGATATTACCGAGGTGCACCATTTTTACCCGAGTCGCTAATTTCTGCCGCAAGGTGCTAAGCCGTGAGGAGAGCGAGGCTGAAAACGCCATTGCTGAGCCTGTTATGACTGTCATTCCGCGCGAGCAGCACGCTATTTCCCGCAAAGATATTAGCGAGAACGCCCTCAAGGTTCTTTATCGTCTGAACAAAGCAGGCTACGAGGCATACCTCGTCGGCGGAGGTGTCCGCGACCTGCTTTTAGGCAAAAAACCGAAAGATTTCGATGTGACCACCAGCGCCACGCCCGATCAGGTGCGTAAGCTGTTCCGTAACTGTCGCCTGGTTGGTCGCCGCTTCCGCCTGGCTCACGTCATGTTTGGCCCGGAAATTATCGAGGTCGCCACCTTCCGTGGTCATCACGAAGATGGCCAGTCTGACCGTACCACCTCCCAGCGTGGGCAAAACGGCATGCTGCTGCGCGATAATATCTTCGGCTCCATTGAAGACGACGCCCAGCGCCGCGACTTTACCATCAACAGCCTTTACTACAGCGTGGCCGACTTTACCGTCCGCGACTACGTTGGCGGTATGCAGGACCTGTCTGACGGCGTGATTCGCCTGATTGGTGTCCCGGAAACCCGCTACCGTGAAGATCCGGTGCGTATGCTGCGCGCCGTGCGCTTTGCCGCCAAGCTGAGTATGCGTATCAGCCCGGAAACCGCCGAGCCGATTCCGCGTCTGGCGACGCTGATGAACGATGTACCGCCGGCGCGTCTGTTTGAAGAAGCGCTCAAACTGCTGCAAGCAGGCTACGGCTATGAAACCTACAAGCTGCTGCGTGAATACAACCTGTTCCAGCCGCTGTTCCCAACCATCACCCGCTACTTCACCGAAGACGGCGATAGCCCGATGGAGCGCATCATTGCGCAGGTGCTGAAGAACACCGATAACCGCATTCACAACGATATGCGCGTCAATCCGGCGTTCTTGTTCGCCGCCATGTTCTGGTATCCGCTGCTGGAAATGGCGCAGAAAATTGCCCAGGAAAGCGGTTTGGCCTATCACGACGCTTTCGCGCTGGCGATGAACGAAGTGCTGGATGAAGCCTGCCGTTCGCTGGCGATTCCAAAACGTATTACCTCGCTGGTACGTGATATCTGGCAGCTGCAGCTACGCATGTCCCGTCGTCAGGGTAAACGCGCCTGGAAGCTGATGGAGCATCCAAAATTCCGCGCGGCCTACGATCTGCTGGCGCTACGTGCTGAAGCCGAAAATAACCATGAACTGCAGCGCCTCACCCAGTGGTGGAGCGAGTTCCAGGTTGTTGCGCCACCGGCACAAAAAGACATGCTTAATGAACTGGATGACGAGCCGGACAACCGTCGTCGCCATCGCCGCCCGCGCAAACGTGCCCCGCGTCGCGAGGGCAGCGCGTGACGCTGGTTTATATCGCACTCGGCAGCAACCTAGCCTCGCCGCTTGAGCAGGTGAATGCTGCCGTGAAGGCGCTGGGAGAAATCCCGGAGACTCGTCTTGTCACGGTCTCCTCGTTTTACCGTACGCCGCCGCTCGGCCCGCAGGATCAGCCAGACTATCTGAACGCTGCCGTAGCGCTGGAGACCACGCTGGCTCCCGAAGTTCTGCTGAGTCATACCCAGCGCATCGAACTGCAGCAGGGCCGCGTACGTAAAGCCGAGCGCTGGGGGCCACGTACCCTCGATTTAGACATCATGCTGTTTGGTCAGGCGATTATTCATACCGATAATCTGACCGTGCCTCACTACGATATGTACAATCGCGGCTTTATGCTGTGGCCACTGTACGAAATTGCCCCTTCTCTGACCTTCCCTGACGGCATCAGCCTGCAGCAACGCCTTGATACCCTGGGCGCTGAAAAACCCGCACTCTGGTAGCGTACAGCTCTCATTTTTAACGTTCCCTGCTTTACGGGGAACCGGTTGCCTAAAATAATTGCCCCCCTGAATTCGGCTGTTAAAATGCCGGGTAATTCGACCTTATCATCAGGGATTATTATGAAACCGACCACCATCGCTTTATTGCAGAAATGCAAGCAAGAGAAAAAACGCTTCGCCACCATTACGGCTTACGATTATAGCTTTGCCAAACTATTCGCTGACGCGGGTATTAACGTGATGCTGGTTGGCGATTCCCTGGGGATGACGGTGCAGGGGCACGACTCCACCCTGCCGGTGACCGTTGAAGATATTGCTTATCATACCCGCGCCGTTCGTCGCGGTGCGCCAAACTGCCTGCTGCTGTCCGATCTGCCGTTTATGGCTTATGCCACCCCTGAGCAAGCGTTTGAAAATGCCGCCACCGTTATGCGCGCGGGCGCCAATATGGTCAAAATCGAAGGCGGTGCCTGGCTGGTCGATACGGTGAAAATGCTCACCGACCGCGCCGTACCGGTATGCGGACACCTGGGATTAACGCCGCAGTCGGTCAACATCTTTGGTGGCTACAAAGTTCAGGGACACGGCGATGCCGGCCAGGTACTGCTTGACGATGCGCTGGCTCTGGAAGCGGCGGGCGCGCAGCTGCTGGTACTGGAGTGCGTACCGGTTGCGCTGGCAAAACGCGTCACAGAAGCTCTGTCGATTCCGGTTATCGGCATCGGTGCAGGCAATGTTACCGACGGGCAGATCCTGGTGATGCACGACGCTTTCGGCATCACCGGCGGCCATATTCCTAAATTCGCAAAAAATTTCCTCGCCGAAGCGGGCGACATGCGCGCCGCGGTGCGGCAGTATATGGCTGAAGTGGAGTCCGGGGTCTATCCGGGCGAAGAACACAGTTTCCATTAAGGAGTCTTGTTGTGCTAATTATCGAAACCCTGCCGCTGCTGCGTCAGCATATCCGTCGCCTGCGTCAGGAAGGCAAACGTGTCGCCTTGGTCCCGACAATGGGCAACCTGCACGACGGCCATATGACGCTGGTTGAAGAGGCCAAAACGCGGGCCGATGTGGTCATCGTCAGCATCTTCGTCAACCCGATGCAGTTCGACCGCGCCGAGGATCTGGCAAACTATCCACGCACGCTACAGGAAGACTGTGAGAAGCTGAATAAGCGCAAGGTGGATTACGTCTTCGCGCCAGCCGTTGCCGAAATCTATCCGCAGGGCACTGAAAGCCACACCTTCGTTGACGTTCCCGGTCTTTCGACCATGCTCGAAGGTGCCAGCCGTCCGGGTCACTTCCGCGGCGTCTCCACCATCGTCAGCAAACTGTTCAACCTGATTCAACCTGATATTGCCTGCTTTGGTGAGAAAGACTTCCAGCAGTTGGCGCTGCTGCGCAAGATGGTCGCTGATATGGGCTATGACATCGAGATTGTCGGCGTACCGATTATCCGTGCCAAAGACGGCCTGGCGCTGAGTTCGCGCAACGGTTATCTGACGGCTGAGCAGCGTAAAATTGCCCCTGGGCTGTATAAAGTGCTCAGCAGCGTGGCGGAGAAGTTGAAGGCCGGCGAGCGCGATCGGGATGAGATAATCACCCTTGCAGAGCAGGCGTTGAATGAAAAAGGCTTCCGTGCGGACGATATTCAGATCCGCGACGCCGATACCCTGCTGGACCTGACTGAAAACAGCAAACGTGCGGTGATCCTGATGGCCGCCTGGCTTGGTAAAGCGCGTTTGATTGATAATCAAAGCGTAGAGCTCTAACACCAGTCCCCAGAGCCCGGCGGCGTTTAGCCGGTCCGGGCTCCCGGTGAATAGCGACTCGACTCACCGCGCCTAAGCCGTGCTTTGGCTACACGACAACGGTTGCAGAGCATTGTGAGTGATGATTCGCAATTAATCGAAAGCCCGGTGAATAGCATATAGACACCTGGTTTAAATCGGGCAATACTGCCTGCCAAATTTCTCAAGGTAGCCGCTGGCTGCTTTGTTTCCGTTAAGAATTAAAGGTAGACGCTATGATTCGCACTATGCTGCAGGGCAAACTCCACCGCGTTAAGGTCACGCAGTCCGACCTGCACTATGAAGGTTCCTGCGCGATTGATCAGGACTTCCTTGACGCTGCAGGGATCCTGGAAAACGAAGCCATTGATATCTGGAATGTGAACAACGGCAAGCGTTTCTCAACCTACGCCATTGCCGCCGAACGGGGTTCTAAAATCATCTCCGTTAACGGTGCGGCTGCGCATAACGCCGATGTTGGCGATATCGTCATCATCGCCAGCTTCGTCACTATGTCTGACGAAGAAGCCCGCACCTGGCGCCCGAACGTGGCCTATTTTGAAGGCGACAATGAAATGAAACGAACGGCGAAAGCTATTCCGGTACAGGTTGCCTGATATTCACTGGCGCCCGGCATGCGCTGAGCGCCAGCTTATCCCTGCGGCTGGTTACTGACTAACCGCGCCATCGTCTCCAGCGAATCCGTCCGCAGAATATACAGTCGTTTGAGCAGCATCGGATTATCCCCCGGCTTCACTTTCCCTTTCACCGTCGTCACCGCCAGATGAAAACCAGCATCACCCGCCGCCTTCACCGCCGTAGCGTTATAACCGCCAAACGGGTAGGAAAGGTACAGCACGTGCGGATTGAACTGCGCCAGGGCCCGCCGCGAGTGCTCAAAATCAAACAGAATGTTGTGGTAGCTGCGGCTAAGCAAAATCGGCCGGCGATAGCCATCCACCCGATGCAAGAAATGGGTATGCGACTGGAAATCGAATACATCTTTAATCTCTTCCAGTTCAGATACACTCATAAACTGCAGCGATTTCGGTGCCCACTTTTGCGGGTGGCGCTTGATGCGCGACGAAATAATAAACGCGGTCGCTTTCATGCCGTACTGATGCAGCACCGGCCAGGCGTAGCGACTGACTGATTTCAGACCATCATCGAAGGTAATAACCACCGCTCGCGCAGGTAAATTAGCGCGATTATGTATGTAGTCTTCGAGCTGATACATCGTCAGCGTGGTGTAGCCCATATCACGCAGCCAGGTCATTTGGTTGCTGAAGGCACGTACGGAGGTGGTGGTTGAGGTGTGGCGAAAACGGGTGTTTTCTTCATCTCGCAGAATATGGTGATAGGTCAGCACCGGAATACCGTTATCAGGCTGCGCATCCAGCGCGCTGATATAGGCCAGGCGATCGCCAATACGAATTTGATACCAGGTCTGGTTAAGGTGATCTTTAAGCCGGTTGATAACCGGATAGCGCAGGTTCTCGGCCAACGTACCGAACGGTGCACTGCTAATGTCCGGAGCGCTATAGACCGGGGTATCTTTCCACGTCATCAGGTTCTGGTTGCTGAGCGGCTTATTTAAATCGCCAAGCCCATCCTCAACCCGCTGACGCCCCTGCACCGGCTCAAGATGGCCTTTGTCGATGAAGCCTTTGCCAAAGCCAAAATTGAAGGTGTAGTAATCCTCAACATCCGGCTCAATGGCGATGATTTGCCCGGCCCGTAGATTACCGACCGTCATCGTTTTATTACCAATGCGCGCCCAGACCGTCGCATCTTCGGTGGTTTGCATATAACGCATAGGTAAAGCAGCAGCAGCGCCACCGGAGAGAAACACAAGCAGTAATACAACAGCGCGTATAGCCATCAACAATAACCAAAGCGGGAACCGACCTGGCTATTGTAACAAAAGCCGCATCAATACCAACGTTTAATTCTCATACAAATCATGGAGTAGAACGAATGGAGGATTTTTCTGCTGCTGGTGCCACAGGCTAGTCACCCCGGGCGTTCCCAGCTCAACGATACGCTGACGAAAATCGCTACTGCTCATTGACTCGCGCACAGGAACCATTTGCTCAAGCAATGAATAATGGATACCGGCGATCACTTCACAGCCGCTGTGTTTATGGCTCATCAGCGATGCCACACGATACGGCGCGGCGCCTGCGCTGTCGGTAAGAAAGATAACGCCATCGCCAGAATCGGTCTGGTGTAGCGCTTCACACATCATGCGACTGAGCATATTGGCACTCAGCCCACGCCAATAATTTACCGCCCGACATTGCGGTAGCGGACCATATTTTTTTTCCAGACGATCCAGCAGTTCCTGTGCGCGATCGTCATGGCAGGAAATTACCCAACCCAACATAGCTTGCCTCCTTAGCAGGCAAGCAGTTTAGCGGAGCAATCAATAAATTGGGGTGATGACTGTCAAAAAACGCATCCCGGCAGGAGTTAACTGCCGGGAATAACAGCGTAATTAGCTACGCAGACCACGTCCGCGCTGGATGAGATACCAGCAAAGCAGGTAGAAGGCAGCAATAAACACCACCAGCACGCCAAAGGTCGTTACCAGCGGCACATCGTTAATACCGAGGAAACCGTAGCGGAAACCGCTAATCATGTAGACAATCGGGTTCAGGTGCGACAGCGCCTGCCAGAACGGTGGCAGCAGCGTCAGCGAATAGAACACCCCGCCAAGGTAAGTCAGCGGCGTCAGCACGAAGGTCGGGATCAGGCTAATGTCGTCAAAGGTTTTGGCAAATACCGCGTTCAACAACCCAGCCAGCGAGAACAGCACTGCGGTCAGCACCAGCGTGAGCGCTACAAACACCCATGAGTGCACCTGGAATGGGACGAAGAACAGCGAAATCGCCGTTACCAGAACGCCCACGCACAGACCGCGCGCCACACCGCCGCCAACAAAGCCAGCGATGATGACGTGCGTCGGCACCGGCGCAACCAGCAGTTCTTCGATGTTGCGCTGGAACTTGGCGCTGAAGAACGACGAGGCGACGTTAGCATAGGCGTTGGTGATAACCGCCATCATGATTAAGCCCGGCACGATAAACTGCATGTAGCTAAAACCATGCATTTCACCAATCCGCGAGCCAATCAGGTTACCGAAGATAATAAAGTACAGCGTCATGGTGATGACGGGTGGCACCAGCGTCTGTACCCAGATACGCATAAAGCGGTGGATCTCTTTCGCCCAGATGCTTTTCAGCGCGACCCAATAAAGCTGCATCATGCGTCATCTCCTTGTTTTTCATGAACCAACGAAACAAACAGCTCTTCCAGACGGTTCGCTTTGTTACGCATACTCAGCACCTGAACGCCCTGCGCACTGAGCTGGGCGAAGACGCTGTTAATTCCCTGCTCGCGCAGCACTTCAACTTCCAGCGTCGAGGTATCGACCAGACTGTACTGGTAGCCTTCCAGCTTCGGCAGCGGGCTTTTTGGCGCCAGGTCGAGGATAAAGGTCTCTGACTTCAGTTTGGAAAGCAGATTTTTCATCGAGGTGTTTTCCACCAACTCACCGCGCTGGATAATGCCGATATTGCGGCACAGCATTTCTGCCTCTTCCAGATAGTGCGTGGTGAGAATAATGGTGGTGCCTTTATCGTTGAGATCCTTGAGGAACCCCCACATTGAGCGACGCAGTTCGATATCTACGCCCGCCGTGGGTTCATCAAGAATCAGCAGTTTTGGCTCGTGCATCAGCGCACGGGCAATCATCAGACGGCGCTTCATCCCACCGGAAAGCATCCGTGCACGTTCGTTGCGTTTTTCCCACAAATCGAGCTGCTTGAGGTATTTTTCGCTGCGAATCATCGCTTCTTTATATTCTACGCCGTAGTAGCCCGCCTGGTTCACCACGATTTGCTGCACGGTTTCAAATGGGTTGAAGTTAAATTCTTGCGGCACCAGCCCCAGTTGGCGTTTCGCATTGACCACGTCCTTTTGCAGGTCGTAGCCAAAGACGCTAACGCGCCCGGACGTCTTATTCACCAGCGAACTGATAATGCCGATGGTGGTCGATTTCCCCGCGCCATTCGGCCCCAGAAGCGCGTAAAAATCGCCGGCTTCAACTTTTAAATCTATCCCACGCAACGCCTGAACGCCGCCGGGATAGGTCTTTGTCAGTTGCTCTAATTCCAGTGCAATGGTCATAGATTTTCGCTTACCTTACATTCTGATACTTGATATTTGGTTTTAATAAATCAGGAGTTGCCCTATATTAGCCCAACGCAATTTACTTGGTTACAGCCTCCATGAACGACATAGATACACTCATCAGCAATAACGCACTATGGTCAAAAATGCTGGTAGAAGAGGATCCCGGTTTTTTTGAGAAACTGTCGCAAGCGCAAAAACCGCGCTTTTTATGGATTGGGTGTTCTGACAGCCGCGTTCCTGCCGAACGTTTGACCGGACTCGAACCTGGCGAACTGTTTGTTCACCGTAATGTGGCCAACCTGGTGATTCATACCGATCTCAACTGCCTTTCCGTGGTGCAGTATGCCGTTGATGTGCTGGAAGTTGAACACATTATTATCTGTGGTCACTACGGCTGCGGCGGCGTTCAGGCGGCGATAGAAAATCCAGAATTAGGGCTTATCGACAACTGGCTGCTGCACATCCGCGATATCTGGTTCAAACATAGCTCATTGCTTGGCGAGATGCCGCCGGAACGTCGCCTCGATACGCTGTGCGAACTGAACGTGATGGAACAGGTGTATAACCTCGGCCATTCCACGATTATGCAATCAGCATGGAAGCGTGGTCAGAAGGTGATGATTCACGGTTGGGCTTACGGCATTCACGATGGCCTGCTGCGCGATCTTGATGTTACCGCCACTAGCCGCGAAACCCTGGAACAGCGTTACCGCCATGGGATTTCCAACCTCAAGTTAAAGCACATCAATCACAAATAGACCGCTTATGCCGGGTGGTGGCGATAACGCCTTACCCGGCCTACGAATCTGCATCCCTAGGCCCGATAAGCGAAGCGCCCTCAGGCGCTTCATGCAAAATTACTCGTCCAGCATCACTACTTTGCCCACGTAAGGCAGATGGCGATAACGCTGCGCGTAGTCGATACCGTAACCGACCACAAACTCGTCAGGGATGGAGAAGCCGATAAACTCAACCGGCACTTCTACTTCACGGCGGGACGGTTTATCCAGCAACGTACAGATAGCCAGAGACTTCGGTTCACGCAGCCCCAGAATTTCACGCACTTTCGACAGGGTATTACCTGAGTCGATAATGTCTTCCACGATCAGCACGTCTTTGCCACGAATATCTTCGTCGAGATCTTTGAGGATTTTCACGTCGCGGGTAGTGGACATACCGCTGCCATAGCTGGATGCCGTCATAAAATCGACTTCGTGCGGAACCTGTACTTCGCGGCACAGATCAGCCATGAACATGAACGAGCCGCGCAGCAAACCCACTAACACCATTTCGCTGCCGCTATCCTGATAGCGCTCGTTAATCAGACGACCCAATTCGGCGATACGCGCTTTGATCTCCGCTTCCGGGATCATCACTTCAACAGTATGTTTCATTTAACTAACCACATGATTTTAAATGTAAATCACTCAACCCGTTAACCCAGAGCCAGCAGATTGATCAGCAAGCGGGAAAGTATACCAGCAAAACGGATCGGGCGGCTAATTGGATAATAAAGCTCATTTTGTGATTTCGATCACACTTGTTAAATCCTATAATGAAATGAAAGCAATAATTAACAAACGAATGGACACCTTTCTATGGCAGAAACAAAATCTCAACAATCACGGTTACTCGTGAGGCTAACGGCCCTCTTTGCCGCATTCTGCGGGCTGTATCTGTTAATCGGCGGCATCTGGCTGGTCGCCATCGGCGGCTCCTGGTACTACCCGATTGCCGGTCTGGTAATGCTGGGTATTACCGTAATGCTGTGGCGCGCGAAGCGTTCAGCGCTGTGGCTTTACGCGGTACTGCTGGTCGCCACCATGGTCTGGGGCGTCTGGGAAGTCGGCTTTGACTTCTGGGCGCTGACGCCGCGCAGCGATGTGCTGGTTATCTTCGGCGTGTGGCTAATTTTGCCGTTCGTCTGGCATCGTCTGGTGGTGCCTTCCAGCGGTGCGGTAGCCGCCCTGCTGGTTGCTCTGCTGATTAGCGCCGGGATCCTCACCTGGGCCGGTTTCAACGACCCACAGGAGGTGAATGGTACGCTGAGCGCTGATGCCACACCTGCCGAGCCTATCTCGCAGGTTGCCGATCAGGATTGGCCGGCTTACGGACGTAATCAGGAAGGCCAGCGTTTCTCCCCGCTTAAGCAAATCAACGCGGATAACGTACACAACCTGAAGGAAGCGTGGGTGTTCCACACCGGCGACCTGAAGCAGCCTAACGATCCGGGTGAAATCACCAACGAAGTGACGCCGATTAAAATCGGCAATATGCTGTATCTGTGTACCGCTCACCAGCGCGTATTCGCACTGGACGCAGCAACAGGTAAAGAAAAATGGCACTTCGACCCACAGCTGGGCACCGACCCAAGCTTCCAGCACGTGACCTGTCGCGGCGTTTCATACCATGAAGCCACTGCCGATAACGCTTCACCGGATGTGGTGGCCGACTGTCCGCGTCGCATCATCCTGCCGGTGAACGACGGTCGTATCTTTGCGCTCAACGCCGATACCGGTAAGCTGTGCGAGTCCTTTGCTAACAAAGGCATCCTCAATCTGCAAACCAATATGCCGGTCACAACGCCGGGAATGTACGAACCGACTTCACCGCCTATCGTCACCGATAAAGTGATTGTGATTGCCGGTGCTGTCACCGATAACTTCTCAACCCGCGAGCCTTCAGGCGTGATTCGTGGTTTTGACATCAACAGCGGCAAGCTGCTGTGGGCCTTCGATCCAGGTGCCAAAGACCCGAACGCCATCCCGGATGACGAACACCATTACACGCTCAACTCGCCAAATTCGTGGGCGCCAGCCGCCTATGATGCGAAGCTGGACCTGGTTTACCTGCCGATGGGCGTGACCACGCCGGATATCTGGGGCGGTAATCGCACACCTGAGCAGGAGCGCTATGCGAGCTCAATTGTGGCGCTGAATGCGACCACCGGTAAGCTGGCCTGGAGCTATCAAACCGTACACCACGACCTGTGGGATATGGATATGCCGTCTCAGCCAACGCTTGCGGATATTACGGTTAACGGCAAAAAAGTCCCGGTTGTCTATGCCCCAGCAAAAACCGGCAACATCTTCGTGCTGGACCGTCGTAACGGCGAGCTGGTTGTCCCGGCGCCGGAAAAACCGGTTCCACAGGGTGCTGCTAAAGGCGACTACGTTACCAAAACACAGCCATTCTCTGACCTGAGCTTCCGTCCGAAGAAAGATCTGACCGGCGCAGATATGTGGGGCGCCACCATGTTTGACCAGTTGGTGTGCCGCGTGATGTTCCACCAGATGCGCTATGAAGGCATCTTCACCCCACCGTCTGAGCAAGGCACGCTGGTATTCCCGGGTAACCTGGGGATGTTTGAATGGGGCGGTATCTCCGTCGATCCAAACCGTCAGGTGGCTATTGCCAACCCGATGGCGCTGCCGTTCGTATCGAAGCTGATCCCTCGTGGCCCGGGCAACCCAATGGAGCCGCCGAAAGATGCGAAATCCAGCGGCACCGAGTCCGGTATTCAGCCGCAGTATGGCGTACCGTTTGGCGTGACGCTGAACGCCTTCCTGTCACCGTTTGGTCTGCCGTGCAAACAGCCGGCCTGGGGTTACATTTCGGCGCTGGATCTGAAAACCAACGAAGTGGTATGGAAAAAACGTCTGGGTACACCGCAGGATAGCCTGCCGTTCCCAATGCCAATTCCGCTGCCGTTCAATATGGGGATGCCGATGCTGGGAGGCCCAATTTCGACGGCCGGTAACGTGCTGTTTATCGCCGCTACCGCGGATAACTATCTGCGCGCTTATAACATGAGCAACGGTGAGAAACTGTGGCAAGGACGTCTGCCAGCAGGCGGCCAGGCAACACCAATGACCTATGAAGTGAATGGCAAGCAGTATGTTGTCATCTCCGCCGGTGGCCACGGTTCGTTTGGCACCAAAATGGGCGACTACATCGTTGCCTACGCCCTCCCGGATGATGCGAAGTAAGCGCAAGAAAAACCCCGAGGCGATATAAACACACTCGGGGTTTGACGACAGGCCGGATGACGTTCACGCGCATCCGGCTTTTTTATACGGTAAATCCGAGCATCATGCCGGTATCTTCATGTTCCAGCAGATGACAGTGCGCCATATACATGTTCTCTTTCGACGCCTCGTGGTCGAATTTCACCAGCACTTCGCTCACCCCGTCTTCCACGCGTACCGTATCTTTCCAGCCCGTACGATGTGCCGCCGGGGACTGGCCGTTTTCACGTAAAATACGGAACTGGGTGCCATGGATATGGAATGGATGCAGCATCATGTCGCCTTCACCGGAAATCACCCAGCGCTCGTACTGCCCTTTCGTCGCGGCAAACATCGGCTCATTCATATCAAATGCTTTTCCGTTAATACGGTTAGCATTATGGAAATCAAAGCCGCCGTCGCCATGGTGCATATTGCCCATTCCACCATGATCCATTTTCATGCTGCCATGTCCCATCATATTGCCGTGGTCCATGCCGCCCATCGCCTGATTGCCGTACTTCTTCATCAGCGCCTGCATCCCCATCATGTCGAGCATCGGGTCCATCGACAGCTGAAGCTTACGCTGAATCAGTCCGTCCAGCGAAGGAAGCGCGGGCATAGAGGCCAGCGAATCCGGCAGCGTACCCGAACCGGGAATCCCCACCGGCTGCACGCGCAGGATCGGTACCGCCTTGTCAAATGGCGCAACGGCCATCCCCATCTGCGTCACCGGCAGCGTAACCAGATCAAACGGTTTGCCATCACGGACATCCACCAGCACTTCAAAACGCTCGCCCATCAGCATCGACAGTTCACTGACCTGCACCGGCTCGGCCAGTAGACCACCGTCGCTGGCAATCACGTACAGCGCGCGCTTATCGCTGGCGGCAATCGTCAGCGAGCGGGCGTTGCAACCGTTCAACAGACGCAATCGCACCCAACCGCGCGGTGGCGCGTGCTGCGGATACTGGACGCCGTTAGCCAGCAGGGTATCGCCAAACCAGCCGACCGCTGCGCTCATGATATCGAGCTGGTAGTCAATTTCGCCCGCTGCGGTGAATTTCTTATCCTGCATAATCACCGGAATATCATCGATACCCCACTGTTTTGGCAGCATCAGCTTGCGGGTGTCTTCATCGTCAATCAATACCAGCCCTGCCAGTCCCATCGCGACCTGATGCCCGGTTTTTCCGTGCTGATGCGGGTGGAACCAACAGGTTGCCGCGCGCTGCGTTGGCGTGAAGCTGACCGTACGACTGGCTCCGGGCTGAATGACGCCCTGCGGCCCACCGTCAACATCGCCAGAGACTTCCAGCCCATGCCAGTGCACGGTGGTTTCTTCGGCCAGGCTGTTGCTAATTTTTACCGTCGCCGGCTTCCATTGCTCCAGCTGTATAGCCGGGCCTAGAAGGTTTCCGTTATATCCCCAGGTGGTTGCCGTTTTCCCGCCAAACGTCGTCTTTCCGGCCTGCACGTTAATGAGTATCTGGTTGTTCGCATCAGCGGTCAGTAAAGGTGGAATGGGAAGCGTGGTGCGTTCGGCAGCGAATACCGCTCGGCTCCACAGAGGCAAGGCGCTAACGGCGCCGATAGCGGCACCCAGTTTGATAAAATCACGACGATGCATCGTTACATCCTTTTCGGCTTCTGGTGATTAATTGAGCTTAAACCCTACCCCTGCAGGAAGGTCAAGCATAAAGCGGCGAATAATGCTCCCCGTCCCGTTGGGAAGTATGTTAACGTTGAATATCGACGATGTAAGGTATAAGAAATGACGATGTTTTTCCGAACTGTGCTGCTTGGATCGCTACTGGCGATATCCAGCTCGAGCTATGCATTAAGCGAGTCTGAAGCGGAAGATATGGCCGATTTGACGGCGGTATTTGTGTTCCTGAAAAATGACTGTGGCTACCAGAACCTCCCTAATACGCAAATTCGTCGCGCGCTGGTCTTTTTTGCCCAGCAAAACCAGTGGGATCTGAGCAACTACGATACCTTCAACATGAAAGCGCTGGGTGAAGATAGCTATCGCGATCTGAGCGGTATCGGTATCCCAACTGCGAAAAAATGCAAAGCGCTGGCCCGGGACTCACTGAGCCTACTCGCATACGTAAAATAAAAAGAGACTTTCGAGTGAGATAAACAGGTAGCCGTATCAAGCGGCTACATTGTGAAATACTGCCGCAGAAGCTTCATAAACTCTTATATTTAATTCACATATCAATTCAACAATTCATTAAGCGTTTCGTTAACTAATAAATAAAAAAATCACAATTCATATATTAAAAAACACGCCACCACGCGTTGCATTATTAACATCCCATCACTACCATCGCTCAATATCAAAACCGACCATCAATGGAATGAGACCTTGAATATATCAGCTATTATCCGCATCGTACCGCTGGCTATTATTTTTTTATCCGGCTGTCATTCGACTCAATCCCAACAATCCTCTGGGCTGACAAAGCCGTCATCAGAGAGTGAGTTAACTCAACAACAAACTGAGCAACGTCGAGTCGCCAGTGAGCAAGAACGTATTAATACCTGTCGTCAGGCTTTAGAGTCGCTAAAAGAAGTGAACCCTCAACAGGCCACAAAACTGGGTAGTGACTTTACGGCATTAATCAATGCAGCATCACAGTACAATGCCGTGCGAAATAAGGTGGCCGAACCGACCAAACAAGGGATTGACTCAATGTATCAGTTTAAGTCAATCAAGCTGTGCGCTGATATCGAAAAGGAGTTGATAGACAGCCTGGTTAAGCGTGGCGACAATATTAAATCATGAAAAGATTGATTACGCATTATGTTAATACTCTGGCGCTAATAATGATGTTAGCGCTATCGTTATCGCATAATGCTTATGCCGAAAAAGAGACGTTAGCGAACATAACGGCGAATTCAAACAGCAACGGTTCAGCCCCGGCATTTCTGAATTATGCACAACAGCAAACACAGGAAAATAAAGTTCCAGAAAAAATTACTGAGAGCAAATCAATAAATACTGAAACCGTTAATCGTTCAAAATCTCAACACAACAAAAAAATCACAGATCAATCTTCAATTATTGCGCAAAAAGATAAAACAATTCACCAGTTGCAAAAGCTGCTGGCGGAGAAATCCGCCGCAGTATCACCGACACCCGATCGGCAGCTGGCGCTGCTCGCGAAACTGAAACAGTTGCAGGAAAAACTCGACGCGACCACTGCGGAAAAACAGCAGTTAATCCAACAAGCGCTCAACGCAGATAAAACAAAAACGCAGAACACCGCCAAGTCTGCAGAAACAGATAAAACGGTTGTACAGCAGGCGGCAAAGCTTTCCCTTGTTGAATCAGAGAAGCATAAGCTCGAAACATTCCTGTCTACGGTCGCCGCACAGGAGCAAGAGCTAAAAATACAGTTGGCAAACACTGAAAATAAAAATAAGGAAATGGCAAACAAGCTGGCTCTAGCTGTATCGGATAAGCGTATTCTCAGCGAAAAGCTGACGACAGCCGAGGCAGAGCAGCAGGCTTTCAGCAAAAAAGTCAGTGATGCTGAAAGTGAGAAAGAAAACCTTCTCGTAGAGCTTAACGCCAGCACGGCGGAAAAAGAGGCGTTAACGGAAAAGCTCGGTATTGCAGCTGCCGATACACAGATGGTCACGGCAAAACTAACCGATACCAAGGTCGAGCTGCTGACGTTGACAACAAAACTTGATGTACTGACCATCAAGCAGAAACAGGCATCTGAGGAAAACAAAGCGCTGACCCAGCAAGCTGAGAAAGATAAACAACGCCTGCTGGCGCAAACAGCTCGCATCCAGGAACTCAATGAGCAACTCAGCGGCCCTCCTACTGAGAGAAAGGCATCGGCGGTCGATCTGTCCAGCGAATCTCAGCAACAAGCGTATGCCATTGGCGTGTCTATGGGAGATAAAGCATTGAAAATGCTGTCAACCCGAGATGCTCAGGGCGTTAAAATCGATCTTAACACCGCTCTACAGGGGATCGATGATGCCTTCTCAGGAACGATCGCTTTAGATGAAAAAACGCGGGATAAAGCCCTGTTTACCGCCTCTGAAAAGGTAGCCAAAAGTTTGCAGAAAATTGAGCAACAGGCTGCAAATGACGGTAAGCACTATCAGGAAGAATTCGCGAAACAAAAAGGTGTCGTGCTGAGTCAAGGGGCCTATAGCCGCGTTGATGCTCTGGGAGAAGGCAAGATTCATGACGATGATATTGTTACCGTCACCATCAAGGAAATGCTTACCGATGGAACCGTCATCAATGATATGGCCGCAGAGGATAAAGTCCTGTCGCAAAAGCTAAAAACCTATCCCCCTATATTCCTTGCGGCAATCAAACGTCTGGAAAATCACGGGACGGTGACCATTGTGATCCCTGCCGAGCGCGCCTACGGTGCTGAAGGCCGCCCCCCGAAAATCCCACCAGGGGCAACCATGGTCTATTCGGTCAGCATCGTCAATGCCGTAGCCGCTAATCCTCTGGCTAAACAACCATAACGCAAACGCCTCCCGGCAAAGGAGGCGTTAGCTTTTCGGGCGAATCACACACTACCTTATTTCTGCTGTAAAAATTGCCGATATGCGGCAACAACCTGCAAAAAGTCTTCGACACCGCAGAGCGACAGGCTCTCTTCGTCGTAGTAGTTCATCCCTTCTTCCATTTCATCGCCAGAGAACTCCAGTTGATTGGCGCGAATCATCACTTCTTCACCATCCAACCACAGGGTGTACTCATGCCCGGCGCGCTGCCATGAACGTTCGCTGCCTTTTACAGTACGTGCGGCCTGCTCTACTTCATCCAGTAGCGAGAGGTTGTCTTTAACCTCTTCATTAAACCAGTGACCGACCACTTCGTGGCCCATCGACATACGTACTCTTACCCCTCCGGTAACGTCGCGCAGAAATTCGTATTCCATGATCTGTTCCTCTACAAAGGCAATGCGTCACCGCTGCATTGTACCTATAGGTAATTATCGCAGCAGCGGGCAATAAAAAAAGCGCGCCAGGTAGAGCTCATGCAAATAAAAGCACGTTAGCCACCGGTATGACGGTATTATCATCAACTTCCGGGCATTATTCCGCCATCTACGCCAACATGCTGGCCCGCTTTGCCGTAATTTAACAGCGGTGAGTGAGAGTATGGATTGCCGTGCGGTTAAAAGTGAACAGGAAAAGAGTAAAAGCCGTCATAGGCCTTTACTGGGTATCGCAGAAGTAAAAAGGGGAAAGCCAATGCTTTCCCCTTCGTCATTTACGGGGGCGACGTTTACACGCTTTCCCCGAAAAATCACCTTAAACCGCGGTCTGGAAAATCACACCATCGGCTTTCTCAGTGTACTGAGCCAGCTGGTCGAAGTTCAGATAACGGTAGGTATCGACCGCCGTCTTATCAACCTGCGCCACGTAGGTCTGATACTCATCCGGCGTCGGCAGTTTACCGATAAGTGCCGCCACTGCCGCCAGCTCAGCCGAAGCCAGGAAGACATTAGCGCCGGTACCTAAGCGGTTAGGGAAGTTACGGGTAGAGGTCGAAACCACCGTTGCACCGTCAGCTACGCGCGCCTGGTTACCCATACACAGGGAACAGCCAGGGATTTCAATACGCGCACCGCTCTTACCAAACACGCTGTAGTAGCCTTCTTCAGTCAGCTGCGCTGCATCCATACGGGTTGGCGGAGCCACCCACAGACGTGTTGGCAGTTGGCCTTTATGCGCATCCAGCAGTTTACCCGCCGCGCGGAAGTGGCCGATGTTGGTCATGCAGGAACCGATGAACACTTCGTCGATCTTCTCACCCTGCACGTCAGACAGCAGACGGGCATCGTCAGGATCGTTCGGTGCACACAGGATTGGCTCTTTGATATCTGCCAGATCGATGTCGATCACCGCCGCATACTCTGCGTCAGCATCGGCTTCCAGCAGCTGCGGATCCGCCAGCCATTTTTCCATGCCCTGTACACGACGTTCCAGAGTACGACGGTCGCCGTAGCCTTCTGCAATCATCCACTTCAGCAGCACGATGTTGGAAGTCAGGTACTCAATAATCGGTGCCTGGTTCAGCTTGATGGTACAGCCCGCAGCAGAACGCTCAGCGGAAGCATCGGTCAGTTCGAACGCCTGCTCCACTTTCAGATCTGGCAGACCTTCGATCTCCAGGATGCGGCCAGAGAAGATGTTTTTCTTACCTTTCTTCTCAACGGTCAACAGGCCCTGACGAATCGCGTACAGCGGAATGGCGTGAACCAGATCGCGCAGGGTGATACCCGGCTGCATTTTACCTTTGAAGCGCACCAGAACAGATTCCGGCATATCCAATGGCATCACGCCGGTCGCAGCAGCAAACGCTACCAGACCCGAGCCCGCCGGGAAGGAGATACCGATTGGGAAACGGGTGTGGGAATCACCGCCGGTGCCTACGGTATCTGGCAACAGCATGCGGTTCAGCCAGGAGTGGATAACGCCATCGCCCGGACGCAGCGACACGCCGCCACGGTTCATAATGAAGTCAGGCAGCGTGTGGTGGGTGGTCACGTCAACCGGCTTCGGATACGCCGCGGTATGACAGAAGGACTGCATCACCAGATCCGCAGAGAAGCCCAGACACGCCAGGTCTTTCAATTCATCACGGGTCATTGGGCCGGTGGTGTCCTGAGAACCCACGGAGGTCATTTTCGGCTCACAGTATGCGCCAGGGCGAATACCGGTAACGCCGCAGGCACGGCCAACCATTTTCTGCGCCAGAGAGAAGCCGCGGTTGCTTTCCGCCACGTCTTTCGCCTGACGGAATACGTCGCTGTGCGGCAGACCCAGCGATTCGCGCGCCTTGGTGGTCAGGCCGCGACCGATGATCAGCGGAATACGGCCACCGGCGCGAACTTCGTCGATCAGTACGTCGGTTTTCAGTTCGAAGTTTGCCAGCAGTTCATTGGTTTCGTGATTACGCACTTCACCTTTGAATGGGTAAACGTCAATCACGTCGCCCATGTTCAGCTTGTTCACATCAACTTCGATTGGCAGCGCGCCCGCATCTTCCATGGTGTTGAAGAAGATTGGCGCAATTTTACCGCCGAGGCACAGACCACCGCCGCGCTTGTTAGGCACGTGCGGAATGTCGTCGCCCATAAACCACAGCACGGAGTTGGTTGCAGATTTACGCGAAGAACCGGTACCCACAACATCACCAACGTAGGCCAGCGGGAAACCTTTTTGCTGCAGCGCTTCGATCTGTTTGATCGGGCCAACGGCACCCGGCTGATCCGGATCAATACCTTCGCGGGCGTTTTTCAGCATCGCCAGCGCGTGCAGTGGAATATCTGGACGAGACCACGCATCCGGCGCCGGAGACAGGTCATCGGTGTTCGTTTCGCCGGTGACTTTAAAGACGGTAACGGTGATTTTGTCAGCCAGCTGAGGACGGTTCAGGAACCATTCGGCGTCAGCCCAGGACTGGATAACCTGTTTCGCGTAGGCATTGCCCGCTTTGGCTTTCTCTTCTACATCGTAGAAGTTATCAAACATCAGCAGAGTCTGGGACAGCGCGGTCGCCGCGATAGGAGCCAGTTTGGCATCGTCCAGAGCGTCGATCAGCGGATGGATGTTGTAGCCACCCTGCATGGTGCCTAACAGTTCAACGGCTTTTTCAGGAGTAACCAGCGGAGAGGTCGCTTCGCCTTTCGCAACGGCTGCGAGGAAGCCCGCTTTAACATAGGCGGCTTCATCAACGCCTGGCGGTACACGATTAATTAACAGGTCTAACAGGAATTCTTCTTCGCCAACAGGCGGATTCTTTAGCAGCTCAACCAAGCCGGCCATTTGGGTTGCATCTAAGGGTTTGGCAACAATCCCTTCGGCGGCACGCTCAGCTACGTGCTCACGGTATTCTTTTAGCACGACGGTATCTCCTCGCTCTCATTGTCATATGCGGTCGGCGATCTCTTCACGCTCCTGTGAGACAGCAGTTTGTAGGGTAAAAGCCCGGTACCGCGTGGGCCAGCATAGCAGGATTTCCAGAGGGTGTTAATCCGTTTACAAAAAAGCAACATTAAATACTTGCTGAATCGTTAAGGCCAAAATAAACCCATTCTTAACTGTTTTTTTAGACACAATAATCTTATCCGGTTACACACTTCGGCCCGCGATCCCAACTTAAGTCAAAAACGAAAAATAAGCCTCCCTATACTTCCGCCAGTGCTGACATTTTCGACAATACTCTCTGCAACAGGCCAAACTATTTGCGCCAGGAGAAACAAATGACGTTACCATTTAAGCCCCATATCCTTGCGCTGATCTGCAGTGCAGGATTGCTCGCGGCCTCCGGTACTCTCTATGTCAAAAGCCGTGCTGCCGATACGCCACCGGCGGCAGCGGTTCAACCCGTCGCCCCGGCTCCCGCTACTGCTCCAGCGGTTGAGTCCGCAGCCAGCGCCCAACCCGCAGCGTCAACTTACACGTCTGCGCAAATTGATCAGCTAACGGCTCCCATTGCCCTGTATCCCGACAACTTACTGTCGCAGGTGCTGATGGCCTCCACCTACCCGAGCAATGTGCTACAGGCCGTACAGTGGTCGCAGGACAATCCCACTCAAAAAGGCGATGCTGCGGTACAGGCCGTCGCCAATCAACCTTGGGATCCGAGCGTAAAATCGCTGGTTGCGTTTCCGGCGCTACTGTCACTGATGGGCGAAAATCCACAGTGGGTCCAGGATCTCGGTAATGCCTTCCTGGCACAGTCGCAGGATGTGATGAATTCGGTACAAAAACTTCGTGCGGTGGCCCAACAGACGGGGACGTTGAAATCCACGCCGCAGCAGAAGGTTACCACCGCCGCGAAAGCTGCCGCCCCGACATCCTCGGGCACGACAGCCCCAACGGCTTCTGCACCGCCGCCGCAGGTGATTAAGATTGAGTCCACCGACCCGAATGTCGTGTATGTACCGACTTACAATCCAAATACGGCATATGGCGCCTGGCCTTCCACCGCCTACCCTCCGGTTTATTTGCCGCCGACTCCGGGCCAGCAGTTCACCAACAGCTTTGTTAACGGCCTGGGCTTCAGCCTTGGTATAGCCACCACCTATGCGCTGTTCAGCAGCATAGATTGGGATGACGATGACGATCATCACCATCACGATGATGATTACCACGATGGGGGCTGGCACGGCGGCGGCAATAACAACATCAATATTGACGTCAATAACTACAACCACATCACCGGGCAGCACCTCAACGGTAATAACACTCACTGGCAGCATAACCCGGCGTATCGCAACAACTTGCCGTATCCCAATGACAATGTGGCGCAGCGCTTCCACCAGACCAACGTGCCGGGCGGCTTAAGTACTACGCAAAAAGCACCTGCGGCTCTGGACAACCAGCGTCAGGCGGCACTCAATCAATTCCAGCGCAGCACCCACGACGGTGCGGCCAAAAATCTAACCCCAGGAAGTGGCGCAGCGGCAGGAACGCGTGATGCTCAACGTCAGGCAGCATCTAACCAGCTGCACCAAATCACCCAGCGTAGTAACTATCGCGGCTACGATGGGACTCAGACGGCGAAACAAAAAATGCAAAATCCGACGGCGCAACAACAGCAGCGCCGCGAGAATGCAAAGTCCCATCTGCAAAATCCAACGACACAGCAGCAGCGACGCGAACAGGTCCAGCAGCACTCCTCTCTCACAGAGGAGCAGTATCAGCATCGCCAGCAGCAGGTGCAAAACCTCCGAGCCAATGCGCTAAGCGGCAACGATAGCCGTTCGCCATCCTGGCAGTCGCAGAATCAGCGGGGGCAGCAAAGCCGCAGTGCATCGGGCATCAGTGATGCGCAAAAATCGGCTGCACGCGAACATCTTTCTCAACATCGCGAACTGCGCCATCGCTAAGGAGAAGCAATGAAAAAACTCATCATTACCGGTCTGCTAACGCTGTTCGCCCTGCCAGCTTTCGCCCAGCAAAATTATGCTACGCCGGAAAAAGCCGCCAGCGCCTTTGCCGAGGCGCTAACCACTCAGGACGATAACGCGCTAAATCAGGTGCTGGGCGATAACTGGCGCCAGTATCTCCCACAGCGCGAAGATGAGCCCGAAGCCGTTGCCCGCTTCCTGCGCGACTGGGAAGTAGGTCATCAGATCGATGAACAAGGTGACACCGCCCATCTCAATGTCGGTAGCGACGGCTGGCAGCTGCCAATCCCGATAGTGAAAACGGCCAAAGGCTGGCGTTTCGATATGGCCGAGGGTCAGGATGAGATTCAGACCCGAGAAATAGGCCGTAATGAGCTATCGGCAATTCAGGCCATGCACGCTTATGTGGATGCTCAGAACGATTACTATCAGCGCTTCCAGCATTACGCAGCCAAACTGCTGAGCAGCAAGGGACAAAAAGACGGTCTTTACTGGCCAACGGACCCCGGGGAGGAACCCAGCCCATTAGGGCCGGCCTATAGCCCAACCCTGCCTGACGCAGGCTATCACGGTTACCGTTTCCGCATTATCGCCGATCAGGATCGGCAGGGTTTTGCCCTGATCGCCTGGCCGGTCAAGTTTGCTGAAACTGGCATCATGAGTTTTATCGTCGATCAGAACGATACGGTATATCAGGCCAATCTGGGCAAGCAGTCCGCATTAAAAGCCGCAGAGGTGAAGGCCTTTACCCGGGATAAACCCTGGGACGCAATGACGCAGTAAAAAAAGACCTGGCGTAAGCCAGGTCTTACTATCGGGCTCTCAACCCTACTGCGCGGCGGCAGGCTGAGCGCTGGTCAGCGCTTGCTCATCGGCTTTAATACTGCCAGAGTTTGCCGCCCACACCCCTTCCTGCGTTTTGGTGACGGCCTGGTGGTGCCCATTAAGGTTCTGCCCCATCGGCGCAATGTGCGTGGATTCCGTGCCGCCGCTATTATCGGCCCATGGAATAAGCGGATCGCTGGCCGCAGCGAAACCTGAAATAAGAGCGGTAGCGAGTAGGGTCGTAGTCAGAAAAGTTTTCATATCTCACCTCAATATAGTTATCACACTATTAGTTTACAGCGAAACCATTGTCGAGATAATGACCAGTTGTTTACGAATATTTTGGGTGAAATATTTTAAGTCAATGGCTCACCGCTCCACTGCCTCTGACGTTTTACAGGCATAAAAAAAGCGGCCGTTAGGCCGCTTTTTTACATCAGAAGAATTACTTCTTCTTCGCCTTGGCGTTCGGCAGGTCGGTAATGCTACCTTCAAAGATTTCTGCTGCCAGGCCCACAGACTCGTGCAGAGTCGGGTGAGCGTGGATGGTCAGCGCGATGTCTTCTGCATCACAGCCCATCTCGATAGCCAGACCGATTTCACCCAGCAGCTCGCCGCCGTTGGTGCCGACAATCGCACCACCGATAACACGGTGAGATTCTTTGTCGAAGATCAGTTTGGTCACACCGTCTGCGCAGTCGGAAGCGATAGCACGGCCAGAAGCAGCCCACGGGAAGGTGGCGGTTTCGTAGCTGATGCCTTTCTCTTTCGCTTCTTTCTCGGTCAGACCAACCCAGGCAACTTCTGGCTCAGTGTAAGCAATCGATGGGATCACTTTCGGATCGAAGTAGTGTTTCTTACCGGCGATAACTTCAGCGGCAACGTGACCTTCGTGAACACCTTTGTGCGCCAGCATTGGCTGACCGACGATATCGCCGATAGCAAAGATGTGCGGTACGTTGGTACGCAGCTGTTTGTCGACGTGGATGAAGCCACGGTCGTCAACTTCCACGCCTGCTTTGCCTGCGTCGAGGTTTTTACCGTTCGGTACACGACCGATTGCTACCAGAACTGCGTCGTAACGCTGTGCTTCAGCAGGGGCTTTTTTGCCTTCCATGGAAACGTAGATACCGTCTTCTTTTGCTTCAACGGCGGTCACTTTGGTTTCCAGCATCAGGTTGAACTTCTTGCTGATGCGCTTGGTGAAGACTTTAACGATGTCTTTATCGGCAGCCGGGATAACCTGGTCGAACATTTCAACCACGTCAATCTGTGAACCCAGAGCATGGTATACGGTACCCATTTCCAGACCGATGATACCACCGCCCATAACCAGCAGACGCTTAGGCACTTCTTTCAGTTCCAGGGCGTCTGTGGAGTCCCATACGCGTGGATCTTCGTGTGGAATAAATGGCAGTTCAATCGGACGGGAGCCCGCCGCGATGATGGCATTGTCGAAGTTGATCACGGTTTTGCCGTTTTCGCCTTCCACTTCCAGAGTGTTAGCTCCGGTGAATTTACCCAGACCGTTAACCACTTTCACTTTACGGCCTTTCGCCATACCAGCCAGACCGCCGGTCAGTTGAGTGATAACTTTCTCTTTCCAGGTACGAATTTTGTCGATATCGGTTTTCGGCTCGCCGAAGACGATACCGTGCTCAGCCAGCGCTTTGGCTTCTTCGATAACTTTTGCTACGTGCAGCAGCGCTTTAGAAGGGATACAGCCAACGTTCAGACAAACACCGCCCAGGGTGCTGTAACGTTCTACGATTACGGTCTCCAGACCTAAATCCGCGCAACGGAAGGCAGCAGAGTAACCTGCCGGGCCCGCCCCAAGTACCACGACCTGAGTTTTAATTTCAGTGCTCATCATGACCTCTATCATTTATATCCGGCGGGTCTGACGCTTATGTTTTTACGCCCATGTCCACCGGGACGTTCTATCCGCGTGTATTTTACAAAATTGTTAACAATTTTTAAACAACAAACGGCAAACGATTTTGTCCTTTGTTGCTGATAACCCCAAAACAGGTCCAAGGTTATCAGAAAAAAGCCGGCCGTCAGGCCGGCTTTTTCATTACATCACCAGGCGGCGAATGTCGGACAGCGTGTTGTTAATGATGGTGATAAAGCGTGCACCATCCGCACCGTCAATCACACGGTGGTCGAAGGAAAGAGAAATTGGCATCATCAGACGCGGCATAAACTCTTTACCGTTCCACACTGGCTCCATAGCAGACTTGGAGACACCGAGGATCGCCACTTCCGGCGCGTTGACAATCGGCGCGAAGTGGGTTGTACCCAGGCCGCCGATGCTGGAGATGGTGAAGCAACCGCCCTGCATTTCGCCAGCGGTCAGCTTACCGTCACGCGCTTTCTTAGAGATCACAGTCAGTTCACGGGACAGCTCGGTAATGCTCTTCTTGTTCACGTCTTTGAAGACTGGAACAACCAGACCATTTGGCGTATCAACCGCAACACCGATGTTGATGTATTTCTTCAGCGTCAGCTTCTGACCATCTTCGGACAGGGAGCTGTTGAAGCGTGGCATCTGCTCGAGAGCAGCGGCAACCGCTTTCATGATGAAGACCACTGGGGTGAATTTCACGTCCAGTTTACGTTTCTCAGCTTCGGCGTTCTGCTGTTTACGGAACGCTTCCAGATCGGTGATATCGGTTTTGTCGAAGTGAGTAACGTGCGGGATCATCATCCAGTTACGGCTCAGGTTAGCACCAGAGATTTTCTGGATACGACCCAGTTCCACTTCTTCGATTTCACCAAACTTGCTGAAGTCAACTTTCGGCCAAGGCAGCATGCCCGGGATACCGCCGCCAGCGGCTGCTGCCGGAGCAGATTCAGCACGCTTGATAGCGTCTTTCACGTAAGACTGCACGTCTTCACGCAGGATACGACCTTTACGGCCAGTGCCCTTCACTTTCGCCAGGTTAACACCGAATTCGCGCGCCAGGCGACGAATCAGCGGAGTCGCGTGGACGTAAGCGTCGTTTTCAGCAAAGTCGGATTTACCGGCTGCTGCGGCTGCTGGAGCAGGTGCCGCGGCTGGTGCAGGTGCCGCGGCTGGTGCAGGTGCTGCGGCCGGAGCCGGTGCTGCTGCTTGTGCCGGAGCAGCTGCAGGTGCAGCACCTTCCACTTCGAAGACCATAATCAGGGAGCCGGTAGACACTTTGTCGCCGGTGCTGATTTTGATCTCTTTCACGGTACCCGCGAACGGCGCCGGAACTTCCATGGAGGCTTTGTCGCCTTCAACGGTGATCAGTGACTGTTCAGCGGCAATTTTATCGCCCACTTTCACCATCACTTCGGTCACTTCAACTTCGTCACCGCCGATGTCCGGTACGTTCACTTCTTTAGAACCGGAAGCTGCTGGTGCCGCCGCAGCTGGAGCCGCAGCCTGAGCCGGTGCCGCAGCAGGCGCTGCGCCTGCCACTTCGAAGACCATAATCAAGGAACCCGTCGACACTTTGTCACCGGTGTTGATTTTGATCTCTTTAACGGTACCCGCGAATGGCGCAGGAACTTCCATTGAAGCCTTGTCGCCTTCAACGGTGATCAAAGACTGTTCTGCTGCAACGGTGTTGCCCACTTTGACCATGATTTCGGTAACTTCAACTTCGTCGCCGCCGATGTCAGGTACGTGTACGTCTTTTGCCGCTGCCGCAGCAGGTGCTGCAGCCGGAGCCGCTTCTTTCTTCTCTTCTGCCTTGGCAGGTGCAGCAGCTGCTGCACCGTCGGCGGAATCGAAAATCATGATCAGTTTGCCGGTCTCAGTTTTGTCGCCGACAGAGACTTTGATCTCTTTAACAACGCCAGCCTGAGGAGACGGAACTTCCATAGAGGCTTTGTCGCCTTCTACGGTGATCAGCGACTGTTCAGCTTCAACTTTGTCGCCTACTTTGACCAGGATCTCGGTGATTTCAACTTCATCAGCCCCGATGTCCGGTACATTGATTTCGATAGCCATTGTTTCTTTACCTCTTACGCCAGACGCGGGTTAACTTTTTCTGCATCGATATTGAATTTAGTGATGGCTTCCGCAACCACTTTCTTATCGATTTCGCCACGTTTAGCCAGTTCGCCCAGTGCCGCTACAACCACGTAGGAAGCATCAACTTCGAAGTGGTGACGCAGGTTTTCACGGCTGTCAGAGCGGCCAAAGCCGTCGGTACCCAGTACGCGGTAGTCATCTGCCGGTACATAAGTACGAACCTGCTCAGCAAACAGTTTCATATAGTCAGTGGAAGCGACTGCCGGCGCATCGTTCATCACCTGAGCGATGTACGGAACGCGTGGAGTTTCCATTGGGTGCAGCATGTTCCAGCGCTCACAGTCCTGGCCATCACGTGCCAGTTCGGTGAAGGAGGTGACGGAGTAAACGTCAGAACCTACGCCGTAATCGTTCGCCAGGATCTGTGCTGCTTCACGAACGTGACGCAGGATAGAACCGGAGCCCAGCAGCTGAACTTTACCTTTGCTACCTGCAACGGTTTCGAGTTTGTAGATACCTTTACGGATACCTTCCTCGGCACCTGCTGGCATAGCCGGCATGTGGTAGTTTTCGTTCAGCGTAGTGATGTAGTAGTAAACGTTCTCTTGCGCTTCACCGTACATACGCTCCAGACCGTCATGCATGATGACCGCAACTTCGTACGCGTAAGACGGATCGTAAGAGATACAGTTCGGGATAGTCAGAGACTGAATGTGGCTGTGACCATCTTCGTGCTGCAGACCTTCACCGTTCAGCGTCGTACGACCGGAAGTACCACCTACCAGGAAGCCGCGAGCCTGTTGGTCGCCAGCCTGCCAGCACAGGTCGCCGATACGCTGGAACCCGAACATGGAGTAGTAGATGTAGAACGGGATCATCGGCAGGTTGTTGGTGCTGTAAGAAGTCGCAGCAGCCAGCCAGGATGCGCCGGCACCCAGTTCGTTGATACCTTCCTGCAGGATCTGACCTTTTTCGTCTTCTTTGTAGTAAGCAACCTGCTCACGGTCCTGCGGGGTGTACTGCTGGCCGTTCGGGCTGTAAATACCGATCTGACGGAACAGGCCTTCCATACCAAAGGTACGCGCTTCATCGGCGATGATTGGCACCAGACGGTCTTTGATGGACTTGTTCTTCAGCATCACGTTCAGGGCACGAACAAACGCGATGGTGGTAGAAATTTCTTTGTTCTGCTCTTCCAGCAGCGGGCCGAAATCTTCCAGCGTTGGCAGCTCCAGCTTCTCATCGAAGTTAGGCTGACGGCTTGGCAGATAACCGTGCAGTTTCTGACGCTGGGCGTGCAGATAGGTGTGCTCTTCGGAACCTTCCGGGAAGGTCACGTATGGCAGTTTTTCGATATCTGCATCGGCAACAGGCACGTTGAAACGATCGCGGACGTAGCGTACGCCGTCCATGTTCATTTTCTTAACCTGGTGAGCGATGTTTTTACCTTCAGCGGTATCACCCATGCCATAACCTTTGATGGTATGAGCAAGGATTACGGTCGCTTTACCGGTAGTTTCCTGCGCTTTTTTCAGTGCAGCGAAGACTTTCTTAGGATCGTGACCACCACGGTTCAGTGCCCAGATCTGCTCGTCGCTCCAGTCAGCAACCAGCGCTGCGGTTTCTGGATATTTACCGAAGAAGTGCTCACGAACGTAAGCGCCATCTTTGGATTTGAAGGTCTGGTAGTCGCCGTCAACGGTTTCGTTCATCAGCTGGATCAGTTTACCGCTGGTGTCTTTACGCAGCAGCTCATCCCAACGACCGCCCCAGATAACCTTGATAACGTTCCAGCCAGCGCCTGCGAAGATGCCTTCCAGTTCGTTAATGATCTTGCCGTTACCGGTGACTGGGCCATCCAGACGCTGCAGGTTACAGTTGATAACGAAGACCAGGTTGTCCAGTTTTTCACGGGTCGCGATGGTGATCGCACCTTTAGATTCTGGCTCATCCATCTCGCCGTCGCCCAGGAAGGCATAAACGGTTTGCTTAGAGGTGTCTTTCAGACCACGGTGTTCCAGATATTTCAGGAATTTAGCCTGATAAATCGCACCGATTGGACCCAGACCCATAGATACGGTCGGGAACTGCCAGAAGGTTGGCATCAGTTTCGGGTGCGGGTAAGAAGACAGACCTTTACCGTGAACTTCCTGACGGAAGTTGTTCATCTGATCTTCGGTCAGGCGGCCTTCGAGGAACGCACGTGCGTACACGCCCGGGGAGATGTGGCCCTGGAAATACACCAGGTCGCCGCCATCCTGCTCGTTGCGGGCGCGGAAGAAGTGGTTAAAGCACACTTCATAGAAAGTAGCGGAAGACTGGAAGGAAGCCATGTGGCCGCCCAGCTCGAGGTCTTTTTTAGACGCACGCAGCACGGTCATGATGGCATTCCAGCGGATAGCAGAACGAATACGACGTTCCAGCTCCAGATTGCCCGGGTATTCCGGTTCATCTTCAACGGCAATAGTGTTGACGTAACCGCTCGCCCCTGCACCAGCAGCTACCTGAACGCCGCCTTTGCGGGCTTCAGAAAGCAGTTGGTCGACCAGATACTGAGCACGCTCAACACCTTCTTCACGGATGACCGATTCGATCGCCTGTAGCCAGTCGCGAGTTTCGATCGGATCCACGTCATTTTGTAAACGTTCTGACATGGGGGTATTCCTTATCTATCTAATACGTTGAGTTATCTGGAACCTGTCCCATTGTGTTCTTACTCAAGAGCACAATAAGACAGGTTCTGCGTTTAGTTGCCGCGCGTTAAATAGCGCTTGATTTACAACATCTTCTGGTTAAATTTCTACCAGAAAAATCACTAATTCTTTCGTTGCTCCAGGCGGCGTAAGGAGCGTTCACGACGGCTTTCCTCACGGCTACGGTCCAGGAGAATATCTTCGATAAACGCCAGGTGACGGTGGGACGCTTCGCGTGCCTCTTCCGGTTTTCCGGCGATAATCGCTTCAAAAATACGGGTACGATGACCGCTAACTAGCGGCAGCATCTCGCGACGCGCGTACAACAATTCAAAGTTTTGCCGAACATTTTGCGCCAGCATCGGCTCCATACATCTGAGCAAATGGAGCAGCACGACATTATGTGCCGCTTCAGTGACAGCAACTTGATACTGAAGTACCGCATCAGATTCACCGTCAAGGTCGCCGGACTGTTGAGCAAGCTCGATGGCATGGTGGAGTTCACGGATACGCGTTTTGTCTTCATCCGTGCTACGTAATGCAGCGTAATAGGCCGCAATACCTTCCAGCGCATGGCGCGTCTCAAGCAGGTCAAACTGGGATTCAGGATGGTCGGAGAGCAGTTCTACCAGTGGGTCGCTAAAACTCTGCCACAGGCTGCTCTGAACAAAAGTGCCACCACCCTGACGACGCAGCAGTAACCCCTTCGCTTCGAGACGTTGAATCGCCTCGCGTAAGGAGGGACGGGAGACGTCGAACTGTTTTGCCAGCTCGCGTTCCGGTGGGAGTTTTTCCCCGGGGCGTAAAGTCCCCTCAAGAATTAAAAACTCCAACTGCTGCTCAATCACATCGGAGAGTTTTGGTTGGCGAATTTTGCTGTAGGCCATGATTTCCTGTCTTAAGCCATTTGCCCGAAGTCAATTGGTCTTACCAATTTCATGTTCTTGACGCTAAAGTAACAAAGTATTCACCTTCTGTCCATACAGGTTTTGATTGAAATCAGTAAACCCGGCACTTTTTAACAATATTACAGAAATGATGTTTCAGAATTGTAACCTTGCACAAAAAACAGCTTTACCTATAAAGAAGTACAATTAACCAAATAAAAACAAAAATAAGCAAACTGAAGCGTTTCAATATCGCCAAAAGTGAATTTAAATTCACTAATTAGACTTATTATGCAATGTTAATTCAATCCAATATTTGCATGCCTGCGTGACAGCTGTTGTCTTTTTATCCAACCACTCTTCATCCCTTCATAAAGCAGGTGCATTCCTTCGCGCTTACCACTATTCTGCTGATGACGAAAGAGCTCTTACCTCTTTTTAAGAAACGCCTTTCGTAAACAAAACAATACAGAAAACGGAATTTCTTAAGTACATACGCAAACAGCGTCACAATAATAACCACACACGAGGTTTCACAATGGAAGGTCAACAGCAAGGCTCCCAGCTTAAGCGCGGCCTTAAGAACCGCCATATACAGCTGATCGCTCTGGGCGGCGCTATCGGCACGGGCCTGTTTCTCGGCAGCGCTTCCGTTATTCAGTCGGCAGGTCCGGGGATTATTCTCGGCTACGCTATCGCCGGTTTTATTGCCTTTATGATTATGCGCCAATTGGGCGAAATGGTAGTTGAAGAGCCTGTAGCAGGCTCCTTTAGCCACTTCGCTTATAAATACTGGGGCAACTTCGCCGGCTTCGCTTCCGGCTGGAACTACTGGGTACTGTACGTTCTGGTTGCCATGGCTGAGCTTACTGCGGTCGGTAAATACATCCAGTTCTGGTGGCCTGAGATCCCAACCTGGGCATCGGCAGCCGTCTTCTTTATCGCCATTAACGCCATCAACCTGACCAACGTGAAAGTGTTCGGCGAGATGGAATTCTGGTTTGCCATTATCAAAGTTATCGCCGTTATCGCGATGATTCTGTTTGGCGCATGGCTGCTGTTCAGCGATACCGCTGGCCCGCAGGCTACCGTGCGTAACCTGTGGGAACAGGGCGGATTCCTGCCGCACGGCTGGACCGGACTGGTCATGATGATGGCTATCATCATGTTCTCCTTCGGCGGCCTTGAACTGGTCGGGATCACTGCGGCAGAAGCGGATAATCCAGAGCAGAGTATTCCGAAAGCGACCAACCAGGTTATCTACCGTATCCTGATTTTCTATGTGGGCTCACTGGCCGTACTGCTCTCTCTGATGCCGTGGACCCGTGTGACCGCTGATGTCAGTCCATTCGTATTGATCTTCCACGAGCTGGGCGACTCTTTTGTGGCTAACGCGCTGAATATCGTGGTGTTGACCGCCGCGCTGTCCGTTTACAACAGCTGTGTATACTGCAACAGCCGTATGCTGTTTGGCCTGGCACAGCAGGGCAATGCCCCGAAAGCGTTACTGAACGTCGATAAACGCGGCGTGCCGGTGAACACGATTCTGGTCTCAGCTTTTGTTACCGCACTGTGCGTATTGATCAACTACCTGGCGCCGGAATCCGCGTTTGGCCTGCTGATGGCGCTGGTGGTTTCTGCGCTGGTGATTAACTGGGCAATGATTAGCCTGGCACATATGAAGTTCCGCAAAGCGAAACAGCAACAGGGAGTCACCACCCGCTTCCCAGCGCTGTTCTATCCGCTGGGTAACTGGATTTGCCTGGTGTTTATGGCCGCAGTGCTGGTCATCATGGTGATGACCCCGGGCATGGCCATCTCCGTATGGCTGATTCCGGTCTGGATCGTTATCCTCGGCATCGGTTACATGTTTAAACAGAAAAATGTGAAAACCGTGAAGGCGCACTAATTTCTATCTCTGCTCTGTACCCGCCCTGGGTACAGAGCGTTCACCCTCCCGCCAAAGTGATGTACCATTCCAGCGTTACCGTCGACAAAAGGACCTGGGTGGCTGATGAAAAAAAACCTCACTATCAAAGACATTGCTGAACTGGCAAACGTCTCTATCGCCACCGTTTCACGGGTACTCAACAACAACAGTTGGGTCTCGGATAAAACCCGGGCCAAAGTGCAAAAGGTCATCGACGAAAATCACTTCAGCCCCAACCTGATGGCGCGCAGCATGATTTCGCGTAAGAGCATGACGCTTGCCGTGGTGGTCTCCGATATTACTAACCCCTACTTCGCTACGCTGGTTGAACAAATTGAGAAAGCTTGTCTGCAGGCCGGGTACAAAATTATTCTCTTCGATACCCAATCGGCGAACAAACGCGCTCACTCTACGCAGGTGATTGCCGAAGATCAGATCTTCAATACCATCATCGACAGCCAGCTCGATGGCGTCATCATTCTCGGCGGTAATATCGACTATCTGAAAGTCCCCGAGAGCTACCTACAGGGCCTGAAAAAGCTTATCGCCTCGCTGCCGGTTATCGTGGTCGGCCGCAAGCTCGCGCGTTACGACTACGCCTGTCTTGAACGTGACCAGGTCAACTGCGTGGCGATGATCACCCGCCATCTGCTGGAAAAAGGCTATCGCGACATTGCGTTTGTCGGTGGCTCATCGCACGTCTACATGACCGGCCAGCGCGTTAATACGTTTCTGCAAACGCTAAAAGATGCCGGAATTGATGAGCAAACAGCCGCCATCTTCGAGACTAATTTCTATCCAGAACACGGCTATGAAGCGGCGCTAAAACTGCTGAAATCCGGGCGAGCCCTGCCCCAGGCAATCCTTGCGATTAACGACCGCGTCGCCATGGGGGCTATCCGCGCGCTGAAAGATAACGGTCTGTCGGTCCCGGATGATATCGCTGTCGCCAGCTGCGAGTACTTCCCCGGCAGCGAGTATTTCATTCCACGGATAACCACCATTGACCATAAAAATAACGAGATTGGTCAACATGTTATCCGACAGATGATGACCATTCTGCAGGACATGCTGCCTGACAGCACCCCTATCACACCGCTGCTGATCGCTGGCGAATCGGCATAACCTCCCGGCTGGCCGAGCGGCCAGCTGCACACTAAATATTCAGATCTTAATCACAGATCATAAATCGTAAAATTGACGATCCATTTTCTCTCATAATATTTTACTGAAAACGTTTTCAGTTTTTCAGCCACGAGAGGCCGCAATGAAACCCACTATGATGACCTATATCCACGAAGAGCAGGCGACCCTTGCCCGGATTCTGGATAACTACCCGCAAAATGTGCCGGCTATCGACGACGACAGCGAATGGCTGGTCCTGGCGACAGGCTCCAGTGCTAACGCCGCCGTCAGCGCGAAATACTATATCGAGAGCCTTTCCGCGGTGCGCCTGACGCTTGCCGAGCCTTTCCACTATCAGCATTTTGAAAAACATAATCCGGAGATCAAAACGGTGATTGCGGTCTCCCAGAGCGGAGAGAGTACCTCTACGCTGCACGCGCTGGAGACACTGAAAAAGCGCTTCCCGCTGCAAACCGTGGGCCTAACCAGCAAGCCGCAGAGCGAGCTGGCCAAAACCGCTGACCACTTCGTTTTGCTGGATATCGGCGAGGAACGAGTGGGCTACGTGACCAAAGGCTACGTGGCGACCATTCTGACCTTGATGCTGATGGGTTTGCGCCACGCCCGCGCGGTGAACGCCATTGACGACGCGCGTGAGCAGCAGGAACTCACTGTTCTTCGTGAAGCCGTTAACGCCATTAGCTCAATCATCGACAGCACTGAAACCTTCTTCAGCCGTTGGCAGGCCGAACTGACTGCCTCCCCGCGCTTCACCAGCATCGGCTACGGCCCGGCTATCGGCGTATGCATGGAGATGGCAACCAAATTTACCGAGACGGTGCGCGTGCCTTCGCAGGGCATTGAGATGGAAGTCTTTATGCACGGGCCGTACTTTGAAATTAACCCGCAGCATCGCCTGTTCTTCCTCGACGTGCCAAGCGTGGCTCGCGAACGACTGACGCTGTTGCGCCAGTATGAACAGCGCCACACCCAATACGTCTATACCGTCACGCCGGAAGCCAGTAACGACCCGCACACCCTGGCGCTGAACGTGAAAACACCAGAAACCGTACTGCCGCTACTGATGGTGATTCCCTTCCAGATCCTCGCGCACCATATCGCCGAAGCGAAGGGAAACAACCTGCCACAGAGGATTTTCACCGACTTTGGCGTCGCAGTAAAAAGTAAAACAAAACCCGGCGATTACGCCTGATCCACTGCCTGTACCCTACCTACAAATAAAGGTGCCTCGTTATGGCGACTCAATACTTAGCCGTTGCACAAAAAATCCTCGCCGCCGTGGGTGGCAAGGAAAATATCGACCACGCAAATCACTGCGCGACGCGATTACGCCTGAATTTAAAAGACGATACGCGGATTGATGAAAAGGGGCTGTACGAGATTTCTGAGGTGGTAAAACTGGTCAACAACGGCAGCCAGTTTCAGATAGTAATCGGCCCAAAGGTCGAAAAAATCTTTGCCGCATTAAGCGAGCTGCTGCCCGCAGCGCAGGAGAGCGCCGAAATTCAGGTGCAGGATGCATCCCTCTTTAACCGTCTGCTGGCAACGCTGTCCGCCATTTTCACCCCATATATTGGCGTGCTGGCCGGTGTCGGGGTGGTCAAAGGGCTTGTCGTCCTGCTGCAAACACTGGAACTTATCTCAACCAAATCCTGGCTGTTTGTGGTGTTTAACGCCCTTTCCAGCGGCGTGTTTGTCATGCTGCCGCTGTTTATCGCCGTCACCGCCGCCGACCGCTTTAAAACCAGTCGCTTCACAGCGCTGGCGCTGACCGCCGCGATGATCTTCCCGCTGACCGATGCAGCCACTCCAGACCACGTTGAGATCTTCAATCTTGCTTTCCCGCTGAAAATTTATGGCGGCGCGGTGATCCCAGCTATCTTTGCGGTGTGGTTCCTGAGCTACGTCGAACGCTGGTGTAAGAAGTGGGTGCCGGAGATTGCCGCACTGGTCTTCGTGCCATGCCTGTCGCTGATTATCAGCGGGTTTGTGGTGTTCACCGTGATAGGCCCTATTGCCGACTACGTAGGTATCGGCATAGCTAACGGCTACACCTGGCTGTATAACCTGAGCCCAATGCTCTCCGGTGCATTACTGGCGGGGATTGGCCAGCTGTTCGTCGTCTTTGGCGTTCATTGGGGCATAATCCCAATTGCCTTAATTAATATGCAGGTAAACGGCTACGACACGGTGATGGCGATGCTTATGTCCGCTGTCATGGGGCAGTTTGGTGCCGCCTTTGGCGCCATCTTTATCGCCCGTAATCTCAAGGATAAACAGCTGGCAATTTCGGCATCGATCTCCGCTTTCTTTGGTATCACCGAGCCCGCGCTGTACGGCGTTAACCTTAAATACCGGATGCTGTTTATCTTCGGCTGTATTGGTGCCGCACTGGGCGGCGCGATTACCGGGCTGCTGGAGGTCAAAACCTACAGCTTCCTGCCGGTACTCAACGTCTTCGAGCTGGGGCTGTTCAGCGGCCCGGAATCAAAAGCTATCTATGAGGTGTTCGCGATTATCGTCGCCTTTAGCGTGCCAATGATCCTCACGATTATCTACGGTAAAACGCGCGTGCTGGTGCCCGCCGCCGATCTGCGTTAATCCCGCCCACAAATGGTAGCGGATTTAAACCGCTACCATGCCTGTTACCTGCTTCACACTTTCCCTATAGCAGCAATTTTATCCATATCAACAACGTTATCCTGCTACGCATTTTTCCATTTCACAGCCAATAATCCTCTCCATATACCCCAAGAGAGATCTGGCGATGAACGCAAGCAAACTGTCAGTAAAAGAGAAGATTGGCTATGGCATGGGTGATGCAGGATGCAACATCATCTTCGGCGCTATCATGCTGTTCGTTAACTATTTTTACACCGATATTTTTGGTTTAGCGCCAGCACTGGTTGGCGTGCTGTTGTTATCTATTCGCGTTATTGATGCCGTTACCGATCCAATTATGGGGGCCATGGCGGACCGTACCCGCAGTAAGTATGGTCGTTTTCGTCCATGGTTATTGTGGATAGCCTTCCCCTATGCCCTGTTCAGCGTGCTGATGTTCACCACGCCTGATTGGAGCTATAGCAGCAAAGTTATCTATGCTTTCGTGACCTATTTCTTGCTATCCATTACCTATACCGCGATCAACATTCCCTACTGCTCTCTCGGTAGCGTTATCACTAACGACCCGAAAGAGCGCGTAGCCTGCCAGTCCTACCGCTTCGTACTGGTGGGTATTGCCACTCTGTTGCTGTCACTGACGCTGCTGCCGATGGCCGACTGGTTCGGCGGGGAAGATAAAGCCAAAGGCTATCAGATGGCGATGACCGTGCTGGCGTTTATTGGCATGTGTATGTTCCTGTTCTGCTTTGCCACCGTGCGTGAACGCGTACGCCCGGCGGTGCAAACCAACGATGAACTCAAACAGGATTTAAAAGACGTCTGGAAAAACGACCAGTGGGTGCGCATCCTGCTGCTCACCTTATGCAACGTCTGCCCGGGCTTTATCCGTATGGCCGCAACCATGTACTACGTAACCTGGGTGATGGGCGAAAGCACCCACTTCGCGACCCTCTTTATCAGCCTTGGTGTTATCGGCATGATGATTGGCAGTATGCTGGCGAAAGTTCTGACCGACCGCTGGTGTAAGCTGCAGGTCTTCTTCTGGACCAACATCGCGCTGGCCATTTTCTCGGTGGCATTCTACTTCTTCGACCCACACGCAACGACGCTGATTGTGGTGCTCTACTTCCTGCTGAACGTACTGCATCAGATCCCATCGCCACTGCACTGGTCTTTGATGGCCGACGTCGACGACTACGGCGAATGGAAAACCGGCAAACGCATCACCGGGATCAGCTTCTCCGGTAACCTGTTCTTCCTGAAAGTGGGCCTCGCTGTCGCCGGGGCGATGGTCGGCTTCCTGCTCTCCTGGTACGGCTACGATGCGGGTGCCAAAGCGCAAAGCGAAACCACCATCAACGGTATCGTGCTGCTGTTCACTATCATCCCTGGCGTAGGCTATCTGATCACCGCAGGGGTGGTGCGTCTACTGAAAGTTGACCGTACATTGATGAAACAAATTCAGGAAGACCTCGAAAAACGCCGCGCCAACTATCGCGAGCTGAATGAATACCAGCAAGAACTGCAATCGACTGAACACGTAAGGAAAGCCTGATGAAGAATTGGCCCAACCCCTTTATTGAACAGCGCGCCGACCCGTTTATTCTGCGCCACCAGGGAGAGTACTACTTTATCGCCTCCGTACCGGAATACGACCGGCTGGAGATTCGCCGCGCCGCCGATATCGACGGTCTGCGTAGCGCAGAGCCCGTTGTCGTCTGGCGTAAACCGGATGGCGGCCCGATGGGGAATCTTATCTGGGCACCGGAACTGCACCATATCGACGGCAAATGGTATATCTACTTTGCCGCCGCCCATACCCAGACGCTGGATGCGCTGGGTATGTTCCAGCACCGTATGTTTGCGCTAGAGTGCCGCGATGCCGATCCGTTAACCGGGACGTGGGTCGAAAAAGGCCAGATAAAGACGCCGTTTGATACCTTCTGTCTTGATGCCACTACCTTCCATCATCAGGGAAAACAGTGGTATCTGTGGGCGCAGAAGTCCCCTGATATTGCCGGTAACTCCAACATCTATCTGGCCGAGCTTGAGAATCCGTGGACGATTAAAGGCAAGCCGGTGATGCTGAGTAAACCGGAGTTTGATTGGGAATGCCGGGGTTTCCTGGTGAATGAAGGGCCCGCCGTCGTCACACACGGCAACCGCTTATTCATCAGCTATTCCGCCAGCGCGACCGATGAAAACTACTGTATGGGGCTGCTATGGATAGACCAAGACGCCGATATGACCGACTCCGCAAACTGGCATAAATCCCCGACGCCGGTATTCACCACCAGCTATGAAAACCGCCAGTATGGGCCGGGGCACAACAGCTTTACGCAAACGCCGGACGGCGATGACGTGCTGGTGTATCACGCAAGAAACTATACGGAAATTGAGGGCGACCCGTTGTACGACCCGAATCGTCATACACGTTTGAAAACAGTGCGCTGGCAGGAAGATGGCATGCCGGACTTCGGCATACCACCGGCGGATACGCTGTAAATAACTGGCCCGGTGGCACTGCACACCGGGCCGAAAAACTACACCAGCGTCCCGTAAATGGTCAGCAGAGCCATGACGACCACCACCGCATAGGACGTCTTCTTCGCCATCGAAACTGCGGCTTTTGGCGTCTCGACTTTATCTACGTGCGGTTCACGGACCAGCGAATACTGCGCCAGCGTCGTCAGCACCTGATACTGTGAAGTATGGCGGTCGCCCAGCGAAGCAAACCACGCCGGAAGCGCCTTCTCACCGTGACCAATCAGCGCATACACCACGCCTACCAGACGTACCGGCACCCAGTCCACAATATGTAAAATGGCATCGATACCCGACTGTAAACGGTGATGCGGCGTCTGATAGCGCGCAAGCCACGACTGCCAGGCGCGCAGGAAAGCATACCCCATCAGCGCCACCGGCCCCCAAGAACCGCCGACCACAAACCAGAACAGCGGCGCGAGGTAAAAGCGGTAGTTTATCCACAGCAGCGCATTTTGCAGTTCACGCAAAAACTCACGCTCGTCGCAGCCTGCGGGTACGCCGTGGATCATCGTCAGCTCACCTGCCATGGCTTCGCGCGCATGGACATCGTTACGTGAGGCCGCTTTCAGATAGGCGTGATAATGCAGACGAACGCGGCCCGCACCGATGCACAACAGCCCCAGTAGAATCCAGAAAATCAGCGACGGCACGTTAAATAACACGCCGCTCAACGCCCGCTGAATAATGCCCACTATCGCCATCGCGACAATGGTCATCACCAGGGTACCGGCAAGCGAGTAGTGCTTCACGCGCCGAAACAGCGTCTCCAGCCGATGGTCAAGCTGCCAGTGCTCGCCGAGTTTAAACAGGCGTTCAGCAAACAGCACCAGAAGCGTGGTAAACAACGTCATGTCATCTCCTTATTTGACGAGGGGGTGACCAGCGCACGAAAACGAGCCCAGTCAAAAGCCGGGCCGGGATCGGTTTTGCGCACGGGCGCGATATCACAGTGACCGGTCATGTTGTCGGCAATCGCCGGATATTCGCTCATTAACAGCTGGCTTAATGCCGCCAACTGCTGATACTGCGCATCGGTATAGGCCAGCGTATCGGTGCCTTCCAGCTCAATACCGATGGAGAAATCATTGCAGCGCTCACGCCCTTGATAGCTCGACACACCCGCATGCCAGGCGCGTTTATCAAAAGGTACGTACTGGACTATCTCACCGTCGCGGCGAATCAAGCAGTGGGCGGAAACGCGCAGATGGGCAATCTCAGCAAAGAAAGGGTCGGCATCAGGATCAAGCGTACCGGTAAACAGCGCGTCTATCCACGGACCGCCAAACTGGCCCGGCGGCAGACTAATATTATGCACAACCAGCAGTGAAGGGGTTTCATTCTCCGGGCGGCAATCGTAATGAGGTGACGGCACCTGCCGAACGCCCACCAGCCAGCCCTTATCTATACTCAAAGTCATTTCAGTTTCATCACGTCAGAAAAGGAGATGATCCTCAGGCACATACATAGATACGCGGCTGAGGTAAACGAACATAACCACGGCTGAGACCACCTAAAAGATCGCCGGTCAAACGGCATTAGGGATCTCCTTATGAGTGGTTATGCTAGTCGGTTCAGAGTAGCATGTTTCAATCTTTCGCATCGTTACCATTTTGGAGCTTAATCATGCCGCCTCGCCGCTATAACCCAGACCATCGACGTGACGCGCTGCTAGAACGTATCAACCTCGATATCCCCAATGCCGTAGCCCAAGCGCTGCGTGAAGATCTGGGAGGCGAAGTTGATGCGCATAACGATATTACCGCACAACTCTTGCCGGAAAACAGCCACTCGCATGCGGTGGTGATCACTCGCGAAGATGGCGTGTTTTGCGGTAAACGTTGGGTTGAAGAAGTCTTTATTCAACTGGCCGGTGATGATGTGGCCCTCACCTGGCACGTCGCTGACGGTGATGCTGTTACCGCTAATCAGCCGCTATTTGAAATTCTCGGTCCATCCCGCGTGCTGTTAACCGGTGAACGTACCGCATTGAATTTTGTGCAAACCCTCTCCGGCGTGGCCAGCGAAGTGCGCAAATATGTCAATCTACTGGAAGGCACGCATACCCAGTTGCTGGACACCCGTAAAACGCTACCAGGCCTACGCACCGCGCTGAAATATGCCGTGCTGTGCGGCGGTGGCGCAAACCACCGTCTGGGGCTTTCTGACGCTTTCCTGATTAAAGAAAACCACATTATTGCCTCTGGTTCCGTGCGTCAGGCGGTGGAAAAAGCCTTCTGGCTGCATCCTGATGTGCCGGTGGAGGTGGAAGTCGAGAGCCTGAAAGAGCTAGAAGAAGCACTGAAAGCTGGCGCGGATATCATCATGCTCGACAACTTCGACACCGAGCAGATGCGTGAAGCGGTGAAAATCACCCGCGGCCAGGCGCAGCTGGAAGTCTCCGGTAACGTCACCATCGACACCCTGCGCGAATTCGCCGAAACCGGCGTCGACTTTATCTCCGTCGGGGCGCTCACCAAACATGTTCGCGCGCTCGACCTCTCGATGCGTTTCCGCTAAATCTGAATCTCGTCTCATGCCCTCCCTCTGGAGGGCATTTTTTTCGCGTCTGCTTCCCGTTTTTTATGTACCGCTGCAACGGGATGACTCATTCCGGAATACCGATTCCTGAATCCCTTTTTGCCCCTCGCCGTTCTTTCTGACCTCTGACACAGTGGCGTCAGACTCAGCAAGGAGCAGATCATGGATAAACAAAAAGGCTTTACCCTCATCGAATTAATGGTTGTCATCGGCATTATCGCTATTCTCAGCGCCATCGGCATTCCGGCTTATCATAACTACCTGCGCAAAGCGGCGTTGACCGATATGCTGCAAACCTTCGTCCCCTACCGCACCGCCATTGAACTATGCGCACTCGATCGCGGTGGTATTGATAACTGCAACGCCAGCAGCAACGGCATTCCATCACCCACCACCACCCGCTACGTCTCAGGCATGAGCATTGCAAAGGGCACCGTCGTACTCACCGGCCAGGAGAGTCTGAATGGGTTAACCGTCACTCTGGTACCCGGCTGGGATAACGCGAACGGTATAACCGGCTGGCAGCGTACCTGCGGTATTCAAAACGACAGTGCGTTACAGCAGGCCTGTGAAGATGTTTTCCGTTTTGACGCTGAATAGAACAAGGAGCCGCCAATGAAGAACGAACAATTGCTCACGCTTTGCCAGCGACACCATGCGGTACTGTTGTCTAACGGTGCGGATGAACTGAGCATCGCCGTGGTCGGCTCACCACCGGGTGAGCTCATGAACTCACTGCGCTTTACCACACAAAAACGGGTGGATATCGAGTGCTGGGATCAAAATAGAATGGATAAATATCTGCAAACCATCACCAGCGCTAGCCAGCCTATCATCCATGAAGACAGCCATAATCCGGTGGGCTTGCTAAACCAGCTATTTAAGCAAGCTCTGTTACAACGTGCATCCGACATCCACTTTGAGCCCACGGAACACAACCTGCGCATCCGGCTGCGGGTAGACGGCGTATTACACACGCTGTCTACCGTTTCACTACTGCTGATGAATCCGCTGATTGCCAGATTAAAGGTGCTGGGGAGTCTGGATATTGCCGAACGCCGCCTGCCACAGGACGGGCAATTTACGGTGGAAGTGAACGATACGCCCCTCTCCTTTCGAATCGCCACACTCCCCTGCCGCTATGGTGAGAAAGTGGTCCTGCGTCTGCTACATAAAGTCGAGCAGGCGCTGGATCTCCAGCGCCTGGGGATGTCTCCGGAAGCACTCACGCAGTTCCAGTCGGCGCTCAATCACCCGCAGGGACTGATACTGGTCACGGGACCAACGGGCAGTGGCAAAACGGTCACGCTTTACAGCGCACTACAAAGCCGCAATAGCAACGATGTGAATATTTGCAGCGTTGAAGACCCCGTCGAGATCCCGCTTGATGGTCTTAATCAAACCCAGGTGAGCCTCAGAGCAGGGCTGACCTTTCAGAGCGTATTGCGTTCTTTATTACGACAAGACCCGGACATTGTGATGGTGGGCGAAATCCGCGATAGCGAAACTGCCGAGATTGCGATTAAAGCAGCGCAAACGGGGCATCTGGTGCTCTCGACCCTGCACACCAACTCCACGGTCGAAACGCTGGTGAGACTTGAGCAAATGGGCGTTGCCCGCTGGATGGTCTCCTCAGCGCTGCTGATGGTGGTGGCTCAGCGGCTGGTGCGAAAACTCTGCCCCCACTGCCGTACCGAGGCTCATGGCAGCCATCCGTTACCGCTTTCGCTGTGGCCACGCCCGCTTCCGCACTGGACGGCAGCGGGATGCCAACACTGTTACCATGGCTACCAGGGGCGACTCGCCCTGTTTGAGGTTCTTCCGCTGACGCCAGCGCTGCGCCAATCAATTGCTCACGGCGCCAACCCGAGCGAAATGATGCTCCACGCCAGACAAGAAGGAATGAGCACTTTATTTGAAAGTGGTTGCCTTGCTGTCGAGCAAGGGCTTACGACCCAGGAAGAACTACTCCGCGTCCTCGGGATACCCCAGGATGCGTGAACATCTCTGGCACTGGCAAGGGCTGAATGCCAACGGAGAGAAGCTAAACGGCGCAATCTGGGCCAGCCATCGCCCAGCAGTGCTGACAGAACTGCAACAACAGCGAATTACCGTGGTAGCGCTAAAGCGTCGTAGCGTCAATAGCTCACTATGGCAAACGCAGCATAGCTGTATGGTCATCAGCCAGCTAGCAACGTTGCTACAGGCCGGTCTTACGCTGTCAGACAGCCTGACGCTTCTGGCTCAGCAGCATCCGATTGCCCAGTGGCGGGCCTTACTGATGGTGCTAGCCAATCGGCTGGCGCAGGGAGTATCACTGTCGGAAGGGTTACAACAATGGCCACAGGCCTTTCCACCGCTGTATCTTGCAATGATTCGCACTGGCGAAATTACCGGTAAGCTTGAGCAGTGTTGCCTTGAGCTCGTCCGCCAGCAAAAAGCACAGCTACTGCTGGCCGCAAAGGTTAAGAAAGCGCTGCGCTATCCGATCATTATTCTGTCTCTCGCCATGCTGGTGGTGATGGCCATGACAGGATTTGTCCTGCCGGAGTTCACTGCGATATATCGAACCTTTAACACTCCACTACCCGCGCTGACTCTCGCCGTGATGGCAATGGCAGCCTTCGTCGAACAGTGGTTCATAGTGCTGCTCACGCTGCCGCTGCTTCCCGTTATCTTAAGTGCGGTATTGAAAAACCATCCTCCCTGGCAGCGCGTCCGCCAGCGAATACTGCTGGCGCTACCCATAATGGGGAAACTGGCTCGCGGGCAAAAACTTACCCAAATTTTTACCGTGCTGGCACTGACCCAGCGAGCAGGCATCGCTTTTTTACAGGGGCTGGAAACGGTTGAAGAGACGCTCACCTGCCCGTGGTGGCGCGAGATTATCAGTCAGCTTCACCAGGATATCGCTCAGGGCAATGCTATATGGCAAGCCATGGAGAAAAGTCAGGTGTTTACGCCGCTCTGTTTACAGTTAGTGAGAACCGGGGAGGCATCAGGGGCACTGGATGAAATGCTGGAGAATCTAGCGCGCCACCATGATGAAAACGCACAAAACCTGGCGGAGAACATGACGTCGCTGCTGGAGCCCGCATTGCTGATTGTGACGGGATTAATTATTGGTACGTTAGTCGTGGCGATGTACCTGCCCATTTTTCATCTGGGAGATGCCATCAGCGGGATGGGATAACGCTGGCGCGTTTACGCCAGCGTAAATTCTAAAGATTACAGGCTGTTGAACACGCGGTTCTCTTGTTCCTGTACCCGGATAAAGGTCGTGCGCTTGGTCAACTCTTTCAGACGCGATGCCCCAACATAGGTACACGCTGAACGCAGGCCGCCAAGGATATCGCGTGCAGTGTATTCCACCGGTCCACGCAGTGGCAACTTAACGGTTTTACCTTCCGCAGCACGATACTGTGCAACGCCGCCAACATGACGGTTCATCGCTGATTCGGAGCTCATACCGTAGAACAGCATAAATTTCTCACCGTTCTCTTCAACCAGCTTACCGCCGCTCTCATCGTGGCCTGCCAGCATACCGCCCAGCATGACGAAATCTGCACCGCCGCCGAACGCTTTTGCCACGTCGCCTGGCATGGTGCAGCCGCCATCGCTGACAATCTGACCGCCCAGGCCGTGCGCGGCATCAGCACACTCGATAACGGCAGAAAGCTGAGGATAGCCGACCCCGGTTTTCACACGGGTAGTACAAACAGAACCAGGACCAATACCGACTTTAACGATATCGGCACCGGAGAGAATCAGTTCTTCACACATCTCGCCGGTCACAACGTTACCCGCACAGATGGTTTTAGTTGGCCAGGCTTCGCGCGCTTTAGCCACGAACTGGACGAAATGCTCGGAGTAGCCATTCGCCACATCGATACAGATAAAAGTCAGCGCCGGGTTCAGTTTGAGGATCTGCTGCGTTTTTTCAAAATCAGCATCGGAGGTACCGGTAGAAACCATGACATGCTTTAGCACATCCGCAGACTCGGTCTGCACGAAGGTTTTCCACTCTTCAACGGTGTAGTGTTTGTGAACAGCGGTCAGAATACCAAAAGAGGAAAGTACTTTTGCCATCTGGAAGGTGCCCACGGAATCCATGTTCGCAGCGATAATCGGTACGCCTGACCAACGTTGTCCAGAATGTTTAAAGGTGAAGTCGCGTTCCAGTTCAACGTCGGAACGGCTTTTAAGAGTAGAGCGTTTAGGGCGGATAAGAACGTCTTTGAAACCTAACTTCAGATCTTCTTCGATACGCATGTGCGGATTCCTGGGGTTAATGGCAATTAAATTGAGAGCACAACTCCAGTAATGCAATCATACGCACTAATCAGGGCTTCGCAAGACTGCGAATTTCACTTTTTTTAAGCTACAATCCCATAAATTTACCTGGCGAATAGTGCCGTGCAACATCAACACCCTCGTTGCAGGTTGATAGATTCTTAACCAAATGATTTTCATACTAAAAACTCAGGGCAAAGCGGTATGACTTACACAGTAGCGTTAACGGGCGGCATCGGCAGCGGTAAGAGCACGGTCGCAGATGCATTTTTTCGCCTGGGAATTAACGTTATTGATGCCGATATTCTCGCCCGCCAGGTCGTCGAACCAGGTACGCCAGCGCTTGCCGCGATAGCAGAATATTTTGGCTCCCACATGCTGACTCCAGAAGGCGCTCTTAATCGCCGGGTTTTACGTGAACATATTTTTGCTCACCCTGATGACAAAACCTGGTTAAACGCCCTCCTGCATCCCCTTATTCAGCAAGAAACACAGCGCCAGTTCCAGCAGGCCACCTCGCCCTATGTGCTCTGGGTTGTACCATTGCTGGTAGAAAATAAGCTCTATCACCGGGCCGATCGCGTACTGGTTGTCGATGTCACGCGCGAGACCCAGCTTCATCGAACCATGCAACGCGACCAGGTGTCGCGAGAGCATGCGGAAAATATTCTTGCAGCCCAGGCCACGCGTGAAGAGCGTCTGGCAGTAGCTGATGACATTATTAATAACAACGGCACACCAGATGCAATTGCATCGGATGTCGCTCGCCTGCACGCGCGCTATCTTCAGCTCGCTGCGCAGGCTGTATCACAGGAAAAATCGTAATGCACACCCACATCCTTTTTGAACATCCCTTGAATGAAAAAATGCGTACCTGGCTGCGTATTGAATTTCTGACAGAGCAAATGAATGCCAATTTACCTATCAGGGATCACGCCAGCGCACTGCATTTTTTTCGTAACGTTGGGGAGTTACTGGATGTGTTCGAGCGCGGGGATATCCGCACTGAACTCCTCAAAGAGCTGGAACGCCAGCAGCGAAAACTCAACGCATGGAGCGAAGTTCCTGGCGTCGATCTGAGCCGCATTGACGCATTGCGCCAACAGTTAAAAAACAGCAGCAGTATCCTGATGGCTGCGCCACGTATCGGGCAATTCTTACGTGAAGACCGCCTGATTGCGCTGGTGCGCCAGCGTCTGAGCATTCCAGGCGGCTGCTGCAGCTTCGATTTACCGACTCTGCATATGTGGCTGCACGCCAAGCAGAGCCAGCGCGATACGCTGGTGGAATCCTGGCTGGCAAGCCTCGAGCCACTCAATCAGGCGCTGGCACTCATTCTCGATCTGGTGCGTAATTCCGCGCAGTTCCGTAAACAAACCAGCCTGAACGGTTTCTATCAGGACAACGGCGATGATGCCGATCTGTTACGTTTGAAGCTGGAACTGGTATCGCAGCTGTATCCGCAAATCTCTGGTCACAAGAGCCGCTTTGCCATCCGCTTTATGCCGCTGGATAGCGAGCACGGTAGCGTACCTGAGCGCCTCGATTTTGAACTGGCATGCTGCTAAGGAGCGATGATGTCTGACGTAATGACGGTAAATTGTCCAACCTGCAACAAACCGGTTATCTGGAACGAGCAAAGCCCATATCGCCCATTTTGCTCCAAACGCTGCCAGCTGATTGACCTCGGCGAATGGGCGGCTGAAGAGAAACGGATCCCAAGCAGCGGCGATCTCTCCGACAGCGATGGCTGGAGCGAAGAACAACAATAGTCGGTCGCTTGTTTGAATAAAGCCGACGCGGGGATCTTCCCGGCGTCGGCTTTATGCTTTTATCGGTGTGACATTAACCGGCAATTAGCTTTTCGATGATCGGCGCATTGGCCGGTGGAAACTCATCGACGACTAAATTCTGTTGCGCAACCCAACGGCCAGGCTGCCCTTCTTTACCCCACGGTTCACCATCCCAACCGTCAACCAGCCAGAACCACAGAGTGATATGGCGATCGGGGAATTGATACTCCAGCTTATCAAACTGCTGCAATGACCTAACGGCAATCCCCACCTCTTCCTGCAGTTCACGAATCACCGCTTGTTCAGCCGATTCATCCGCTTCAATCTTACCGCCGGGAAACTCCCACTTGTTCGCCATGTGTGCGTCGGCAGCGCGCTGGGTGATATAGATTTCACCAGCCGCGTTGCGAATGATGCCGACGGAAATTTGCAGTTTTTTCATATTGTTTCACCCATAAAAAAGGCGCAGTAATCTGCGCCTTTTGTCTTCTTATTTGTCCTTAGCTCAGGCGGCCATGGCACTGTTTGAATTTTTTACCGGAACCGCATGGGCATGGATCGTTACGTCCCACTTTGCGCTCACCGGTTTGCGCAGCCAGATCCTGTGCAGCAACAGCGTCATCGCTCTGATGGCTCAGCTGCTGCATCTGCGCCAGACGCTCAGCTTCCTGGCGGCGCTGCTGTTCCATCTCTTCCACTTCTTCCGGCATACGAACCTGAACTTTGCTCAGGGTGCTGATCACTTCATATTTCAGCGATTCCAGCATTGAGGCAAACATCGCGAAGGACTCACGTTTGTACTCCTGCTTAGGATCTTTCTGCGCGTAGCCACGCAGGTGGATACCCTGACGCAGGTAATCCATCGCCGCCAGGTGCTCTTTCCACAGGGAGTCGAGGGTCTGCAGCATCACGCCTTTTTCGAAGTGACGCATCATCTCGGTGCCGACAACTTCTTCTTTGCGCTTGTAGACTTCAATCGCGCTTTCCAGAATACGCTCACGCAGCGTTTCTTCATGCAGCTCCGGCTCTTTATCCAGCCATTCGGAGATTGGCAGTTCCAGATCGAAATCGTTTTTCAGGCGTTCCTGCAGGCCAGGAATATCCCACATTTCTTCCAGCGACTGTGGAGGAATATGCGCATCGATAGTGGCTTTAAACACATCTTCACGGATGCTGTTGATGGTTTCGCTAACGTCGGATACATCGAGTAGTTCGTTACGCTGAGTATAGATAGCGCGGCGCTGGTCATTAGCAACATCATCATATTCCAGCAGCTGCTTACGAATATCGAAGTTACGGCTTTCCACTTTACGCTGGGCGTTCGCAATGGCCTTCGTCACCCATGGGTGTTCGATAGCTTCACCGGGTTTCATCCCCAGTTTACGCATCATGCCGGACACACGGTCAGAGGCAAAGATACGCATCAGAGCATCTTCCATAGACAGGTAGAAACGGGAAGAACCCGCATCCCCCTGACGACCGGAACGACCACGCAGCTGGTTATCGATACGACGAGATTCGTGACGCTCAGTACCAATGATGTGCAAGCCGCCTGCCGCCAGCACGGCATCATGACGCACCTGCCAGTCAGCTTTGATCTGCGCGATTTGCTCCGGCGTTGGATCTTCAAGCTGAGCGACTTCTGCCTGCCAGCTACCACCGAGCATAATATCGGTACCACGACCCGCCATGTTGGTGGCGATGGTAACTGCGGCTGGATAGCCCGCTTGCGCAACGATATCCGCTTCGCTGGCGTGGAATTTAGCGTTCAGTACGTTATGTTTGATACCCGCCTTAACCAGTTCATTGGAAACCACTTCGGATTTCTCAATAGAGATAGTACCGACCAGAACCGGCTGGCCGTTAGCGGTACGTTCTCTGATATCTTCGATGATCGCCTGAATTTTTTCCGCTTCGGTCATGTAGACCAGATCCGGCATATCTTTACGGATCATTGGGCGGTTCGTTGGAACAACGACGGTATCCAGTTTGTAGATTGAGCTAAATTCGAATGCTTCGGTATCAGCAGTACCAGTCATCCCCGCCAGTTTTTCGTACAGACGGAAGTAGTTCTGGAAGGTTATCGATGCCAGAGTCTGGTTTTCGTTCTGAATGTCCACGCCTTCTTTGGCTTCAACCGCCTGGTGCAGACCGTCAGACCAGCGACGCCCCTGCATGGTACGACCGGTGTGCTCATCGACGATAATTACTTCGCCATCTTTAACGATGTAGTCAACGTCACGGGTGAAAAGCACGTGCGCGCGCAACGCAGCGGTTACATGGTGCATCAGCATGATGTTAGCTGGGGAGTACAGAGACTCGCCCTCTTCCATGATGCCTTCTTTGACCAGCAATTCTTCTACCAGTACCAGACCGCGCTCGGTGATGTTGACCTGGCGCGCTTTTTCATCCACGGAGAAGTGGCCTTCACCCTGGAAGGTGTCAGAGTCTTCTTTTTCCTGGCGAACCAGATGCGGGATGATTTTGTTCACTTTTTTATACATTTCCGAGCTGTCTTCAGCTGGGCCGGAAATGATCAGCGGAGTACGTGCTTCATCGATCAGGATGGAGTCGACCTCATCCACCAACGCATAGTGCAGTTTACGCTGAACGCGCTCTTCAGGGCTAAACGCCATGTTGTCGCGCAGGTAGTCAAAGCCGTACTCGTTGTTGGTACCGTAGGTGATATCTGCGTTGTAGGCTTCGCGCTTCGCAGGAGCCGGCTGGCCGGACATGTTGATGCCGACGGTCATGCCAAGGAATTCAAACAGCGGGCGGTTGTTTTCGGCGTCACGCTGCGCCAGATAGTCGTTGACGGTAACGACGTGCACGCCCTTACCGGACAGCGCATTCAGGTAAGCCGGCAGCGTTGCGGTCAGAGTTTTACCTTCACCAGTACGCATTTCTGCGATGCAGCGGTCGTTCAGAACCATACCACCCAGTAACTGCACGTCGAAGTGACGCATGCCGAACACACGCTTACTCGCTTCACGCACTACGGCGAATGCTTCTGGAATCAGGCTTTCTACGCTTTCGCCTTTTTCAATGCGCGCGCGGAATTCGTTGGTTTTGGCTTTTAGCTCGTCATCGGAGAGTTTTTCCATCTCCGGTTCCATCGAGTTGATGAGGGTGACAGCTTTGCGCATACGACGCAGAGTACGGTCGTTACGACTGCCAAAAACTTTGGTCAATAATTTGATTAACATAATAAAATCTCAAACGCCCCGACATTTCGGAGTCAGAAAAATAAAAGAATAAAAACGGTTATTTTCAGACGAGGCGCTGCGGCCCGGCGCGGATCCCATGCGCCTGGCTTATCCAGGAAGGAATGTTAAAAACTAAAGGAGGTAAAGCGGGCAACACCGCAGCCTGTGCAATGACAAGCGACGGCTGGCTTTCTACGTTAAGTAACGCATTTAGCGAATCAAGTAACGCCAGATGCTGCGCCTGCAGCGGCGATGCAGTTTCCGCAACCGGCAGCGCGGTCGGCACCATGGCAAAAGAGAGGTGGCGAATAACCGTGCGGATGGCATGTTGATGCCAATAATCGACGTTAAAAGACGGACGACGATTATTTTCCAGCCGAGCCAGCTGGGTGAAATCAATTTTCTGCGACGGACTGTGATTGCTCGACGTCGTGCGGGCAGGCGAAGCGGGCTCGGTATTATTCGCAAGTGCAGGCAGACCAAATCCAGCAGCAACCATCCCCAATAGGAGATGCGGCCAGAAGTAGCGTCTACCAAACTGTCGCCAGCGCGTCAGCATTCCACTCACGTAATGTTCCACCTTCGGTTTTATTGTCATTATTCTATTTTAGCGCCCAGATATTACCATTAATGCAGCACTACAGCAGCAGTAATGACGAAATCATCAGCGAAAAATGGTTCAAGAAATCAGCGGTTGCGCAGGAGTGTGATCTTTTCAGAGACACCGATGGCAGAATAGGAAAAAGGATGAGGGCAAAAAGAAAAAACGACTGGTTCCCTGACCGGAGAGAGTGCCAGGTTGCCAGTCGAATTTACGTAATGGTCAGGCTTACGCCAGAACCATTGTCGGTGCTTTGAACGCCAGCGGCAGTTCTGCGTCGTCTTCGAAGGTCACATATTCCCAGGCTTCCTGTTTTGCCAGGACCGCCTGCAGAAGTTTGTTATTCAGCGCATGACCGGATTTAAACGCGGTAAATGCACCAATAATGTTGTGACCACACATGAACAAGTCACCGATAGCATCCAGCATTTTGTGACGAACGAATTCATCTTCAAAACGCAGGCCGTCTTCGTTCAGTACGCGATAATCGTCAACAACGATGGCACAATCGAAGCTGCCGCCCAGGCACAGGCCGCGGGACTGCAGATATTCGATATCACGCATGAAACCGAAAGTACGTGCACGGCTGATCTGGCGCATAAAGGCGTCTGCGGAGAAGTTCATCGCATAACGCTGGGTGCTTGCATCAATCGCCGGATGGTTAAAGTCGATGGTAAAGTCCAACGAAAAACCATTGTACGGTTTGAATTCAGCCCATTTATCGCCATCTTCAACACGAACGGTGTCTTTAATACGGACGAATTTCTTCGCGCAGTTCAGTTCATCAATGCCAGCATCCATCAGCAGATAAACGAATGGCGCAGCACTACCGTCCATGATCGGGATTTCCGGTGCATCAACTTCAATAACAATGTTGTCGATACCCAGACCCGCCAGCGCGGCATTAAGGTGCTCTACGGTCGAAATCCGCACGTCATGCTCGTTGACCAGACAAGTACAGAGCATTGTATCACGCACAGATTTGGCATCGGCCGGAAAATCTACCGGTGGATTCAAGTCGGTGCGACGATAGATGACCCCGGTATTTGCCGGCGCAGGGCGTAGCGTCAGTGTGACCTTTTTGCCGGTATGTAAACCGACGCCAGTCGCCTGAACGATACGTTTAAGTGTCCTTTGTTTGATCATCGTATAATCTCGCCAAATTAACTATCCAACCGAAGTGTACTATACATTCGGCGGGCCAGTTTAGCACAAAGAGCGCAGATTCCCTAATTCCAGCTAATTCTTAATCAGCTTGCTTACGCAGGAACGCTGGGATATCCAGATAATCCGGTTCTTTGGTGGTCTGCGCCGTATTGTCGTTTACCACTTTAGCGGCCGGTTTCTGCTCTTGCGTCAACGGTGCCATACCGTGCTGCTGATAGCGATCCAGCACCGGCTGTTGCGCCTGTTTGTTAGCAACAAGGGTAATCTCTGGACGTTTGTCCATGCCAATACCGGTCGCAACAACGGTCACGCGCAGCTCGTCGTTCATATCCGGGTCAAGGGAAGTGCCGATAACCACGGTCGCGTTATCCGATGCAAACGCACGGATGGTGTTGCCGACGGTTTCGAACTCATCCAGACGCAGGTCGAAGCCCGCGGTAATGTTGACCAGAACGCCGCGAGCGCCGGACAGGTCGATATCTTCCAGCAGCGGAGAAGAGATAGCCATTTCAGCCGCTTCTTCTGCACGGTCTTCACCGCTCGCAATGCCGGAGCCCATCATCGCATAGCCCATTTCGGACATCACGGTACGTACGTCCGCGAAGTCGACGTTCATCAGGCCAGGACGGGTGATCAGTTCGGCGATACCCTGCACCGCGCCTTTCAGCACGTCGTTCGCCGCGCCAAATGCGTCGAGCAGCGAAATACCACGACCCAGCACTTTCAGCAGCTTGTCGTTAGGAATGGTGATCAGCGAATCCACATGTTTGGACAGCTCGGTGATACCCTGCTCAGCAAATGCCATACGCTTCTTGCCTTCAAAGTTGAAAGGCTTAGTCACGACAGCAACGGTCAGAATACCTAAATCTTTAGCCACTTCAGCAACCACTGGCGCCGCACCGGTACCGGTACCGCCACCCATGCCTGCTGCGATGAAGACCATATCTGCACCTTCCAGTGCCGCGCGCAGCGCTTCACGGTCTTCGTCAGCCGCGTTGCGGCCTACTTCCGGGTTAGCCCCAGCACCCAGACCTTTGGTAATACCGTTACCAATCTGGATAGTCTGGCCAACGGCCGTTTTACGCAGTGCCTGCGCATCGGTGTTAACTGCAAAAAACTCAACACCTTCAATGCGTTCGCGCACCATGTGTTCAACGGCATTACCGCCGCCGCCACCGACGCCGATGACTTTAATCACCGCGTCGTTGGTCAGTTCCATAGGTTCAAACATAGTTTCTCTCCGTTTTGTGCCTGTCGCCTGAGACCACTAACCTGCCCCGGTCTCTTTAAAAATTAAAACTCTTTCCGTAACCAGCTATTCAGTCGTTTGATCCACGATCCAACCGATGCGGTTACGCGCTTTTCTACTTCTGCTTCACCACTTAAATGGGATTCTTTCCCGTAGTGCAGCAGGCCCACCGCCGTTGAATAATACGGCTCCTGGGCATAGTCCGTCAGACCAGTAATGTTCAGCGGTGCACCGATACGAACCTGCGTATGGAACACGCGCTGTGCGCAGGCAGCTAACCCTTCAATTTGCGCCGCGCCACCGGTCAATACAATCCCCGCCGCCAGGTGGTGTTTCACCCCTTGCTGACGCAGTTGCTCTTGTAACTGTAAAATCTCTTCATTGACGAGGTTCAAAAGCTCGGTATAACGCGGCTCAATAACCTCTGCCAATGTCTGGCGCTGCAGGCTACGCGGTGGACGTCCACCCACGCTTGGCACTTCAACGCTCTCATCTTTGCCCACAATGGAGCCTAATGCGCAGCCGTGGCGCACTTTAATCGCTTCGGCGTCGCTTGGCGGCGTACCGAAGGCGTAAGCGATATCGCTCGTCACCACGTTCCCTGCATAAGGGATCACTTTGGTGTGACGCAGCGCGCCGCCGGTGTATACCGCGATATCCATTGTACCGCCACCGATATCCACGACGCAGACACCCAGCTCACGTTCGTCTTCCGTCAATACAGAATAACTGGACGCCAGCCCGGCGAAAATCAGCTGATCAACCTTCATACCACAACGTTCAACCGCTTTGACAATGTTTTTTGCCATATCGTTGTGGCAGGTAATCAAATGTACCTTGGCCTGCATGCGCACGCCGGACAAGCCTACCGGGTTTTTGATCCCTTCCTGGTAATCAATGGCGTATTCCTGCGGAATGACGTGCAAAACACGATGCTCATCACGTACGCGAACTGACTTCGCCGTGTGCACCACGTTCTCAACATCCTCCAGCGTGACCTCTTCTTCTGAGATAGGCACCATTCCTATCTCATTTTGACAGCTAATGTGCTTACCGGAAAGCGCCAGATACACAGAAGAGATCTGGCAATCCGCCATTAGTTCGGCCTGGTCGATAGCGCGCTGTACACATTTCACTACCGACTCAAGGTCGTTCACACCGCCTTTGTCCATACCCCGGGATGGGCAACTGCCGACCCCAATGATATTAATCACTCCGTCGGGCAGAACTTCCCCTACTAAAGCGGCTACTTTTGCAGTGCCAATCTCCAGTCCAACTACCAGTTTTCTGTCCGTCGCCTTGATCATTGTTATTCTGCCTGTGCCTGATTCTGTTGTTGATTGGTGTCCGCCGCAGGTGCAGGTTCCCAGCCTACTGCCGCCCCTGAGTCATAACGCAAATCAACATAGCTAATCCGATTACCCTCTGTTTGCGCCTGCTGCAAAAGAACTGGATACAGTTCCATAAAACGCGCCAGCCGCTTCATCGTATCGCCCCGTCCCAGATTCAGCTTGATACCGTTATCAAGCGTCAACTGCCATGAACGGCGCGCGGTCATCGCCGCAACCTTCAACGAGAATTTCCCTTTCGCGAGCACCGCCCCCATGTCGTGATAACCCTGTAAAACTTCGCTTGCACTACCTTCAGGGCCATAGAGCATAGGTAAATTTTGCTTGTTGGCGCGATCCGCCGGTACGCTAAAGGCCGTGCCTTCTGCGTCCACCATGTGCTGATCATTCCAACGCGCAATGGGCACATATTCAACCAGATGAATCTTCAATTCGTCCGGCCACTGCTTTCTTACGCTTGCCTGTTTAATCCACGGCAGACGTTCAATCTGGCTCTGAACGATGTTCACGTCCTGAGTCATAAAGGTTCCCGGCGATCCCAGTGCCAGAATGGACTGACGGATATCATCGTTACGCGTGTAATGACGATCGCCCGTTACCACCAGTTTAGAGATAGGCAAACGTTGCGCATCTTCCATCCAGCCCAGCACTACCCAGCCGCTAACAAACACGGTACACAACACGGCCAGCAGGAAAACGATACCCACCAGCTGTGTTCCATTATTGCGCCGTGAAGAGGCGTACTCCTCTTCTTCACGGTTCCGCGTATTCAGCGCAGCCTGCGACATATCACCCCGCCAGGTCCAGAATTCGTACTACCAGCTGCGAGAAGCTCATTCCCGCTTGTCGCGCCGCCATCGGCACCAGACTATGGCTGGTCATCCCTGGAGACGTATTCGCTTCCAGCAGATAATATTGCCCGTCGTTGTCCTGCATTACATCTATACGTCCCCAGCCACGACAACCTAAAACTTTCCAGGCTTTCAGTACCAGAGACTGCATTGCCGCTTCCTGGCTTGGTTCCTCACAACCAGGGCAGAAATATTTTGTCTCATCAGAGAGATACTTCGCCTCATAATCATAGAAGGTTCCAGCAGGTTGGATGCGAACTGAGGGTAAAATTTCTTCACCGAGCACGGCTACGGTAAATTCCGGCCCACTCAGCCATTTTTCCACCAGAACTTCGTCATCATGTTGAAACGCCTGCGTTAACGCTGCGGCAAGTTTGTCACTCTCAGTGACTTTCGACATACCGACGCTGGAGCCTTCACGACTTGGCTTCACGATAAGCGGTAAACCAAGCTCCGCGACCTGCGCTAAAACCTCGCCAGACAGGCCATCAGCAAACATTTCACGCGTTATCGCCACCCACGGTGCAACGGGTAAACCCGCGCCCTGCCACAGTAATTTACTGCGCAGCTTATCCATGGAAATAGCCGATGCCATCACGCCGCTACCGGTATAAGGCAGCGAAATCAGCTCCAGAAGCCCTTGCAGCGTGCCATCTTCCCCGCCGCGACCATGCAGTGCAATAAACGCTTTCTTAAAACCCATATTTTTCAGCTGGGTAACATCAGTCTCTTTCGGGTCTACCGCATACGCGTCAACGCCTGCTTCACGCAGACCTGCCAGCACCGCAGCCCCGGAGTTGAGCGAGACTTCACGTTCGGCTGAGGTTCCCCCCAAAAGAACCGCGATTTTATCAGCCATGACGCGGTTCCTCCTGAGTTTGCGGCTTGAGTTTGATTTCAGCTAAGTTACGCGCGATTTTACCGATATTTCCCGCGCCCTGAATCAAGACCAGATCATTACCCGTCAGTACCGATGCCAGCATTTCCGGGACCAGGGCTGAATCGGAAATTAAAATCGGGTCAACTTTGCCACGCCCGCGAATGGTACGGCACAGCGAACGGCTGTCCGCGCCAGGGATTGGTGCTTCCCCTGCCGGATAAACGTCCAGCATAAGTAGCGCATCCACCTGCGTCAGCACGTGGGCAAAATCATCATACAGATCGCGTGTACGGGTATAGCGGTGCGGCTGGAATACCATCACCAGTTTTTTATCTGGCCAGCCCGCGCGTGCGGCTTTGATTGTCGCATCCACTTCCGTTGGGTGGTGACCGTAGTCGTCCACCAGCATTGCGGAGCCGTCTTTACCGTTAACATCAGCCAGCGGGAATTCACCCAGGAAATCAAAGCGGCGACCGGTGCCCTGGAAACTTTCCAGCGCGCGCAGAATCGCGTCGTCTTCAATGCCTTCTTCTGTCGCAACTGCAACGGCCGCTGCGGCGTTCAGCGCGTTGTGGCGGCCCGGCGCATTCAGCGTTACGCGCAGATTTTCTTTCTCCTGGCGCACCAGCGTGAAGTGCCCCTGTGGGCCAATCTGCTGGTAGTCTTCGACCCGTACATCGGCGTCATCGCTAAAACCGTAGGTAGTTGTCTGACGGCCTACGCGCGGCAGCAGCTCGCGAATCACCGGGTCGTCGACACACATCACCGCACGGCCATAAAACGGCAAATTGTGCAGGAAATTAATAAATGTCTGTTTTAAATTTTCGAAGTCGCCCTGGTAGGTATCCATATGGTCGGCTTCGATGTTGGTGACAATCGCCACCATCGGCTGCAAATGCAGGAACGACGCATCGCTCTCGTCGGCTTCCGCAATCAGATAACGACTGTGGCCCAGACGCGCATGCACGCCCGCCGCCTTCACTAGGCCGCCGTTAACAAACGTCGGGTCCAGCCCGGCTTCCGCATAAATACTAGAGACCATCGCCGTGGTAGTGGTTTTACCGTGTGTCCCGGCAATCGCGATACCGTGACGAAAACGCATCAGCTCCGCCAGCATCTCCGCACGACGAATCACAGGAATACGCGCTTCATGTGCCGCAACGATTTCTGGGTTATCGGCAGAAATAGCCGTTGAAACCACAACCACGCTCGCATCGCGAACATTTTCCGGGCGATGGTTGAAATAAATGGTGGCGCCCAATTGAGCCAACTGCTGCGTCACCGGGTTCGGCGCGAGATCGGAACCGCTAATCTGATACCCTTCGTTAGCCAATACTTCAGCAATACCGCCCATACCGGCTCCGCCGATGCCAACAAAGTGAATGTGCCGGACGCGACGCATCTCGGGCACGATAGAACGCAGTTTCGCCAGTTGTTGTGTATTCATTCTCTAAACGCCATCACTTCTACAAATTCGGGCGACGCAAATGCGCCGCGATGATTAAGCCTTTGCCGCCAGGCTCACTTCTTTTGCTACCCTCTCGGTAGCGTCCGGGATAGCCGCTGCGCGAGCGCGTTCGGCCATCTCTAATAAGGTTGCGCGGTCCCAGCTAGCCAACGTTTCGGCGACCGCTTGCGCGGTAAACTGGGGCTGTTCAAAAATCTTTGCCGCGCCCGCTTTTTCCAGCGGTAACGCATTCCAGTACTGCTGCCGGTCTTTATGCTGGAACGGGACAAAAATCGCCGGCAAACCAGCCGCGGCAATTTCACTGACCGTCAGCGCGCCGGAGCGGCACACCACCACGTCGGCCCACGCGTAAGCCGCCGCCATGTCATCAATAAATTCCGTCACTTTGTGCTGCGGCTGACCGGCATCGGCATAAGCCTGCTCAACGGTCTGCTGCCCACCTTTACCGCTCTGATGCCAGATAGTGACTGCATCGCCCAGCAGCGCTGCAACCTGCGGCACGGTCTGGTTTAACACACGTGCGCCCTGCGAACCGCCCACCACCAGCACACGAATCGGACCATCGCGGCCGACCAGACGCTGCTCCGGCAGCGGCAGTGCCAGCACGTCAACGCGTACCGGATTACCGACAACTTCCGCATCGGCAAATGCGCCAGGGAATGCCTGCATCACTTTGCTGGCGATTTTCGCCAACCATTTGTTGGTCAGGCCAGCAATACCGTTCTGCTCATGCAGCACTACCGGAATACCCAGCGACCACGCCGCCAGGCCACCCGGCCCGGAAACATAACCGCCCATCCCCAGCACCACATCTGGCTTAAAGCGTTTCATGATGGCGCGCGCCTGACGCCAGGCGTTAAAAATACGCATAGGTGCCAACAGCAGCGCCTTCAGACCTTTTCCACGCAGCCCAGAAATATGAATGAAGTCGATCTCGATGCCGTGTTTCGGCACCAGGTCAGCTTCCATACGATCTGCGGTTCCCAGCCAGCGTACCTGCCAGCCTTGATCCATTAAATGGTGCGCAACCGCCAGTCCTGGGAACACATGTCCGCCAGTACCGCCTGCCATCACCATTAACCGCTTTGTTTGACCGCTCATCGGGAACCTCGGGTAAACGCCTGCGCTTTCTCCAGACGTGTTTCATAATCAATACGTAATAAGAACGTAATCGCAGTCGACATAATCAGAAGACTGGAGCCACCGTAGCTTATCAACGGCAGGGTCAGACCTTTAGTCGGTAACATACCGGCCGCCGCCCCTACGTTGACCAACGCCTGGAAACTGAACCATACGCCGATTGCGCAAGCCAGGAAGCCAGAAAAACGTTGGTTGATCTCCAGCGCTTTACGGCCGATGGACATGGCGCGGAAAGCGACGAAGAATACCATTAAAAGGGCCAGTACCACACCGATATAACCCAATTCCTCGCCGATGATAGCGAAGATGAAGTCGGTATGAGCCTCCGGCAGATACTCCAGTTTCTGTACCGAGTTGCCCAGACCTTGCCCCCACATCTCGCCGCGGCCGAAAGCCATCAGCGACTGCGTCAGCTGGTAGCCGCTGCCGAATGGGTCTTCCCACGGGTTCCAGAAGGAGGTCACGCGGCGAATACGGTACGGCTCGGCAAGGATCAACAGCACCACCGCTGAAATCCCCATGCCGATAATGGCGATGAATTGCCACAGCTTAGCGCCCGCCAGGAACAGCATCGCCAGCGTAGTGACGAACAGCACCACCACGGTACCTAAGTCAGGCTGCGCCAGCAGTAAAATAGCCAGTACGAAAATCACGCCCATCGGTTTTAAGAAACCGCGCAGGTTGTTGCGCACTTCATCGGCTTTACGCACCAAATAGTTGGCGATATAGCAAAACAGCGACAGCTTGGTCAGCTCGGCCGGCTGAATACGCAGCGGGCCGAAAGCAATCCAACGTGATGCCCCGTTAACTGAACTACCGACAACCAATACAATCAATAACATAGCAATGGAGGCAATCAGCATGAAGGTGCTGTGCCGCTGCCAGAACGCCATCGGCAGACGCAAGGTAATCAGCGATAACCCGAGCGCCAACAGCAGATACAGCCCATCACGCTTGGCGAACAGGAAAGGATCGTTCGCCAGACGCTGGCCGACCGGCATTGATGCCGAAGTGACCATGATAAAACCAATTGCCGCGAGGCCCAGCGTCAGCCACAACAGCATACGGTCGTACATTATCAGGCTGTCGGAATCTTTATCCCGGGACCCCATCACCCAGCCTTTCAGCGCAGCAAACAGCCATGCGAAGATGCGCATGCCCGGCAAACGCGGCAGCCTCAGTTGAGGCAGTCTCAGGCGCGGGAGCGAAACACGCATCAACCTAACTCCTTCGCCAGACGAGCAAACACGTCGCCGCGTTGTTCAAAGCTTTTAAACTGATCGAGGCTGGCGCAGGCAGGTGACAGCAGAACCATATCGCCGTTTTTCACCAACGGTGCGAGCAGGCGCATAGCCTGTTCCATAGTTTCAGTCTGCGTCGCGATTTCCGGACGCAGCGCGGCCAGTTCCCCGCCGTCACGGCCAAAGCAGTACAGTCGAATGTTGTCGCCAGTCAGGTAACGCTGCAGCGGCGCGAAGTCAGCTGATTTGCCATCACCGCCCAGCAGCAGGTGCAATGTCCCTGCGACGTGCAGGCCGTTTAACGCCGCTTCAGTACTGCCGACGTTGGTGGCTTTAGAGTCGTTAATCCAGCGTACGCCGTTATGGTCGAGCACAATCTGGAAGCGGTGGGCCAGCCCGGTAAAGGTGGTTAACGCTTTCAGGTTCGTCGCGCGCGGCAGGCCAACAGCATCCGCCAGCGCCAGCGCCGCAAGGGCGTTGCTGTAGTTATGTTGTCCGGTGAGCGGCATCTCTTTGACGTTCAGGACCTTTTCACCCTTCACGCGCAGCCAGGTTTCCCCCTGCTGACGGTTAAGGTGATAGTCGCCCACGTCAACGCCAAAGCTGACGCAGCGTTCGTCCGCGCCGCGTACCGGCATGGTCAGACCGTCATCGGCATTGACCACGCAAACTTTGGCATTCTCATAGACGCGTAGTTTCGCTGCCCGGTACTGCTGCAAGCCCAGCGGGTAGCGATCCATGTGATCTTCAGTCACGTTGAGGATCGTGGCGGCTGCGGCATGCAGGCTGGAGGTGGTTTCCAACTGGAAGCTGGAAAGCTCAAGCACATACAGCTCGCGGGATGGGTCCAACAGCATTAATGCTGGCAGGCCTATGTTGCCACCCACGCCAACGTTCACGCCCGCCGCTTTCGCCATTTCACCTACCAGCGTGGTGACGGTACTTTTACCGTTCGAGCCGGTAATGGTCACAATCGGTGCCTGCACTTCACGGCAGAACAATTCGATGTCGCCAACAATTTCAATACCGGCATCCGCTGCGCGGGAAAGCGCCGGATGCGCCAGCGCAATACCAGGGCTTGCGACGATAAGGTCCGCCGCCATCAGCCAGTCTTCATTCAGGCTACCAACGTAACGCTCTACTGTTTCCGGCAGTTTATCCAGACCGGGTGGCGTCGCTCGGGTATCCATCACGCGCGGCGTGACGTTCTGCGCGAGGAAGAAATCCACGCAGGAAAGCCCGGTCAATCCAAGACCAATAATGACGACGTTTTTACCCAGGTAATCTGCCATGATTAACGTACCTTCAGCGTTGCCAGGCCAATCAGCACCAGCATCAGCGAAATAATCCAGAAGCGCACAATGACGCGTGGTTCCGGCCAGCCTTTCAGTTCATAGTGGTGATGAATCGGTGCCATACGGAAGATGCGCTGGCCGCGCAGCTTGAAGGAACCAACCTGCAGAATCACCGACAGAGTTTCAACTACGAAGACGCCGCCCATGATGACCAGCAGGAACTCCTGACGCAGCAGCACGGCGATAATACCCAGCGCGCCGCCCAGAGCCAGAGAGCCGACATCGCCCATGAAGACTTGCGCCGGATAGGTGTTGAACCACAGGAAGCCTAAACCCGCACCGACGATTGCCGTACAGACGATCACCAGCTCACCCGCGTGTCGCAGATAAGGGATATGCAGGTAGCTAGCAAAATTCATGTTACCGCTCGCCCACGCCACCAGCGCAAAGCCCGCCGCCACGAACACGGTCGGCATAATCGCCAGGCCATCTAAGCCATCGGTCAGGTTGACCGCGTTGCCGGTACCAACGATAACGAAATAGGCCAGCAGGATATAGAACAGTCCCAACTGCGGCATGACGTCTTTAAAGAACGGCACCACCAGCTCAGTGGCCGGTGTGTCTTTACCCGCAAGGTACAGCGCAAAGGCCACGCCCAGCGCAATTACCGACATCCAGAAATACTTCCAGCGGGCAATCAGACCCTTAGTGTCTTTGCGGACAACTTTGCGGTAATCATCGACGAAGCCGATAATGCCGTAGCCGATAAGCACCGTCAGCACGCACCAGACGTAAGGATTAGATGGGTAAGCCCAAAGCAGGACGGAAACAACAATCGCGGTGAGGATCATGATCCCGCCCATTGTCGGGGTGCCGCGTTTGCTGAAGTGGGATTCCGGGCCGTCGTTACGCACGACCTGGCCGAAGGACATTTTTTGCAGACGGGCGATCATGCGCGGGCCCATCCACAAAGAGATGAACAGCGCGGTCAGCAGGCTGACGATGGCGCGAAACGTCAGGTAGGAAAAGACGTTAAAGCCAGAATAATATTTGACCAGATGTTCGGCCAGCCATACTAACATGTCCCGTTCTCCTGTAATGCGCGTACAACCTCTTCCATGGCGGCACTGCGTGATCCTTTCACCAGAATGGTGATAGTTTTATGTTCTTTAATCAGCGTATTAAGACGAGCAATTGCCGATGCTTTATCGGTGAAGTGCTCCCCTGCCCCACTGGCCTCACTGATAGCCTGACTTAAATTGCCGACGCTCAGTACGCGGTCGATGCCCGCCGTTTTCGCAGCCTCACCAACCTGGATATGACAAGCTTCGCTTTCCGCACCCAGTTCTGCCATATCGCCGACAACCAGCACACGGTAGCCCGGCATTTCAGACAGCACCTGCACCGCCGCGGTCATTGAACCGACGTTAGCATTGTAGGAGTCGTCCAGCAGTAGCTGGGTTTCCGACAGATGAACCGGGAACAGGCGCCCCGGTACCGCTTTAAGCTGCGACAATCCGGCTTTCACCGCATTTAAGTCAGCACCTACCGCCGTTGCCAGCGCGGTTGCCGCTAGCGCATTGGCGATATTGTGACGGCCCGGCAGCGGCAGGAGAACTTCTGCGCTGCCATTTGGCGTGTTCAGCGTAAATACGGTGCCCTGCGCGGTAATCCGGATGTCAGAGGCGCTAAAATCGCTGTCAGACGCATTCGGCGAAAAGCGCCATACGGTGCGATCGCCAATAATCTGCTGCCAGTTTTCCCAGTCGTTATTATCCGCATTCAGAATGGCAATGCCGCTGCCCGACAGACCAGAGAAGATTTCCCCTTTGGCCTTCGCCACGCCCGCTAATGATCCAAACCCTTCCAGATGCGCGGCGGCTAAATTATTCACCAGCGCGGCTTCCGGACGGGTCAGCCCAACGGTCCAGGCGATTTCACCCTGGTGGTTTGCCCCTAACTCAATGACCGCAAACTGATGTTCTGGCGTCAGGCGAAGTAATGTCATCGGCACGCCGATGTCATTGTTTAGATTACCTGCGGTATACAGTGTGTTGCCGCACTGCGCCAGAATGGCGGCGGTCATCTCTTTGACCGACGTTTTACCGGATGAACCTGTGAGCGCCACCACGCGAGCAGGCACTTGCTTACGAACCCAGGCCGCCAGTTCGCCAAATGCCAGACGGGTATCACTCACCACCAGTTGTGGCAGGTCGATAGCCAGTTTACGGCTGACCAGCAGCGCACCGGCACCAGCGTCTTTCGCCGTTTGCGCAAAATCATGCGCGTCAAAACGTTCGCCTTTCAGCGCCACAAATAGGCAGCCCGGAGTGATTTTTCGAGTGTCAGTCGTGACTTCGTCAATCAGCAAATCATCACCCTGGAGCTCGCCGTTCAGTACGCCGGAAAGCTGGCTAAGCGTTACGCCAATCATGCCACCACTCCCAGCAGACGCGCTGCGGTAATACGGTCTGAGTAATCCAGACGACGGTTGCCAACAATTTGATAATCTTCATGGCCTTTACCGGCCAGCAGCACGACATCGTTGTCGTTCGCCTGCATGATGGCGTTAGTGACCGCTTCGGCACGGCCTTCCATTACCTTCACGTGCCCAGCATCAACCATGCCAGCCAGAATGTCGTTAATAATGGCTCGCGGCTCTTCGGTACGCGGGTTGTCGTCGGTGACGACCACAATGTCGGAGAACTCTTCGGCAATCGCGCCCATCAACGGACGTTTACCTTTATCGCGATCTCCACCGCAGCCAAAGACGCACCACAGCTTGCCGACACAGTGCAGACGCGCTGCCTGCAGCGCTTTTTCCAGCGCATCCGGGGTATGAGCGTAATCCACCACCACCGTTGGTTTACCCGGTGCGCTGAACACTTCCATACGCCCACAAACAGGCTGCAGACGGGCTGCGGTTTTCAGCAAATCCGCCAGCGGATAGCCCAGCGCCAGCAGCGTGGCTAGCGCCAGCAACAGGTTGCTGACGTTAAACGCGCCCATCAGGCGGCTTTCAATTTCACCTTCGCCCCAGCTCGACTCGAAGCGAATCGTCGCGCCGCTATCGTGATAATTCACGTCGACGGCTTTCAGCCAACGCCCGTGACAGTTCGGATTGATATGGTCTTCCATCGACACGGCCACGGCGTCCGGCAAACGACCTAACCAGCGACGCCCCACTTCATCATCGGCGTTCACAATCGCCTGACCGCAATGGTGAGTGGAGTAAAGCAACCATTTCGCGGCTTCGTAATGCTCCATATCACCATGATAATCAAGGTGATCGCGGCTGAGATTGGTGAACACGGAGGCGGCAAACTTAAGCGCCGCCACGCGATGCTGCACCAGACCATGGGAAGAAACTTCCATCGCTGCCATGGTCGCGCCTTGCGCCACCAGACCAGAAAGCACGTGCTGGACGTCAACCGCCGAACCGGTGGTGTTCTCTGTAGGAATCACTTTGTCCAGCAGACCATTACCGACGGTACCCATCACCGCGCTGGTTTCGCCCAGCAGCTGGCACCACTGCGCAATCAGCTGTGTGGTGGTGGTTTTGCCGTTAGTACCGGTCACGCCAATCAGGCGCAGACTATCGGACGGTTCAGCATAAAAACGCCCGGCCAGCGCCGATAAACGTTCATTTAATTGGCTGAGGTAAATAACCGGCACGCCGTGCATCTCGCGGATTTCACCGTCGGTCGCTTCATCTTTTGCCTCGGCGACAATCGCAGCGACACCCTGCGCAATTGCCTGCGGGATATACCGACGCCCGTCCGCCTGATGACCTACTACCGCTACGAACAGATCGCCCGATGCAGCCACACGGCTGTCGAGCGTCATCTCCCGCAGTACTCGCTCCGGCGCATTTGGCACCCACGGAGCAAGAAGGTCGCGCAAATTACGATCTGCCACCTGAACCCTCGCCTTGATTTGTCACAAATTCACTTTTATCGCCCGTTGCCAGTGCATCCGGTTCAATGTTCATCGTGCGCAGTACGCCGCCCATGATGGCCCCAAAGACCGGCGCGGAAACGGCGCCACCGTAGTATTTACCCGCCTGCGGGTCGTTGATGACCACCACCAGCGCAAAACGCGGCTGGCTGGCTGGCGCAACGCCCGCGGTGTAAGCAATGTATTTATTGATATAGCGCCCGTCCGGACCGACCTTTTTCGCCGTACCGGTTTTAATCGCGATACGGTAGCCTTTGATCGCCGCCTTCACGCCGCCGCCGCCAGGCAGCGCCACGCTTTCCATCATGTGAACGACGGTGCGAACGATAGATTCCGGGAAGATGCGCTCGCCGGGTACCGGCGGGTCAACTTTGGTAATCGACAGAGGACGGTAGATACCGTAGCTGCCAATCGTTGCGTAGACTCGCGCTAACTGTAACGGCGTTACCATTAGCCCGTAGCCGAAAGAGAAGGTGGCCCTCTCTATGTCAGACCACCGTTGTTTTTGAGGGTATAAGCCACTGCGTTCCCCGACCAACCCCAAATTGGTCGCTTTTCCCAGTCCAAAACGTGAGTAAGTATCTACTAACGCTGAGGAGGGCATCGCTAACGCCAGCTTGGAGACACCGACGTTACTCGACTTCTGTAGTACCCCGGTCAGGGTCAATTCGCTGTAACGTGCCACGTCTTTGATTTCGTGACCGTTAATTCGATATGGGATGGTATTCAGTACGGTATTTTCACGTACCACACCGCGCTGCAGCGCGGTCATCACGACCATCGGTTTTACCGTTGAACCCGGCTCGAACACGTCGGTGATCGCCCGGTTACGCATGGTGTCTTTCGCCGTGCCGGTAAAGTTATTCGGGTTGTAAGACGGGCTGTTGGCCATCGCCAGCACTTCGCCGGTGCTGACGTCAACCAGCACGGCACTACCGGATTCCGCTTTGTTAAACGCCACGGCGTTGTTCAGTTCGCGGTAAACCAGTGCCTGCAGGCGTTCGTCGATGCTCAGCGCAAGGTTGTGTGCAGCCTGGCTATCGGTCGAGGAGATATCCTCGATAACCCGGCCATAGCGGTCTTTACGCACAATACGTTCGCCCGGCTGGCCGGTGAGCCACTTGTCGAAGCTTTTCTCAACCCCTTCAATCCCCTGACTGTCGACGTTGGTGAAACCAATTAAGTGAGCGGTCACTTCGCCAGAAGGATAATAACGGCGAGATTCTTCGCGCAGGTAAATCCCGGGAAGCTTGAGTTTTTTAATGTAATCGGCCATATCAGGGTTCACCTGACGAGCCAGATAGATAAAGCGCATCCGCGGGTTGGTGTTGATGCGTGATGCCAACTGATCGAGCGGCATATTGAGCGCATCCGCCAGCGCCTTCCAGCGGTTGTTCAGCACCACACCGCCGGCTTCATGCAGTTCTTTTGGGTCCGCCCAGATGGCTTTTACCGGCACGCTCACCGCCAGGGGGCGACCGGAACGGTCAGTGATAAGCCCACGAGAAGTGGAGACCTCCTGCACGCGCAGAGAACGCATGTCACCCTGACGCACCAGCATGTCCGGTGCGATGATCTGTAGCCAGGCCACACGGCCCAGCAGGAAACCCAATGCAATCAGAATACAGCCGCAAAGCAACGCAAAACGCCAACTGATAAAGTTGGCCTGTTCTTCCTGACGTTTCGGTTTAAGCGTTTTTGCCGCCGGTTTCATGCGTTGCAATAATCCTTATTTCTGTACAACAATGTTTTCTTTTGACGGATCAACATGTTGCATCTGCAACTTATCTGTAGCGATACGTTCGACACGGCTATGATCGCCAAGAGCATTCTCTTCGAGGATCAGGTTTCGCCATTCAATGTCCAACGCATCGCGCTCCAGCACCAACTGTTCACGTTGGGCCGTTAACAGGCGAGTATGGTGAGCGGTCGTCACCACCGTTACCGCCGTAACAATAATGCAAATGAACAGACAGAGTGGCAGCTTCCCGTACTGCAAAAGGTCGTCGCGAATAACGCCAGGCAAGGCATGACGTTCGCCATTTCCTAACGACCCGGTAATTTTGCTTAGGGTTTCTGTCACTCTGCCGATCATGCGTTCGTCCTCTCTGCAATACGCAGCACTGAACTACGAGCACGTGGATTCTCAGCCACTTCTTCTTCGCCCGGCATCAACTTGCCTAGCGCTCGTAAATGACGGCCACCCAGTTTCCTGAGTTGCTCTTCAGTCATCGGGATCCCCGCCGGAACCTGAGGACCGCGGCTTTGTTCACGCATAAAGCGTTTCACAATGCGGTCTTCCAGCGAATGGAAGCTGATGATTGAAAGCCGCCCACCCGGGGCCAGCACGCCAAGCGAGCTTTTTAGCGCCTGCTCTATCTCTTCCAGCTCACTATTCACCCAAATACGCACCGCCTGGAAGGTACGGGTTGCGGGGTGTTTGAACTTGTCTTTCACCGGCATCGCGGCGGCGATCACTTCCGCCAGCTCTTTGGTCCGCGTCATCGGTTCAATACGGTTGCGATCAACAATCGCGCGGGCAATACGTTTGCCAAAACGCTCTTCGCCGAAGGTTTTAATCACCCAGGCGATATCGGCTTCTTCGGCCGTTTGCAGCCATTCGGCCGCCGACTGACCGCGCGTTGGGTCCATACGCATATCCAGCGGACCGTCACGCATAAAGGAGAAGCCGCGCTCGGCGTCATCAAGCTGCGGTGAAGAAACGCCAAGATCGAGAAGAATACCGTCGATCTTGCCGACAAGATCGCGCTCGGCGACGTAGTCCGCCAGCGCAGAGAAAGGGCCATGCACGATGGAAAAACGCGGATCATCAATGGTCTTTGCCACCGCAATCGCTTCAGGATCGCGGTCGATCGCGATAAGGCGTCCCTGCTCGCCAAGCTGCGAGAGAATGAGACGCGAGTGACCGCCGCGGCCAAAGGTGCCATCAATATAGATACCGTCTGGACGAATATTCAGGCCGTTAACGGCTTCATCCAGCAGTACAGAAGTATGTTTAAAATTTTCCATCATATTTATAAGGACAAATCCTGCAATCGCTCCGACAGCGCCCCTGAAGCAGATTGCTCAGCGTCGATATCTTCCTTGACCCGTTGATACCAGGCCGTTTCATCCCACAGTTCAAATTTGTTGAACTGCCCGACCAGCATCACTTCTTTGGTCAACCCGGCATGTTGCCGTAAAACCGGCGCAATCAATAATCGCCCGGCATTATCCATCTGACATTCGCTGGCATGTCCCAACAACAACCGCTGTACGCGGCGCTCAACGGGATTCATGCTCGACAAACGCGATAACTTTTGCTCGATAATTTCCCACTCGGGCAGAGGATAAAGCAGCAGGCAGGGGTGATGGATGTCAATGGTACAAACCATTTGACCGGTAGCGCTCTCGAGCAGCATGTCCCGATATCGGACAGGGACGGCTAAACGCCCTTTGCTGTCAAGATTGACTAACGTTGCCCCTCGGAACATGCCAGCCTCTCCCCTAATTACCACTTTGCCCCACAAATTCCCACTTTAAGGAGTTTACGGAGCAGAGGAAAAGCTTGTCAAGCCAGCATGAATGCCAACAGAGTCCAAAATAGCGTTATTTACGGACGACAATAGCCCTGATTAAAATTTATCCAACCGACGAGGCAAATTAACGTCATGAATACCCGCAAGAAAAATACAGACAGATTCACAACGTGTTAACGCGACTTAATATCATCAAAAGAATTTATAAAGTGTCAGTTTGCGACGCGAGCGGCATTTTAGGACATTCTGCTGTTCGTTAACAGTCCTTGTGGCGCGCCCTTGCGAGGATTTCAAATGCGACAGTGACCCCATTCTGGTAGGTCAGCGAAGAAGTGTTTGTTATTTCGGCGATCTGCCGGGAGAATGTAACAAAATAATACACAAATAATATAATTTTACTTTGCGTTCACAATAATAAACGTCCGAAAATCGAAAAAGAGGGGAATTAAATAGAAGGCTAAGAAAAAATAAGGAATTATCTGAATATCCACACTGGAATAATGTTTTGCACGATGAAGGCAGCCTATTGCCACCTTCATCGCGAAATGATTACCGACGGCTCAAACTCCCGCGACGATAAAGATTACGGCGAATACGACTTAATCCAGGCTTTGGTTTACGCGGTTCATCGAGGCTCGCCAGCACAATTTCCAGCACACGTTCAGCTACATCGCGGTGGCGCTGAGCAACCGCCAGCACCGGGCACTGTAAGAAATCGAGCAGCTCATGATCGCCGAAGGTCGCAATGGCAAGGTCGGTCGGCAACTTGCCTTCACGGCGCAGCGTCACGTCCATAACCCCCTGCAACAGCGCAAATGAGGTGGTGAATAATGCCTGCGGCATCGGATGCGTTTCCAGCCACTTCTCAAACAGCACCGCCGACGCTTCGCGTTCGTAGCTGTTGGCGTAGAGGAAATTAACCTCGCGCGGATCGTCTTTCCAGGCAGTTCGGAATCCCTGTTCGCGCAGATAGCTCACCGACAACTCCGGCAACGCACCAAGATAAAGTACGGTTTCTGCCGGGAAGGTGCGCAGCTCGGCGGCAAGCATTTCCGCATCGTCCTGATCGGCACCCACCACGCTGGTGAAGTGTTCACGATCGAGAGCACGGTCAAGCGCGACGATTGGGAATGTGTCGTTGGCCCAGCGCTGGTAGAAAGGGTGTTCCGGCGGCAGAGAGGTGGAAACGATAATGGCGTCAACCTGGCGTTGCAACAGATGCTCGATGCAGCGCATTTCGTTATCCGGCTGGTCTTCCGAACAGGCGATCAGCAGCTGATAGCCACGCTGGCGCGCCTGCCGCTCAAGATAGTTGGCGATGCGGGTATAGCTGGTATTCTCCAGGTCTGGAATCACTAAACCAATAGAACGCGTGCGTCCTGCACGCAGACCGGCGGCAACCGCGTTAGGGTGGTAGTTGTGCTCACGCACCACCGCCATCACTTTTTCGACAGTCTTATCGCTCACGCGATACTGTTTCGCTTTGCCGTTAATCACATAGCTGGCGGTGGTTCGGGAAACACCGGCAAGCCGGGCGATCTCATCCAGTTTCACAATTGCCCCTTGCTTTATAAGTATAATCCGTAACATCTAAGCGCAGAATGATCTCATCGGCAATAGCTTTTCTTCGCACTTCATGCTGATTTCGCAAAAAAAAGCCCGACGTCTTGCCGGGCTACGATAAAGCGATGAGATCCAGGCTAACGCATAATCTTGTCACCGCGTGATAATCCCACCACCCCGGAGCGTGCCACTTCCACAATTCTGGCGACGTCACGCAGCGAAGCGAGGAATGCATCCAGCTTGTCGCTGGTACCGACCAACTGCACGGTATAAAGCGATGGCGTAACGTCGATTATCTGCCCACGGAAGATCTCTGTGTTCCGTTTCACCTCGTCACGGCCATAGCCACTGGCCTGAACCTTCACCAGCATGATTTCGCGCTCAACGTGCCCGCCCTGCCCAAGCTCAGTGACCCGCAGCACGTCCACCAGCTTATGCAGCTGCTTTTCAATTTGCTCAATGGTCTTTTCATCGCCAACCGTCTGGATGGTCATACGTGAAAGCGTGGGGTCATCCGTGGGTGCAACCGTCAGACTTTCTATGTTGTAACCACGTTGTGAGAAAAGCCCAATCACGCGCGACAGCGCACCGGACTCGTTTTCCAGCAATACAGATAATATCCGGCGCATAATCAGGTTCTCTCCGTTTTACTCAGCCACATCTCGTCCATCGATCCCCCGCGAATCTGCATAGGGTAGACGTGCTCGCTCCCGTCGACGCAAACGTCAACGAACACCAGGCGATTGTTGCGCACCTGTTCCAGCGCCTCCGCCAGCTTGCTCTCAAGCTCCGACGGTTCCGTGATGCGGATCCCCACATGGCCGTAGGCTTCCGCCAGACGGACGAAATCCGGCAGCGATTGCATATAAGACTGCGAGTGGCGACCAGAATAGATCATGTCCTGCCACTGCTTGACCATCCCCAGATAGCCGTTGTTGAGATTCAGCACCAGCACCGGCAGCTCGTACTGCAACGCAGTAGAGAGTTCCTGAATATTCATCTGAATGCTGCCGTCGCCGGTCACGCAGACCACGGTAGCTTCCGGCAGCGCCATTTTGACGCCGAGCGCTGCTGGCAGCCCGAAGCCCATCGTGCCGAGCCCGCCCGAGTTAATCCAGCGGCGTGGCTTATCAAACGGGTAGTACAGCGCGGCAAACATCTGATGTTGGCCAACATCCGAGGTCACATAAGCGTCGCCGTTGGTCAGTTTCCAGATGGTTTCAACCACCGCCTGAGGCTTAATCTGCTCGCTGTGGGTGTCATATTTCAGGCACTGGCGTGCGCGCCACTGTTCAATCTGCTGCCACCAGTCGCGGATATCGTCGAGCGGCTGGGCGGCACTCTCTTGATCCAGAAGCTCCAGCATTTGATCGAGAACCCGCCCCGCATCGCCGACGATCGGAATATCCGCCGGTACCGTTTTAGAGATCGAAGTAGGATCGATATCGATATGCAACACGGTGGCATCCGGGCAGTACTTCGCCAGGTTGTTGGTCGTGCGGTCATCAAAACGAACACCGACGGCAAAAATCACATCAGAGTGATGCATGGTCATGTTCGCTTCATAGGTACCATGCATGCCCAGCATACCCAGCGCCTGTCGATGGGTGGCCGGAAAGCCGCCCAGCCCCATCAATGATGAAGCGACCGGTAAGTTGAGTTTTTCGATTAACGTGCGCAGTTGTTCATGGCATTCGGCATTCACCACGCCGCCGCCGACATACACCACCGGTTTTTTCGCCGCGATAAGCGTCTGCAGCGCGCGCTTAATCTGCCCTTTATGCCCTGAGGTGGTTGGATTATAAGAGCGCATACTGACCGCATCCGGCCAGACGTACGGCATTTTATTGGCCGCATTGAGAATATCTTTCGGCAGGTCGACAACCACCGGGCCTGGACGACCGCTGGCCGCTAACCAGAATGCTTTTTTCAGGACGCCGGGAATATCTTCGGTCTGCTTGACCAGGAAACTGTGCTTCACCACCGGGCGTGAAATCCCGACCATGTCGCACTCCTGAAACGCATCGTAGCCAATCAGCGAGGTCGCCACCTGTCCGGATAGCACTACCAACGGAATAGAGTCCATATAGGCCGTCGCAATTCCGGTAATGGCATTCGTCGCACCTGGGCCGGATGTTACCAGCACGACCCCTACTTCACCCGTTGCTCGCGCCAGGCCATCAGCCATATGCACCGCCGCCTGCTCATGACGTACCAGCACGTGGTCAATACCGCCAACCGTATGTAGCGCATCATAAATATCGAGGACCGCGCCTCCCGGGTAGCCAAATACCTGCTTTACGCCCTGATCGATTAACGATCGGACGACCATCTCGGCTCCAGATAACATCTCCATGGTTTGCCTCCAGGCTTGTATTGCGTCTTGATGGTCGAGGAACTCATTTTCCTGCGGCCATGTGCCGACGGCACGTAACTCATCCGCCAGCGCTACATTATCGGTAAAGACCTAACATAACCGCTCGCCACAAGGCAGGCAATTCGCACATCCAGAGTAGAACCGGTACTAATAAGTGGAAAAATAAGGGGAAAAGTAAAAATGATGGATGATTGCTTCAGCGATAAGCAAAGAATAGCGTGGATACTCGGGTGAAACGCACCATTACAGCAAAACGTGCATTTTTCACTTTATCGTCGGTCAGGCTGACCTTTAACAACAGAATAATATTTTGCATTACTAAAAATTAGCAAAATAAATAGGATGCCGCGGCACCCTATTTATTTATCCGTCTTACTGCTGGCGGCAGGCATTAATCAGCAGTTCTTCCATCCACTGATGACCTTTATCCCGGCCAGCGGCCTCATGCCAGGAAAGATAGCAGGTACGGCTATTTAGCTTCATTGGCAACGGTAGAATCTGTAGGCCTAGCTGTTCAGAGAACTCTTCTGCCAGACGGCGCGGAGCAACGGCGACCAGATGTGTTTGAGAAACGACATTCAATACGCTAATTAACGCCATACCCTGATAAGCAATACGATTTTGTTTATCCACCGTGTCATACCACGGCTGGCTGAATGATGCATAACGATCCAGAGAAACGACTGCATGTTCTTCCTGATAAACGCTGGCTTCTGACATCGGGCCATTAATGCGTGGATGTTTTTTACTGGCGACCAGTACCATTTCATCATTAAATAATGGCACGCAGGCAAACTCAGGACGGCGGAACTCTTCATAACCCAGAACGAATTCAATTTCCTGGTAGCGAAGCTGATGCTCGGTATTTTGGTTTAACGCTGATTTAAATACCATATGAATATGCGGAGCAACGGTATGTACTTTATTGAGAACAATTGGGTGATGCTGCCAACT
>NZ_JAKCNS010000040.1 GCF_021440345.1 Kluyvera intermedia
TAAGTTGGAGTCATTACCTAGTACGCGCACATGACGGTGATGCTGCGGTTAAGCGGGTTAAGGAGAACATGCGTAAATTCAACGTCGATGAGGCTAAACTGGCGCAATTGGGCACACAGAATATCCTGCTCGGCGACCTGGCCTCTCCGGAAGATTTTCTGACTGACCCGCGCCTCGAGCAGGTTACTCATGTCCTTAACTGCGCAGCCGTGGCCTCGTTTGGCAATAATCCACTGATCTGGAAAGTGAATGTCGAAGGTACGCTGCTGTTTGCCCAGCGAATGGCGCAGGTAGACGGGCTACAGCGCTTTTTACACGTTGGTACGGCAATGTCCTGCTCGCCACAGCCAGATACTCTGGTGGCAGAAAATGCGGTGCTTCGCGAACGCGCAGAGCATCTCGTCGAGTACACTCACTCCAAATCCACCATTGAGCAGTTGATGCGTCAACGCTGCCCGACGCTGCCGCTGGTGATTGCTCGGCCATCGATTGTAGTGGGTCATACTCACCACGGTTGCCAGCCTTCCAGCAGTATTTTTTGGGTATTCAGCATGGGGCTGATGCTGCAAAAATTCATGTGCTCAATGGAAGACCGGATCGATGTCATTCCAGTGGATTACTGTGCCAGCGCGCTGTTGATGCTGCTTAACGCCCCCATCGCCCGGGGGGAAGTGGTGCATATTTCGGCCGGGGAAGAAAACAGCGTCAGGTTTGGGGATATCGACAATGCCATGGCTGCTGCGCTGGAGAAGGCGCCGGTTGGGGATAAATATGCGCAGGTGAGCTATGAAACGCTGGTAAAAATGCGTCGCGAGCTGAAAACCATCTTTGGCCCCTGCAACGAGCGGTTGATGCTCAAAGCCATGCGTCTGTACGGCGCGTTTGCCACGCTCAACGTCCGCTTTAGCAATGATAAGCTACTAAGTATGGGGATGCCCAAGCCGCCTCGCTTTACCGACTACATCGGTCGCTGTGTGCAGACCACTCGTGGGCTGTCGATTCCACAGCAAATGGCAGTCGATTTTAAATAAAAAAATGCCAGCCCGAAGGCTGGCATTTTCACATCAGAGAAAGAGCAGGCTTATGCCTGACCTTTGATCTCTTTGCGACCGTTGTACGGTGCGTGTTCACCCAGCGCTTCTTCAATACGAATCAGCTGGTTGTATTTAGCAACGCGGTCAGAACGGCTCATAGAACCAGTTTTGATCTGGCCTGCAGCGGTACCAACAGCCAGGTCAGCGATGGTAGCGTCTTCAGTTTCGCCAGAACGGTGAGAGATGACAGCGGTGTAGCCAGCGTCTTTCGCCATTTTGATCGCAGCCAGAGTTTCGGTCAGGGAACCGATCTGGTTGAATTTGATCAGGATGGAGTTAACGATGCCTTTTTCGATGCCTTCTTTCAGGATCTTGGTGTTGGTTACGAACAGATCGTCACCAACCAGCTGGATTTTGTCGCCCAGTACTTTGGTCTGGTATGCGAAACCATCCCAGTCAGATTCGTCCAGGCCATCTTCGATGGAGACGATTGGGTACTGTTTGGTCAGGTCTTCCAGGAAGTGAGTGAATTCTTCGGAGGTGAAAGCTTTGTTGCCTTCGCCAGCCAGAACGTATTTACCGTCTTTGTAGAATTCAGATGCTGCACAGTCCATCGCCAGAGTGATGTCGGTGCCCAGGGTGTAACCAGCAGCTTTAACAGCTTCAGCGATAACAGCCAGAGCTTCAGCGTTGGAACCCAGGTTTGGCGCATAGCCACCTTCGTCACCAACTGCAGTGTTCATACCTTTAGCTTTCAGAACTTTAGCCAGGTTGTGGAACACTTCGGAACCCATACGTACGGCTTCTTTCAGGGATTTAGCGCCAACTGGCTGAATCATAAATTCCTGGATGTCGACGTTGTTGTCAGCGTGCTCACCGCCGTTGATGATGTTCATCATCGGAACCGGCATGGAGTATTTGCCCGGAGTACCGTTCAGTTCAGCGATGTGTGCGTACAGTGGCAGGCCTTTGGCAGCAGCTGCTGCTTTGGCGTTAGCCAGGGACACAGCCAGAATGGCGTTAGCACCGAAGTTGGATTTGTTTTCAGTACCGTCCAGATCGATCATGATCTTGTCGATGCCGGCCTGGTCTTTCGCGTCTTTACCCAGCAGAGCCTGAGCAATTGGGCCGTTTACCGCGCCAACTGCTTTCAGTACGCCTTTACCCATGAAACGGGATTTGTCACCATCGCGCAGTTCCAGTGCTTCACGGGAACCAGTAGAAGCACCTGACGGGGCTGCTGCCATACCGACGAAACCACCTTCCAGGTGAACTTCTGCTTCAACAGTCGGGTTACCACGGGAGTCGATGATTTCACGACCGATGATTTTAACGATTTTGGACATTAGGTTTTCCTCAGTACAAGTTAAACTAAAACTCCAGACAAACAACGCCCCTCATGGGGCGCTGCCGTTCTAACTTTTCTTACTTCGCTTGACGCTTCTGGTACTCGCCTGCGGCTTTCACGAAGCCAGCAAACAGCGGGTGCCCATCACGCGGCGTGGAAGTAAACTCCGGATGGAACTGACAAGCAACGAACCACGGGTGATTCGGTACTTCGATGATCTCGACCAACTGATCATCACCGGAACGGCCCGCAACGCGCAGACCTGCAGCTTCAATAGGTTTCAACAACATGTTGTTGACTTCATAGCGGTGACGGTGACGTTCAACAATGGTTGGCTCGCCGTACAGCTGGCGTACCAGGCTGTCATCGCCAAGCTGGCACTGCTGCGCGCCGAGGCGCATCGTGCCGCCGAGGTCGCTTTTATCAGTACGAACTTCGACATTGCCTTCTTCATCACGCCATTCAGTAATGAGCGCCACAACCGGGTACTTACAGTCTGGCACAAATTCCGTCGAGTTGGCGTTGTCCATCCCCGCAACGTTGCGCGCAAACTCAATCAGCGCAACCTGCATACCCAGGCAGATGCCCAGATAAGGAATTTTGTTTTCACGCGCATAGCGTGCGGTAGCAATTTTACCTTCAACACCACGGTAGCCGAAGCCGCCAGGAATCAGGATAGCATCCAAATCTTTCAGAATTTCGACACCACGCGTTTCCACATCCTGCGAGTCAATCAGCTTGATGTTTACGGTTACGCGGTTTTTCAGGCCACCGTGTTTCAGCGCTTCAATCACCGATTTGTAAGCATCTGGCAGTTCAATGTACTTGCCGACCATACCAATGGTGACTTCACCTGCCGGGTTTGCTTCTTCGTAGATAACCTGTTCCCATTCGGCCAGGTTTGCTTCCGGGCAGTTCAAGCTGAATCGTTTACAAATATAATCGTCCAGACCCTGAGATTTCAACAGGCCTGGAATTTTATAAATGGAATCGACATCTTTCATCGAAATAACGGCTTTTTCTGGCACGTTACAGAACAATGCAATTTTTGCACGTTCGTTGGCCGGAATCGCACGGTCGGAGCGGCAAACCAGGATGTCAGGCTGAATACCGATAGACAGCAGCTCTTTTACAGAGTGCTGAGTCGGTTTAGTTTTGACTTCACCAGCCGCTGCCAGATAAGGCACCAGGGTCAGGTGCATGAACAGCGCGTGTTCACGACCGATATCTACCGCCAGTTGGCGAATAGCTTCAAGGAATGGTAAGGATTCGATATCACCGACGGTACCGCCGATTTCAACCAGCACCACGTCGTGACCTTCGCCACCAGCCAGAACGCGCTCTTTGATAGCGTTGGTGATGTGTGGAATAACCTGTACCGTCGCGCCCAGATAGTCGCCACGGCGCTCTTTGCGCAGGACTTCCGAGTAAATACGACCGGTAGTAAAGTTATTGCGGCGAGTCATTTTGGTGCGGATGAAGCGCTCATAGTGACCCAGGTCCAGGTCGGTTTCAGCGCCGTCTTCAGTAACGAACACTTCCCCGTGTTGGATCGGGCTCATGGTGCCAGGATCGACGTTAATATACGGATCCAGTTTCATCATGGTCACGTTGAGGCCACGGGCTTCAAGAATGGCTGCCAGGGATGCTGCGGCAATGCCTTTACCCAGAGAGGATACGACCCCGCCGGTCACAAAAATATAGTTCGTTGTCATGCTGGACCTGAGAAGTTAGGGTGAAACGATGGAATAACCAAGACGGGAAAGTAGTATACCCGAACATGGCGAGCGCCACAAACTTTCATTCTCGCTCCTCAATCGCCGCAGAAACAAACATGGGGAGTGAGAAAATAGCCCCTTTTGGGTAAATGTTTTTGACGCAAATCAAGCGCTTGTCATTTAAGATTTCGCACTTTTCGCCCTTCCCCACAAAAATTCTTTAGAGATCAGATTCCTGCCGTTTTACCTGCTGCCAAACTTCTTCCATGACATCCAGGTCTACACCGGTCATTTCCAGGCCTCGCGCGGCGACAATCCGTTCAACTTCGCGGAAACGACGCTCAAATTTTTCATTGGCCTTTTGTAATGCGGTCTCGGCTTTTACCCCTAAATGACGCGATAAATTGACCGTCGCGAACAGCAGGTCGCCAACCTCCTCCTCCAGTTTAGCTTCATCAATCACTGCCTGCCTGGCTTCGTCCATAACTTCATCAATTTCTTCGTACACTTTGTCGAGTACCGGCCCCAGCGTTGTCCAGTCAAAGCCAACGGCCGAGCAGCGCTTCTGGATTTTGTGCGCCCGCATTAGCGCCGGGAAAGCACTGGGAATGTCATCCAGCGCCGAATGCTGCGCTTTTTCAGCGCGTTCAGCGGTTTTAATTTGCTCCCAACGTGCCAGCACTTCCTGACTGTTGCTCGCGTTGGCATCACCGAAAATATGCGGGTGGCGACGCTCTAGCTTGTCGCTGATGGCAGCGCAGATATCGTTAAAATCAAAGCGCCCTTCTTCCTGGGCCATCTGCGCGTAAAACACCACCTGGAACAGCAGGTCGCCAAGCTCACCGCGCAGATCGTCAAAATCCTCACGCGCAATGGCATCCAGCACTTCGTAAGTTTCTTCGAGGGTGTAAGGCGCGATGGAGCTAAACGTCTGCTCTTTGTCCCACGGGCAGCCGTTTTCCGGGTCACGCAGGCGCTGCATAATCCCGAGCAGTCGGTCGATTTGGTTCATGATTACATCCTGTTGAAATGGAGGCGTAGTCCCGGCAGGCAATGCGCTGCCGGGAAAATTGTCGGGTGGCGGCTACGCCTTACCCGACCTACGAAATTGAGATTAACCGCCGTGCAAACGACGTGCATCGATAACGTCAGGCACCTGATTCAGCTTGCCAAGCACACGGCCCAGCACCTGTAGGTTGTAGATTTCGATGGTCATATCGATTGTCGCCATCTGCTGCCGGGTATCGCTGCGGCTGGCCACGCCCAGAACGTTCACCTTCTCGTTGGCGAGGATAGTGGTGATGTCGCGCAACAGCCCGCTGCGATCGTTCGCCTGGACACGAACCACCAGCGAATAGCCCGCCGAGTAGCTTTCGCCCCAGACCGCATCCACGATACGTTCCGGCGCATGTGATTGCAGCTCCGCAAGCTGGTCGCAGTCCGCCCGGTGCACCGAAATACCGCGTCCCTGGGTGATAAAACCAACAATTTCATCGCCCGGAATAGGCTGGCAGCAGCGCGCGATATGGTGCATCAGGTTACCTACCCCTTCTACCACCACGCGGCCGTTATCTTTGCTGCGATTGTTCTGCGGCGTATAGCTTTTCTGCTGCAGCTGTTTGAGTGCTGCGGCATCCTGTTCGGCGGCGCTTGGCTTGTTAAACTGCGCCTGCAGGAAGTTAACCATCTGGTTGAGACGAATATCGCCACCGCCGATGGCAGCCAGCAGTTCCTCAACCTCGTTGAAGTTGTAGCGCGGCAGCAGGTGTTTTTCCGCTTCCTTGAGACTGATGCCCAGGTGCTCCAGCTCGTCGTCAAGGATTTGACGCCCGGCCAGCACGTTCTTGTCTTTGTCCTGCTTGCGGAACCAGGCATGAATTTTCGAGCGTCCACGGCTGGTCGTGACATAACCCAGGTTAGGGTTTAACCAATCGCGACTTGGGTTCGGCTGTTTCTGGGTGATGATTTCAATCTGATCGCCCATCTGCAGTTGGTAGGTGAACGGTACGATACGCCCGCCAATCTTCGCCCCGATGCAGCGGTGCCCGACGTCACTGTGAATATGGTAAGCAAAGTCCAGCGGCGTGGAGCCCGCCGGCAGATCAACCACATCGCCTTTTGGCGTAAACACATACACCCGGTCGTCGAAGACCTGGCTACGCACTTCATCCAGCATTTCGCCGGAGTCCGCCATCTCTTCCTGCCATGCAATCAGCTTACGCAGCCAGGCGATACGGTCTTCATAGCCTGAACGCAGCCCCGTGGCGGTGCCTTCTTTGTATTTCCAGTGCGCAGCAACGCCCAGTTCGGCGTCTTCATGCATCTGCTTGGTGCGGATCTGGATTTCAATCGTTTTGCCGTTCGGCCCCAGCACCACGGTGTGGATAGACTGGTAGCCGTTTGGTTTCGGGTTCGCAACGTAGTCGTCAAATTCATCCGGCAGGTGGCGATAGTGAGTATGTACTATCCCCAGCGCGGCGTAGCAGTCCTGTAAACGCTCGGCCACAATGCGCACTGCTCGCACATCAAACAGCTCATCAAAAGCGAGGTGCTTTTTCTGCATTTTGCGCCAGATGCTGTAGATGTGTTTTGGTCGACCGTAAACTTCGGCTTTCACCCCTTCGGTTTTCATTTCACTACGCAGATGACCAACAAAATCGTTGATGTAGGATTCGCGGTCGATTCGGCGTTCGTGCAGCAGTTTGGCAATACGCTTGTATTCTGCCGGATGCAGATAGCGGAAGCAGTAATCTTCCAGCTCCCATTTGAGCTGGCCGATGCCCAGACGGTTGGCGAGTGGCGCATAGATGTTGGTACACTCTTTGGCCGCCAGTACGCGTTCATCTTCCGGCGCGTCTTTCACTTCGCGCAGATGGGCGATACGTTCGGCAAGTTTGATAACCACGCAGCGGAAGTCGTCTACCATCGCCAACAGCATCCGCCGTACGTTGTCCACCTGCTCAGAAGAGACGGCATCGGTATGCGTGGCTTTAAGCTGACGAATAGCGGCCATGTCACGCACGCCGTGAATAAGGGTGACGACCGACTGCCCGGCGCTTTCACTCAGCACCTCTTCGCTCACCACGTTAGCATCGACTAACGGAAACAGCAGCGCCGCGCGCAGCGTATCGTTATCCATGCTCAGCGTTGACAGGATTTCAACCATCTCCACGCCGCGCCACAGCATCAATTCGGCATCAGCACGCCCCACGGTCTGGCGACGACAATAATCCCAGGTTTCGGCTAAGCGCTCACACGACTGCTGGCTGGAAATTCCCAGACTGGTGATCCATTTCTGTGGGTCAAATTCGCCAGCTTTATTTAAATGTGCACTTCTTACCGCAACCATTGTCCTCTCCTTTCAGGGACAGGCCTGCCGAAGTCGGCAAGCCAAGTTATTACTTACGCTCAAACAGCACCATCGATTCCTGGTGCCCAGTGTGCGGGAACATATCAAGCATTGCCAGACGCTGAATTTGGTACCCTGCACTCAGCAATGCTTCGCTGTCACGCGCCAGCGTTGCCGGGTTACAGGACACATACACCACCCGCGTTGGCGCTAATTTTATAACATGCTGCATCACGCCCGGTGCGCCAGCACGGGCAGGATCGAGTAAAACTTTGTCAAAACCGTGCTTCGCCCATGCCTGCAGCGTGACGTCCTCTTCCAGATTCTCGTGGAAGAAAGTGACATTCTGGAGATGGTTCTGCGCGGCGTTTTCACGGCCTTTCGCCACCAGCGCCGGCACACCTTCAACACCCACAACGCTGGCAGCCCGTTTCGCGAGCGGCAGCGTGAAGTTACCCATCCCACAGAACAGATCGAGCACCCGGTCGGTTGGCTGGACATCCAGCCACGCCAGCGCGGTAGTCACCATCTGTTGATTGACGCCGTCATTGACCTGAATAAAATCACGCGGACTGAAGGTTAAGCGTAGCCCGTCTGAGGAATACCAGGGGGATTCACCCGTAACGCGTTCAAGTATCTCGCTTTCCGGCGCCAGATAAAGCGCAACGCCCGAAGAATGCGAAAAGCGTTCCAGTTTTTCTTTATCCTCGACGGTTAATGCCGCAGTGTGGCGCAACACCATCAGCGGACCGTTGTCGGCGCTCACTAACTCCACGTGGCCCAACTGACGCTTGCCTTTCAGGCTGGTCAAACATTCACGTACCGCCGGCAAAAGCGCCTCAAGATTGGGCACCAAAATGGGGCACTGCACCACATCGATGATTTCGTTCGAATTGGCTTTGCGAAAACCCATCTGCAATTGTTGGGTTTTTGGCTGATAATTCAAGCTCAGCCGCGCACGACGACGGTATCCCCAGGGTTCACCGGCAATCACCGCGTCAACTTCATGCTTCATTAACCGATTCAGCGCCGAACGTTTACTGCGCTGTTGCAGTGCAACCGAGGCATGCTGTTGCTGGCAGCCGCCGCAAACGCCAAAATGCGGGCAACGCGGGGTTTCGCGCTCTGAACTGCTGCTCAAACGACGTTTAACCTGCCCGCGCGCGTACTGTTTTTTATCTTCCGTGATGGTGATTTCTGCACTTTCTTCCGGAAGTAAGCCATTGATGAATAATGCTTTACCGTTGTGGCGCGCCACACCTTGCCCGAAGGGATCAAGATCGTTGACTGTCACGGTTATGATCTGACGCGTCGTCACGCGCCGTTTTGCAGAGTAGAATTGCGCCATCGTAGAGATTTTTCTCAATCAAAAATATTGCACTGATTCTCCCACAACGGACCTCCATGACCAACTACAGCCTTCGTGCAAGAATGATGATTTTGATCCTGGCACCGACCGTATTAATCGGTTTACTGCTCAGCATCTTCTTCGTCGTACACCGCTATAACGACCTGCAGCGTCAACTGGAAGACGCCGGCGCCAGCATTATTGAGCCGCTTGCCGTCTCCAGCGAATACGGTATGAATTTACAAAATCGTGAGTCGATTGGTCAGTTGATAAGCGTATTGCATCGCCGTCACTCCGATATCGTGCGTGCGATTTCCGTTTATGATGAACATAACAAACTGTTCGTCACCTCTAACTACCAGTTGGATCCGGGAGAACTTCAGCTACCGCGTGGGATGCCGTTCCCCAGGCGGCTAAGCGTGACGCGTCATGGCGATATTATGATCCTGCGAACGCCGATTATTTCGGAGCATTACTCGCCGGATGAATCCCCCCAGTCGGATGCGAAAACGCCGGTGAATATGCTCGGCTACGTGGCACTGGAGTTGGATCTCAAGTCGGTGCGCCTGCAGCAATACAAAGAGATTTTTATTTCCAGCATCATGATGCTGTTCTGTATCGGTATTGCGCTGATCTTCGGCTGGCGACTGATGCGAGATGTCACCGGACCGATACGCAATATGGTCAACACCGTTGACCGCATTCGACGCGGCCAGCTTGATAGCCGCGTTGAAGGCTTCATGCTCGGCGAACTGGATATGCTGAAAAACGGCATTAACTCGATGGCGATGTCACTGGCCGCCTACCACGAAGAGATGCAGCATAACGTCGATCAGGCGACATCAGACTTACGCGAGACGCTCGAACAGATGGAGATCCAAAACGTCGAGTTGGATCTCGCCAAAAAGCGCGCTCAGGAAGCCGCGCGTATCAAATCCGAGTTCCTCGCCAATATGTCGCACGAGCTGCGTACGCCGCTTAATGGGGTAATTGGATTTACTCGCCTGACGCTGAAAACCGAGCTCAATCCGACGCAGCGCGACCATCTCAGTACCATCGAACGTTCCGCCAACAACCTGCTGGCTATCATCAATGACGTCCTCGATTTCTCGAAGCTGGAAGCCGGTAAACTGCTGCTGGAAAGCATTCCGTTCCCGCTGCGTAATTCCCTTGATGAAGTGGTGACGTTACTTGCGCACTCGGCCCATGATAAAGGGCTGGAGTTGACGCTTAGCATTAAAAACGATGTCCCGGATAACGTCATTGGCGATCCGCTGCGCCTGCAGCAGGTGGTGACCAATCTGGTGGGCAACGCCATTAAGTTCACCGAGAACGGCAACATTGATGTGCTGATTGAACAACGGGCGATCAGTAATAACAAAGTGCAGATAGAGGTCCAGATCCGCGATACCGGGATTGGTATTCCTGAGCGCGATCAATCTCACCTGTTCCAGGCCTTCCGTCAGGCTGATGCCAGCATTTCCCGCCGTCACGGCGGTACCGGCCTGGGGCTGGTTATCACCCAAAAACTGGTGCGCGAGATGGGCGGCGATATCTCCTTCCACAGCCAGCCAAATCGGGGCTCAACCTTCTGGTTTAATATCAATCTCGATCTGAATCCTAACGTGGTGTCCGACGGCCCGGATACCAGTAGCCTGAAAGGCAAGCGCATCGCCTATGTAGAAGCCAACGCAGCAGCGGCTCAGGCCACGCTGGATATGCTGACCTCTACGCCGCTGGATGTCGTTTATGCAGTCAGTATTGCCGCCCTTCCCGTAGAGTTTTACGACATCGTGCTGGTAGCCGTCCCGGTCTCAATGCGTGACCTCAGCATGCATCAGGAAAAGCTAAACGCCGCATTGGGGATGACTGAACTTCTGGTGCTGGCACTGCCGTGCCACGCTCATGTCTATGCTGAATCACTGAAGAAAAACGGCGCAGCAGCCTGTCTGCTGAAACCGCTGACGATCACCCGCCTGCTGCCGGTGCTGCTAGAGTTCAGCCGCAGTGCGCCATCATTAATTACCCTGCCCAACATCGAACATCGCCTGCCGATGACGGTCATGGCCGTTGATGACAACCCCGCTAACCTCAAGCTCATTGGCGCATTGCTGGACGATCAGGTGCAGCACGTTGAACTGTGTGAAAGTGGTCAACAGGCAATTGAATGCGCAAAACAGATGAAGTTTGACCTGATTTTGATGGATATTCAGATGCCGGATATCGACGGCATACGTGCCTGCGAGCTGATTCGTCAGCTTCCGCATCAGCAACAAACGCCGGTAATAGCCGTAACCGCTCACGCCCTCGCTGAACAAAGAGAGAAACTGCTGGCCGCGGGGATGAACGACTATCTGGCCAAGCCGATTGAAGAGAGCCGGTTACACGATTTACTGCTGCGCTATAAACCCGGCGTTAATACGCCGCCACGTCCTTCTGAGCCCGAACCAATAGAACCACCGATTGATCTTAACGCTACGCTCGACTGGCAGTTGGCGCTGCGCCAGGCCGCCTATAAGCCTGACCTGGCGCGCGAAATGCTGCAAATGCTGGTCGCATTCTTGCCGGAGATCCGCAACAAAGTGGAAGAGCAACTGGTAGGTGAAGAGCCAGAAAATCTGGTTGATGCTATTCATAAACTGCACGGTAGCTGCGGCTACAGCGGCGTGCCGCGGTTGAAGCATTTGTGTCAGTTGATTGAGGGGCAGCTGCGTAGCGGTACCCCGGCGGAAGATCTGGAACCAGAGCTGCTGGAACTGCTGGATGAGATGGATAATGTCACCCGGGAAACCCGCAAGATACTGGGGTAACGTTGTGCCCGGCTGCGCCAGGCCGGGCAATCAACTTCCAGCTTAATATGCTATCCGGGCAGGCCAATAGCCTACAGTGCTTGTCCAATTTTTATCGCCGCCGCAATATTGCGTGCCGCCATCCGCACATTCTCGCCGGCTTGCATCAGGGCTTCATCCAGTGAACAAATCCGGTAAAGAATGCTGAATACCGCATCCACCCCATGCTGATGCACAACACCAACATCTGCTGTCAGGCTGCCGGCAATACCGATGACGGGAATGTGATAGCGTTTGGCGACTCGCGCCACGCCCACCGGCACTTTACCGTGAATTGTCTGGCTATCCATCCGACCTTCACCGGTTATCACCAACGAGGCACCCGCCACCAGCGCATCCAGATGCAGCGCTTCAGTCACAATATCAATACCCGGACGCAGCGTTGCCCCGCAGAAGGCGTACAGCGCCGCGCCCATTCCGCCTGCCGCGCCGCCGCCTTCGAGCGTCAGCACATCAATCGCTAAATCCTGCTCAATACGCCGGGCATAATGCGCCAGCGCACCGTCAAGCTGCACGACCATTTCCGCCGTCGCCCCTTTCTGCGGACCAAACACCGCCGACGCGCCTTCCGCGCCGGTTAGCGGGTTTGTCACATCGCAGGCCACATCAATCTGGCAGTGCGCCAGACGGCTATCCAGCTCGCTAATATCAATCTTTGCCAGCGTTTCCAGTCCAGCCCCGCCGTACGGGATTTGCTGATTATCTGCCGTCAGCAGCTTTGCCCCCAGCGCCTGAACCATCCCCGCCCCGCCATCATTGGTGGCACTGCCGCCCAAACCGATGATAATGCGCTTCACGCCCAGATCGAGCGCATGCTGAATCAGCTCACCGGTGCCCCATGAGGTGGTTTTTAGAGGGTTACGTTGCTCCGGGGATAAAAGTTCCAGCCCACTTGCCGCCGCCATTTCGATAAACGCACACCGTTCGTCGCCCGACACACCGTAAAACCCAGCTACAGGTTCTCCCAGCGGGCCGGTCACATTGACCGAAATCACCCGCCCCTGGGTCGCCGCGACCATTGCATCTACCGTTCCTTCGCCGCCATCGGCTACCGGCAGTTTTACATACTCAGCATCGGGATAAATCTCCCTAAACCCAGACTCAATGGCGCTGGCGACATCAGCCGCGCTCAGGCTTTCCTTATAAGAATCCGGGGCAATCACGATTTTCATTGGCTGTCCTTATGCGGGTTGGCGGCAGTGTTCTGCACACCATTATGTGCAGAACACTGCCGGCTCCTTGCGGAACCGGCATTAATTTTAGCGCACCATGCACGGACGTTTATTATCAAACGTCCAGTTTGGGATCAGATACTGCATTCCCATCGCATCGTCACGCGCACCAAGACCGTGTTTTTTATACAGTTCATTGGCTAGCATAAGCTGGTCCATATCCAGTTCCACACCCAACCCTGGTTTATTCGGCACCTGCACCATCCCACCTTTAATCTCGAACGGTTCTTTGGTCAGGCGTTGATTACCTTCCTGCCAAATCCAGTGGGTATCGATAGCGGTGATTTTACCCGGTGCAGCGGCCGCAACGTGAGTGAACATCGCCAGCGAAATATCAAAGTGGTTGTTGGAGTGAGAGCCCCAGGTCAGACCAAATTCATGACACATTTGCGCCACGCGAACGGAACCCTGCATCGTCCAGAAGTGCGGATCGGCCAGCGGAATATCCACCGACTGTAGCGCCAGCGTATGTCCCATCTGACGCCAGTCGGTAGCAATCATATTCGTTGCGGTCGGCAGCCCTGTCGCCCGACGGAATTCCGCCATCACTTCACGCCCGGAGAAGCCTTGCTCTGCGCCGCACGGATCTTCCGCGTAGGCCAGAGACCCTTTCAGGTATTTGCCGATTTTGATCGCCTCATCCAGCGACCACGCGCCGTTTGGATCAAGCGTAACTCGCGCTTGAGGGAAGCGTTTCGCCAGCGCCACAATAGACTCGGCCTCTTCATCTCCGGCCAGAACCCCACCTTTGAGTTTGAAATCGTTGAAGCCATATTTTTCATATGCCGCTTCCGCCAGACGTACCACCGCATCCGGCGTCATTGCCTCTTCGTGACGCAGACGATACCAGTCGCAGCTATCATTCGGTTGACTCTGATATGGCAGCGGCGTCGCCTGGCGATTACCCACGAAGAACAAGTAGCCCAGCATTTCGACCTCACTGCGCTGCTGGCCTTCGCCCAGCAAAGAAGCCACGTTCACGCCCAGATGCTGCCCCAGCAGATCGAGCATCGCCGCTTCAATACCGGTCACTACGTGAATCGTGGTACGCAGATCGAACGTTTGCAGGCCACGCCCGCTGGAGTCGCGATCGGCGAAAGTGCTTCGTACGGTATTCAGTACATTCTTGTACTCGCCGAGGGTTTTACCCTTCACCAATGGAATGGCATCTTCCAGAGTCTGACGAATTTTTTCGCCACCGGGGATTTCGCCGACGCCCGTGTGACCGGCGTTATCTTTGATAATCACAATGTTACGGGTGAAGAACGGTGCATGCGCCCCGCTCAGGTTCATCAGCATACTGTCATGCCCTGCCACGGGGACGATTTGCATCGAAGTAACGACCGGCGTTGAAGTTTGAATTGTCATCTTTCAATCCTTTAAGTAATTAGTTACGGCCGAAAACGGGACGTTTGCGGTCAAATGTCCAACCGGGAATCAGATACTGCATCGCTACGGCGTCATTACGGGCGCCTGCCGGCAATTTCTTATAGGCTTCATGCGCCTTCTGTATCTGTTCCCAGTCCAGTTCAATACCCAACCCAGGCGTATCGGGAACGGCAATCTTGCCATCTTTAATTTCTAACGGATTTTTCGTCAGGCGCGCATCGCCCTCCTGCCAAATCCAGTGCGTATCAATGGCCGTTGGCGTTCCCGGCGCAGCGGCGGCGACATGGGTAAACATGGCTAATGAAATATCGAAATGGTTGTTGGAATGGCAGCCCCAGGTCAGCCCCCAGTCATCACAAAGTTGTGCAACGCGAACGGCACCGGAGAGTGTCCAGAAGTGGGGATCTGCCAGCGGAATATCCACGGAATTGAGCATTACCGCATGCCCCATTTCGCGCCAGTTAGTGGCTATCATATTAGTCGCCACCGGCAGACCAGTGGCCCGGCGGAATTCCGCCATCACTTCGCGACCAGAGTAGCCTTGCTCAGCACCGCACGGGTCTTCGGCATAGGTCAGCACATCGTTGAGACCTTTGCACAGCGAAATCGCTTCATCCAGCAACCAGGCGCCGTTGGGATCAACGGTTATCCGCGCATCCGGAAACTGTTTTTTCAGCGCCTTAACCGACTCAATTTCTTGCTCACCCGGCAGTACGCCACCTTTCAATTTAAAATCTTTAAAACCGTAACGATCCTGGGCTGCCAGAGCCAGTTGCAAAACCGCATCGCCGGTCATGGCTTGCTGATGACGCAGGCGATACCACTCGTGGTGGCCAGGCGTTTGGTCCAGATAAGGCAAATCCGTTTTGGTACGATCGCCGATATAGAACAGGTAGCCGAGCACCGTGACAGCATCGCGTTGTTTACCCGGCCCCAGCAGTTCGCAGACGGGAACATTTAACGCTTTGCCCAACAGGTCAAGCAGCGCGGCCTCTAGCGCCGCGACCGCATTAACCCGCAGCTCAAACGTCCATGCGCCTTTACCGAAGGTGTCGAAATCGGCGTTTTGATTCCCCTTATGCACCCGCTGCACCACTTTGTTCAGGCGGGCAACTTCCTGACCTAGCACCATCGGAATGGCATCCACCAGTGTCTGGTAAATCACCTCGCCTCCCGGGGCTTCGCCAACGCCTGTATTCCCAGCGTTATCGGTCAACACCACAATATTGCGGGTAAACCAGGCGCTGTGTGCACCGCCGATATTCAATAACATGCTGTCATGACCGGCCACCGGAATGACCTTCATATCGTTGATGACGGGACTTGATTGCATACTCATGATGAATATCCTGTTACCGGTTTGAGTTCGACGCGTTTGATGTCACCCACCAGCACCAGATAACTGACAATCGCCACCAGCGCATGGACGCCAACATAAATCAGCGCACCGTTGAAAGAGCCTGTCGTACCGACGATGTAGCCAATCGCTATTGGCGTCACGATACCGGAGATATTGCCGAACATATTGAACAGGCCACCAGACAGACCGCTTATCTCTCTCGGAGCCGTATCGGCCATCACAGCCCAGCCCAGCGCCCCAATTCCTTTACCGAAGAAGGCCATCGCCATAAAGCCAACGATCATCCATTCCATGTTCACGTAGTTACAGAACACCATCACCATGGACAGCAGCATCCCCAGCACGATAGGTGTTTTACGAGCGATGTTGAGTGAGCCGGTGCGACGCATCAGCCAGTCGGAGATAATCCCGCCAAGTACGCCGCCCGCAAAGCCGCAGATAGCCGGAATAGAGGCAACAAAACCGGCTTTCAGAATGGACATCCCGCGCGCCTGAACCAAATAGACCGGGAACCAGGTGATAAAGAAGTAGGTCAATGCGTTAATGCAGTACTGGCCAATGTAGATACCAATCATCATGCGAGAGCCAAGCAACTGCTTAATTTGCCCCCACTTCTGCTTGAACGGTACTTTTACGGATGCGCCTTTCTGATCCATATTGATCAGCGCACCGCCTTCAGCAATGTAATCCAGCTCTTTTTGATTCACGCCAGGGTGTTGGTTTGGCTCATAAATAACTTTGAGCCAGACGAAGCTGATGATAATGCCCAGGCCGCCCATGAAGAAGAAGACGTGTGACCAGCCTACGGCATGCGTCAGCCAGCCCATGATAGGGGCGAAAATGACGGTGGCGAAATATTGCGCGGAGTTAAAAATAGCCACCGCGGTGCCCCTTTCCTGGGCGGGGAACCAGGCGGCAACAATACGGCTGTTACCGGGGAAGGAAGGGGATTCGGCAAGTCCGACGAGGAAGCGCAGAGTAAATAGTGCGACGATGATGCCAAAACCACTGAAGATATCGACAAAGCCCTGTAACAGGGTGAATCCCGACCAGATTAAAATAGACCAGAAATAGACGCGCTTTGAACCAAAGCGGTCAAGCAGCCAACCGCCAGGTATCTGACCGATGACGTAGGCCCATGAAAATGCCGAGAAAACGTATCCCATACCGACGGCATCAAGTCCGATATCTTTGGCCATTTCCGAACCGGCAATAGAGAGCGTCGCTCGATCACCGTAGTTGAATGAGGTGACGATAAACAACATCACTACAATCCAATAGCGGGCATTGGTCCGTTTTTCAACGGCGCCCACTGAATGACTTAATGAACTCATTGTTGTACTCCTGAAATATAGCTTTTAGCTACATCTATTCTGAACAGCACAACCTGTAGGGTAATCAGAATGACGTATTTGTGTTTTTTAGCAGCACGTCGTTGCGCAACTGCTTATTTGTTACTGGCAGGAAAAGTATAAAAAGAGGCAACCGTTGGCTCATCGTTCAAACGCCCATTATTTACTCCCTATAATCGGCCGATTTTCGACATACGACCAACTGACTGGGCAATGGCTCACGGAATGGAAAAAAATAGCGGGCTCATTAATTTACGAATGAAAGAACGTGAAAGGCCTCGCTTGACGTTGGGTAAACGCCATGGAAAAAGCGATAAGGACGGTCGGTTTGCGAGGCAAAAGCCCAAAGTTCGGCGGGAAATGGCTTGTTATAATAAGCCGTAGTTGTTCCAACGGACTGGCAAGTAGTAAAAACAGGTAGCCCTCTGCGTAGGGAGAGGGCAATCCTGTTATTTAAGCAATGTTGCCCACTGTTCAACCCATGGATTAGAAATGCTTTCCGGTTCCGGATCTTCAGAGGCGTCAATCATCAGCATATCGCCAATGCGCTGCGCGCTCTGTTCTTGTAGCAGCGCATCAAATCGTTTACCGCCGCCGCAGAAATTGGCGTAGGTACTGTCTCCCAGTGCAATAATGCCATAGCGCAGATGCGGCTGGTACATATCCTGGAGGTCGTTAAACAGCGGTACGATGCTGTCAGGTAAATCGCCCTGTCCGGTTGTAGAGGTCACAACCAGAACGTACTTCCCGGTGTAACTTTCCCAATCGGCCACCATCGGGTCTTCAAAGACCTTTGCCTGATGGCCCAGACCGGTAAGGATGGTTTCCGCTTCTTCCGCCACCAGTAGCGAATTACCGTACATGGTGCCTACAAAAATCCCGACTTCTGCCATGATTTAACTCCCTGTTTACTTCTGGATAGCTTCATCCTGACCGCAGTCGGCGACAAACTCAACCCTTTCATTCTCAGGGAGAAGTCCGCGCCAGCCGAAATGTGATAAAGCCTGCATCCAGACATCATCCAGCCCGGCACGAATGACCAACGGTTCGCCGGTAAACGGGTGGGTGAGCGACAGCTGGCTAGCGTGCAGCATCAGTCGATTACAGCCAAAATGCTCAAGTGCGCTGCGGTTTTGGCGCAAATCACCATGCTTGCTGTCGCCTATCATCGGGTGACGAAGATGAGACATATGGCGGCGTAGCTGATGCTTACGACCTGTTTTCGGATCCAGTTCCACCAGCCCATAGCGCGTTGTTGGATAACGCCCGGTAGCCACCGGCATTTCAACCGTCGCCAGGCCGCGATAGTGGGTCACCGCCGGCTGTGGATCTTTGTTCTCGCGAGCAAACTTATCGGCGATTTTATCGAGCTCTTCCACTAACGGGTAGTCGAGCACGGCTTCATCGGTCAGCCAGCCGCGGACAATCGCGTGGTAGCGCTTTTGAATCAGATGCTGCTCAAACTGCTGGGACAAACGGCGGCCCGCTTCGCTGGAAAGCCCCATCAGCAATACGCCAGAAGTGGGCCTGTCGAGCCGATGGGCGGTAAAGACATGCTGACCAATTTGATCGCGCACGGTCTGCATCACCACCACTTTCTCATCGCGATCGAGCCAGCTGCGATGAACCAGCCAGCCGGAAGGCTTGTTGACTGCTACCAGCCATTCATCCTGATAAATAATTTCCAGCATCAGCGCGCGTCGCCCGCGAAGAAGGTATCCAGTTCACTCAGCGGAGGCAGGATAATCTCGCGCAGCGGATGGGCAGCGTCGAGCGCCATTTCATAGTATGGCGCGATGGCAAAATCTTTCGGCAGCGGCATTCCGCTATCCAGCAACTGATGCATACGTGGGATCAGTACCCATTGCAGCCACTCGAGCGGCTCCAGCGTATCCATGCAAAAAGGTTGATCGCTGGCGAAAGCGCTGTCATGCGGCGCGGTTTCTTGCCAGTGCTGATGCTGACGAAGCAGGGTTTCAATAAGCAGGAGTTGGTCGCGTAGGCTGTCGTGGCGTGTCATGGAAACCTCAGAGGAAACAAAATCGGGCGCAGGATACCATTAGTGGCTGGCGAGGAACAAAAAAAAGGGAGCACTGTAAAAACAGTGCTCCCGGTTCGTTTCGCAGCAATCCAGCTACTTTTGGTGCTCCCTGCTCGTCCGTGACAACTTTTCCTGTGGTCTCCTGACCTGTTCGTCCATAAACGGCTGCTTCCTGCATCACACCACCCCGATGTGATTTCACCCAATCCTTGAGTGTGTCCCGATCTTCCTGATCCACCAGATATCCCGTCTGGCTCTCATTCTCCGTCCTGGAGGTGTCCTTTAACGCGTTCCTGCGTGATCCTGTGCTTCATCCTGAAGCCTTTCCTTGTATCACCTTCCCGGTGTGTCCTATGAAGTGTCATCATCCTGATGTTCACTTCATTGTGCGACTCCCTGTCGACGTGGATAGAATCCCCTATTCCGCCTCGTCTTACAAGTGGCTCTCAGGAAAACACTTAAGGCTTACACGATAAGAAATCAGCAAAGATAAATTCCATTGCATTGATATATAAAAACTTTATTAGATTGCAGGGATGAGTATCCTACTCACATTCTGGCGATCTCTTACAATGCGTGTAAGAGATCTCTCACAAAGGGATGGGCAAACTGTCTTACAGAATTGGATGAAGTTGAGTCAGGAAACTCGCAAGGGAGGAGGCTAGCGGCAGGCGTTTACGCGTTCCGAGGGTTTCTTTGACCACTTCACCGGTCACGTTACACACGGAAATCACGTCCAGTTCACTGTCCAGCGTCGCAATAAACAGCGTTGGCGAAAGCTTCAGACGTTTCTGCGTCACCAGGTGACCAATCAGGTTTTCCTGTACGCGTAAGAAATCGTCGGGGCTCCACGCCTGCAGCAACGTTAGGGTTTCCCCCATAAACAGCGCTTGCATATCACCCGCATACTGGGTGGTATAATAACTGTGAATGGGTTGTTGTACCACGATACCCATAGCTCGCTCAACGCCATTTACATTTTGCTCGCCGTCAAACGGCTGTGGCTGCCAGAATACTGCGTCATCAGTGGTCGATACCTGACACGGCGACGGGATGCCATAGAGCTCCTCGCTGCGTGGCAGGCTATTGTGGTCGCGCTGCCAGGCATCGCAATAGCGTTGGGTAAAGACATGTAATGCTTCTGCAGTCTGCTGATCCACGAATTTCTCTCTTCAGGTTAGCCAGGATACACTAGATACCATAGTGTACCTGCTTTATAACGGTGAAACATGTCTTCTTATGAGAACCATCAGGCCCTCTCTGGCCTGACGCTGGGTAAAACCACAGATTACCGCGATGTCTATGACGCCAGCCTGCTTCAGGGCGTGCCGCGTAGCTTAAACCGCGATCCACTTGGCCTGCATGCTGACTCGCTGCCTTTCCATGGCGCCGATATCTGGACGTTGTACGAACTCTCCTGGCTCAACGCCAAAGGGTTGCCTCAGGTGGCCGTAGGCCATGTGGAGCTGAGCCACGAAACGGTAAATCTTGTCGAATCCAAAAGCTTTAAGCTCTACCTCAACAGCTTTAACCAGACGCGTTTTGCCAACTGGGAAGCGGTACAGGAAACGCTGGAGCGCGATCTCAGCGCCTGCGCGCAGGGCAAAGTGACCGTGGCGCTGTATCGCCTCGACGAAGTCGAAGGTCAGCCTATCGCCCATTTCCACGGTAGCTGCATCGACAACCAGGACATTGAAATTGATAGCTATCAATTCAATGCCGACTATCTCGACGGAGCCGCCGGTCAGAAAGTGGTGCAGGAAACGCTGGTCAGCCACCTGCTGAAATCCAACTGCCTTATCACTCACCAGCCAGACTGGGGTTCGGTGCAAATTCAGTATCGTGGTCCACAGATTGACCGCGAAAAGTTGCTGCGCTATTTAGTCTCTTTCCGCCACCACAATGAATTTCACGAACAGTGCGTTGAGCGCATCTTCAATGACATTCTGCGTTTCTGCGCGCCGGAAAGCCTAAGCGTTTATGCGCGCTACACCCGTCGCGGGGGGCTGGACATTAACCCATGGCGTTCGAATACCGATTTCATTCCGGCCATTGGACGTCTGGTGCGCCAGTAATCTGAACAATTTCTCAATATTGCGCACATTGTTCCGCGCCTGAGGTTGTCGTAACCGGGCCTGCGAGGCTATTGTAATCATTAAGGAAGACGATTTTCGTCCCGTAAGGAGTTCCCTTGATTACACATATTAGCCCGCTAGGCTCGATGGATATGTTGTCACAGCTGGAAGTGGACATGCTTAAGCGCACGGCCAGCAGTGACTTGTACCAACTGTTCCGCAACTGTTCACTGGCCGTACTGAATTCAGGCAGCCTGACCGATAACAGCAAAGAGCTGCTATCCCGCTTTGAAAGCTTTGACATCAACGTGCTGCGCCGCGAGCGCGGCGTCAAACTTGAATTGATCAATCCACCGGAAGAAGCTTTCGTTGACGGTCGCATCATTCGCTCGCTGCAGGCCAACCTGTTTGCCGTCCTGCGCGATATCCTGTTTGTTTACGGACAAATCCATAATTCTGTCCGTTTCCCGAATCTCGATTTAGAAAGCTCGGCCCATATCACCAACCTCGTGTTCTCGATCCTGCGTAACGCCCGCGCGCTGCACGTTGGTGAAGCACCGAGCATGGTGGTGTGCTGGGGCGGCCACTCGATCAACGAAAACGAATACCTGTACGCCCGTCGCGTCGGTAATCAGCTAGGTTTACGTGAGCTGAATATCTGCACTGGCTGTGGCCCAGGAGCGATGGAAGCACCAATGAAGGGAGCGGCGGTCGGCCACGCGCAGCAGCGCTACAAAGAAGGCCGTTTTATCGGCATGACCGAACCCTCCATCATTGCCGCTGAGCCGCCTAACCCATTGGTGAACGAGCTTATCATCATGCCAGACATCGAAAAACGTCTGGAAGCGTTCGTGCGTATTGCGCACGGCATCATTATTTTCCCAGGCGGCGTGGGCACGGCGGAAGAGCTGCTGTACCTGCTGGGTATTTTGATGAACCCGGCCAACAAAGATCAGGTACTGCCGCTGATTCTTACCGGCCCGAAAGAGAGCGCCGACTACTTCCGCGTGCTCGACGAATTCGTGGTACATACGCTGGGCGAAGGCGCACGCCGTCACTACAAAATCATCATCGATGATGAAGTGGAAGTGGCGCGGCAGATGAAAAAAGCCATGCCGCTGGTGAAAGAAAACCGCCGCGATACCGGGGATGCGTACAGTTTCAACTGGTCGATTCGTATTGCGCCCGATCTGCAGATGCCGTTTGAGCCATCGCATGAAAACATGGCAAATCTGAAGCTCTATCCAGATCAGCCGGTCGAAGTACTGGCCGCCGATCTGCGCCGGGCCTTCTCCGGTATTGTGGCAGGTAACGTAAAAGAGATGGGGATTCGTGCTATTGAAGAGTTCGGGCCTTATAAAATTCACGGCGATAAAGAGATGATGCGCCGGATGGACGAACTTCTGCAGGGCTTCGTGGCCCAGCACCGCATGAAATTACCCGGTTCCGCCTACACTCCTTGCTACGAAATCTGTGCCTAAGCATCACGCTTAGCGTTTTTCACTCCCTTCCCGGCGATATTCTTCGCCGGGATTTCCAAAACATACCGAAAAAAATCCAATTTAATTTATCGCAGCCAATCGTTTGCGTACAATGACTCACCGCACATTATCAGTGATAGTTATGATTAGGCGCTAAAAAACGCCGCTTTCTCCATTTTTATCAGCAAAAACATCGTATTTACCCCCTTCCCCATTTACCGCTCATACTGCGAATGCTAGCCTTCGCGACCATAAATTTTCGTGTAAAAGCTAATCACAGGGTAAAGACCTGCAATAACTCACTTCAAAAGTGGATTATTACATTTGCGATCATGATCACTGATACATTTACCAGTTAAATGTACATTTGCGCTCGCCAAAAACGGCGTTGGGTAAAAATCATAAAAAAACCAACGCATACGAAATTTAATATTGTGTTTATCGTTATTTTTACTTTATTTGACTAAAAAATTAGCACTTTTCCTTCCTCCAGGAGATACAGATGGAAAACACTCAAACCAGCACTATCGTCACAGCAGAATCTGCTAGCGGATGGCGCAAGACAGATACAATGTGGATGCTGGGTCTTTACGGCACTGCAATCGGTGCAGGCGTACTGTTCCTGCCGATTAACGCCGGCGTAGGCGGTATGATCCCGCTTATCATTATGGCTATCCTCGCGTTCCCGATGACCTTCTTTGCACACCGCGGCCTGACCCGCTTCGTGCTGTCCGGTAAAAACCCGGGCGAAGACATCACTGAAGTTGTTGAAGAACACTTCGGCGTTGGCGCAGGTAAACTGATTACCCTGCTCTACTTCTTCGCTATCTACCCAATTCTGTTGGTTTACAGCGTAGCAATCACCAATACCGTTGAGAGCTTCCTAGCGCACCAGCTGCATATGACGCCGCCACCGCGTGCGCTTCTGTCGCTGATTCTGATCGTCGGCATGATGACCATCGTTCGCTTCGGTGAGCAGATGATTGTGAAAGCGATGAGCATCCTGGTATTCCCATTTGTTATCGCACTGATGGTGCTGGCCCTGTACCTGATTCCTCAGTGGAGCGGTGCGGCGCTGGAAACGCTGTCCTTTAGCAGCGCAGCCTCTACCGGTAAAGGTCTGTGGATGACTCTGTGGCTGGCAATCCCAGTAATGGTGTTCTCCTTCAACCACTCACCAATCATCTCTTCCTTCGCGGTTGCTAAACGTGAAGAGTACGGCCAGGGCGCAGAGAAAAAATGCTCCTCCATTCTGGCTCGCGCTCACATCATGATGGTGCTGACCGTTATGTTCTTCGTCTTCAGCTGCGTACTGAGCCTGTCTCCAGCAGACCTGGCAGCGGCGAAAGAGCAGAACATCTCAATCCTGTCTTACCTGGCGAACCACTTTAACGCGCCGGTTATCGCATGGATGGCTCCAATCATCGCGATTATCGCTATCACCAAATCCTTCCTCGGCCACTACCTGGGCGCTCGTGAAGGCTTTAACGGGATGGTTATCAAGTCTCTGCGTGGCAAAGGCAAAACTATCGAAATCAACAAGCTGAACAAAATCACTGCAGTGTTCATGCTGGTCACCACCTGGATCGTGGCGACGCTGAACCCAAGCATCCTCGGTATGATTGAGACCCTGGGCGGCCCAATCATCGCGATGATTCTGTTCCTGATGCCGATGTATGCAATTCAGAAAGTACCGGCAATGCGTAAATACAGCGGTCACATCAGCAACGTCTTCGTTGTCCTGATGGGTCTTATCGCTATCTCCGCAATCTCCTACTCTCTGTTCAGTTAATCCCCTGCGCCCCCCCCGGGCGGCGCCNNGCCCCCCCCCGGGGGCGGCCCCACCTCGTTATACAATGGACGCCTCATGATTAGCGTATTCGATATTTTCAAAATCGGCATTGGTCCTTCCAGCTCACACACCGTCGGGCCAATGAAAGCAGGCAAACAATTCACGGACGACTTGATTGCGCGTGGGATCCTCACTGATATCACTCGCGTAGTCGTCGATGTTTACGGCTCACTCTCTCTGACCGGTAAAGGTCACCATACCGATATCGCCATCATTATGGGTCTGGCAGGAAACCTGCCGGATACGGTCGATATCGACGCCATCCCGGCGTTTATCCAGGATGTGAACACCCACGGTCGTCTGCTGCTGGCTAACGGTCAGCACGAAGTAGAGTTCCCGGTTGACCAGTGCATGAACTTCCATACTGACAACCTGTCTCTGCACGAAAACGGCATGCGCATCACCGCTCTGGCGGGCGATAAAGCGGTTTACAGCAAAACCTATTATTCCATCGGCGGTGGCTTTATTGTCGATGAAGAGCACTTTGGTCAGCAGTCTGAAGCGCCGGTAGCCGTACCGTATCCGTACAAAAACGCCGCAGACCTGCAGCGTCATTGTCAGGAAACCGGGCTGTCTCTGTCTGGCCTGATGATGCAAAACGAACTCGCACTGCACAGCAAAGAAGAGCTGGAAAAGCACTTCGCCGACGTCTGGGCAGTGATGAAAGGGGGTATCGATCACGGTACTACCACCGAAGGCGTACTGCCGGGCAAACTGCGCGTACCGCGCCGCGCCGCCGCGCTGCGTCGTATGCTGGTTAGCCAGGATAAAGTGAACAGCGACCCGATGGCGGTGGTTGACTGGATCAACATGTTCGCGCTGGCGGTCAACGAAGAAAACGCCGCTGGCGGACGCGTTGTTACCGCACCAACCAACGGTGCCTGCGGTATCGTTCCAGCGGTGCTGGCCTACTACGACAAGTTTATCCGTGAAGTGAATGCCAACTCTCTGGCTCGCTATATGCTGGTTACCAGCGCTATTGGCTCACTGTACAAGATGAACGCCTCTATCTCTGGCGCAGAAGTCGGCTGTCAGGGTGAAGTCGGCGTCGCCTGCTCGATGGCAGCAGCCGGTCTGGCTGAGCTTCTGGGCGGCAGCCCAGCGCAGGTCTGTATCGCTGCGGAAATCGGCATGGAACATAACCTCGGTCTGACCTGCGACCCGGTGGCCGGTCAGGTTCAGGTACCGTGTATCGAACGTAACGCGATAGCTTCCGTGAAAGCGGTAAACGCAGCACGTATGGCGCTGCGCCGCACCAGCGAGCCGCGCGTCTGCCTCGATAAAGTTATCGAAACCATGTACGAAACCGGCAAAGACATGAACGCTAAATACCGCGAAACTTCTCGCGGCGGTTTAGCGATGAAAGTGTCCTGCGATTAAGTCTCTCCCCAGAGGCCTCGTTTTGCGGGGCCTCTTCCCGTTTTGCCCCCAGCCAATAGCCTCACCCATCCTTGAATGTTACCCTTAGCACCTATTCAGTTAAGGAGAACACCGCGTGGCCGTTCATTTGCTCATCGTTGACGCGCTCAACTTAATCCGCCGTATTCACGCCGTTCAGGGTTCACCCTGCGTGGAGACCTGCCAGCACGCATTAGATCTGCTGATTGTTCACAGCCAGCCTACGCATGCGGTGGCGGTATTCGACGATGAGGCCCGCAACAGCGGCTGGCGACACCAGCGTCTCCCGGACTATAAAGCCGGGCGTGCGCCCATGCCTGACGAGCTACATGCGGAAATGCCCGCCCTGCGCGCGGCATTCGAACAGCGCGGCGTGCAGTGCTGGGTTTCAACCGGTAATGAAGCCGACGATTTAGCCGCCACGCTGGCGGTGAAAGTCACCCAAGCGGGGCATCAGGCAACCATCGTTTCCACTGACAAAGGCTACTGCCAGCTGCTGTCGCCGACGCTGCAAATCCGCGACTATTTTCAAAAACGCTGGCTGGACTCCCCGTTTATTGAAAAAGAGTTTGGCGTGCTGCCACAGCAGCTTCCCGATTTCTGGGGGCTGGCGGGAATAAGCAGTTCAAAAGTCCCCGGCGTGGCGGGTATCGGTGCCAAAAGCGCCACCCAGCTGTTGGTGCAGTTTGGTACGCTGGAAGCGCTGTATGAACGCTTAGAGGAAGTGCCCGAGAAGTGGCGTAAGAAGCTTGAGGAGCATCGGGAAATGGCATTTTTATGCCGGGATATCGCTCGCCTGCAAACCGATTTACACATCGACGGCAATTTGCAGCAGCTGAGGCTGTCGCGTCCGGCCTGAAAAGCATAGAGCCATCAGGCAAGCTGATGGCTCTATATTGCTCGATGGCGCTAAAACATCTTCGCTGACCGAAATTATCTACGTCTTAAGCTGACGACAATGCCAAACCAACTAGCGCTCGTCGCGACGACCGCCTACCGCCGCCCACAGGCGACGAACGTGAACGGTCACCTCTTCGCGATCGTGGTACAGCTGACGCGCCTGGATCTGCGCGTTAATGCCGTGCTCGTCAAGCTTCTCCTGAATGTATGCCAGGTTGTGCGACAGCTCTTCGTAGCGTTTTTTCATCGGTAGCTTCAGGTTAAAGATGGTCTCACGACACCAGCCGTTGACCAGCCATTCTGCCATCAGTGCAGCCACCTTCGCCGGACGCTCAACCATATCGCACACCATCCATGAGATGTTGTTGCGAGTTGGGCGATAGCGGAAACCATCTTCACGCAGCCAGGTGACCTGGCCGGTGTCCATCAGGCTTTGCGCCATCGGGCCGTTATCGACGGAAGAGACCCACATGTTGCGTTTGACCAACTGATAGGTCCAACCGCCAGGACAGGCACCCAGATCGACCGCGTACATCCCGTTAGCCAAACGCTCATCCCACTCATCGGCAGGAATAAAGACGTGGAACGCCTCTTCCAGCTTGAGCGTCGAGCGGCTTGGCGCGTCGGATGGGAACTTCAGACGCGGGATCCCCATATAGAACGGCGAGTTGTTGGTGCTGTAGGAATAACCGGTGTAGCAGCAGCCCGGAGCAATAAAGAACACATGCACAACCGGACGTTTTGTCGTCTCGTACGCAGCCAGCACCTTCACTTCACGCAGCGCCGAGCGCAGCGGCACGGTGAGCTTACGGCAGAACTTCATCAGCTCTTTGCTTTCGTTGGTGTCAGCCACTTCGACACGCAGATCGCCGCCCTTTTCCACCACGCCTTGCAGCATGCCGACGATAGGCGTCACGCGGTCTTCCGGCGGCAGATCTTTTAACAGCTCGCCCACCACAATCATCTGACGAGCAAACACCAGCGAACTGAACGGCAGTTCACGCGCCAGCTTGTCGGCATCGCCTTCCTGGTAGCATTCGAAAATCACGTAGCCCGAGTTATCTTTGACGCGCGCAAAGCCAAACACCTCACGACGCCCGGCTTTGTCGGTAATCTCCGCTGCGCACTCTTTCTCAAACCCAGGGCGGCAATACAGCGCAACCTTATTCATGAACAACACCCTTACGTTTAAGTCGAATAGCACCAATCAACATCAAAACCCAACCGGCGAGGAAGCTCACGCCACCAACCGGGGTAACAAACGCCCACAGGCGAAGATGAGAGAGCGCCAGGCAGTACAGGCTACCGCTAAACAGTACGGTACCCAACGCCATAAACACGCTGCTCCAGTAGAACCAAATACTAATGCGACGCTGCATAGCAACGGCAAGGCCAAAAATCGCCAGAGTGTGAAATGCCTGGTACTCCAGACCGGTCTGGATCCACCCCATCTCAACGACGCCTAACGTTTTGCTCAGCACGTGCGCGCCAAATGCGCCCAGAGCAACAAAGATAAAGCCACTGATTGCGGCGAATATCAGCATAAAACGGCTGGTCATGGTATTACCCTAAATTCATTTATTGATCGTAACGAAAACGAAAAGTTTCTTGCTCATGAGCCGCTTTCGACAGAATCCACTGACGAAAGGCCGCTATTTTACCCAGTTCTGCCTGACTGTCATGACAAACCAGATAAAAAGCATTTTTGCTAACGAGGACATCATTGAACGGACACACCAAACGGCCCGCTTCAATTTCAGATTGCGCCATGACGTTATTCGCCAGCGCAACGCCCTGTCCATGGATGGCAGCCTGTAGCACCATTGCGCTATGGCTGAAAATAGGTCCCTGCTGTACGTTGATGTGGGCAAGCCCGAGCTGGCGCGTATACGTTTGCCAGTCGCGACGAGAAGCATCGTGCAGCAGCGTATGCTTCGCCAAATCAGCGGGCGTTTTCAACGCTTTTTCACCGGTGAGTAGCAGCGGAGAACAGACGGGGAGTAAATACTCAGCGTACAGTTTTTCCACCCGCAGCCCCGGCCAGTTGCCGCGGCCATAAAAAATGGCAACGTCGACATCGTCCGCGAGCTTGTCTTCCTGACGGTCAACGGCCTGGATTCTGACGTCAATTCCCGGATAAGCTGAGTTAAAGCTTGAGAGGCGCGGCACCAGCCACTGGATAGCAAAACTGGGCAATAAACTCACGGTCAACGCCCCTTTCGCGCTCCGTGCCTGTAGTTTACGCGTAGCCTCAGTTAATTGCGAAAAGATCTCTTTAATATCCTGAAAATAGCTCTGTCCCTCTTCCGTTAAAAGCAGGGATCGGTTACGCCGCCGAAACAGCTTTAACCCCAAAAAATCCTCAAGTGACTTGATTTGGTGGCTTACTGCGGCCTGCGTCACAAAAAGCTCATCGGCCGCGCGCGTGAAGCTTAAATGGCGTGCGGCTGCATCAAATACACGTAATGCATTAAGAGGTGGCAAACGTTTTGACATAGTCCCAGAACTCAATTGTTAATTAATTTTAACAAACAGGCAACACCAGTTAACCTATTAGTTTTTTTTATCTGAGACATTATAATTTGTCCGTTGAGCTTCTACCAGCAAATACCTATCATGGCGGCACTTCCTGAGCCGGAACGAAAAGCTTTTTTCGGAATGCGTGTTCTGAACTGCTTTTGGCTTACGGTTGTGATGTTGTGTTGTTGTGTTTGCAATTGGTCTGCAATTCAGATCACGGTAGCAAGGCTACCCTTTTTCACTTCCTGTACATTTACCCTGTCTGTCCATAGTGATTAATGTAGCACCGCCAACTTGCGGTGCTTTTTTTTGCCTCGATTTCCCCCTCATTCATCGTCAAAGTTGAAAGCCAACGAAAATTGCGCGACGATCTCCTTATCGACATGAGGAATTCCATGAACGCGTTCTCCCCCGCGCAGTTTCGCGCACAGTTTCCCGCCCTGCACGATGCTGGGGTTTACCTTGATAGCGCAGCCACCGCGTTAAAACCGCAGGCCGTTATCGAGGCGACAAATCACTTTTACTCGCTCAGCGCGGGTAACGTTCACCGCAGCCAGTTCGCCGAGACGCAGCGTTTAACCGAACGCTACGAAGCCGCCCGCGACCAGGTTGCACGTTTACTCAATGCGCCAAGCGGGAAAGATATCGTCTGGACGCGCGGCACCACCGAAGCCATCAATATGATGGCGCAGTGCTACGCCCGTCCGCGGCTACAGCCGGGCGATGAGATTATCGTCAGCGTTGCCGAGCACCACGCTAACCTGGTTCCGTGGCTGATGGTTGCCGAACAAACCGGGGCGAAAATCGTCCCGCTACCGCTCGGCGCAGATCGCTTGCCTGACGTTGCGCAACTCACCACGCTGATAACCCCACGCAGCCGTATTCTGGCGCTCGGGCAAATGTCCAACGTCACCGGCGGATGTCCGGATCTGGCCCGCGCTATTGCACTTGCCCATCAGGCCGGAATGGTGGTCATGGTCGACGGTGCGCAGGGCGCGGTCCATTTCCCTGCGGATGTTCAGGCATTGGATATCGATTTTTACGCGTTCTCCGGCCATAAGCTCTACGGACCAACCGGCATCGGCGCGCTGTATGGCAAAAGCGAGCTGCTGAATGCCATGACCCCGTGGTTAGGCGGCGGGAAGATGATCAGTGAAGTGACGTTTGACGGTTTTACCACCCAGCCGGTGCCGTACCGTCTGGAAGCCGGTACGCCGAACGTCGCGGGCGTTATTGGCCTGAGCGCGGCGCTGGAATGGCTGGCGGAGATCGATATCCAGCAGGCCGAATCCTGGAGCCGGGGGCTGGCGACGCTGGCAGAAGACGAGCTGGCGAAACGCCCAGGCTTCCGATCATTCCGCTGTCAGGACTCCAGCCTGCTGGCCTTCGATTTTGCCGGGGTACACCACAGCGATATGGTCACGCTACTGGCGGAATACGGCATTGCCCTGCGCGCCGGTCAACACTGCGCGCAGCCGCTGCTGGCGGCATTAGGCGTGAGCGGCACGCTGCGCGCCTCATTCGCACCTTATAATACGCAGGACGACGTCCTCGCGCTGGTCAGCGCCGTTGACCGTGCGCTCGAACTTCTGGTGGATTAATGACAACAACGTTAAAAGCCGAACATCCGTTTGGCACCGTGATAACGCCTGAAGCGTTGCGCCAACAGTTTGCCGCGCTTTCGCAATGGGAAGATAAATACCGCCAGTTGATCCTGCTCGGTAAAAAAATGCCGTCGCTGACGGATGAGCTCAAAGCACAGGCGCAGGAAATCCCGGGCTGTGAAAATCGCGTCTGGCTGGGTTATACGCAGGAGGCAAACGGTGCGCTGCACTTCTTTGGCGATAGCGAAGGGAGAATTGTGCGCGGCCTGCTGGCCGTGCTGCTAACCGCGGTGGAAGGCAAGCAACCGGCGGAGATTCTGGCAGCCGAGCCGCTGGCGCTGCTTGATGAGCTAGGGCTTCGCGGTCAGCTTAGCGCCTCGCGCAGTCAGGGCCTGGCGGCCCTGAGCGAAGCAATGACGGAAGCTGCCCGTCAGGCGCTGGCCTGACGATCCGCTTTTGCCATCATCTTTTTCAATGCATGGGATACCGCGACAAAGCCGAAAGTCGCGGTAACCATCGTCGCCGCGCCAAAGCCGGACGCACAGTCCATGCGCTTTGGCCCTTCCGCCGTACTCTTCATTGCACACACCGAACCGTCGGATTGCGGATAGACCAGCGCTTCGGTGGAGAATACGCAATCGATGCCCAGCTTGCCTTTACTGTTCTTCACCACGCCGAAGTCGCTTTTCAGCCGCTCACGCAGCTTCGCCGCCAGCGGATCCTGAATGGTTTTCGCCAGATCGCTAACCTGAATCTGCGTCGGGTCAATTTGCCCGCCCGCCCCGCCGGTGGTGATCAGCGGCACTTTATAACGACGGCAGTAGGCGATGAGCGCCGCTTTCGGGCGTACGCTATCAATCGCGTCGACCACATAGCTGTAGCCCACGCCCATATATTCAGCCACGTTATCAGGCGTGACGAAATCGTCGATTACCGTGACGCGGCACTCGGGGTTAATCTGTCGGATACGCTCGGCCATCACCTCGGCTTTCGCCAGCCCAACGTTGCCACCCAGGGCATGAATCTGGCGGTTGGTATTGGTGACGCACACGTCGTCCATATCAATCAGCGTGATGGCGCCGATGCCGGTACGCGCTAGCGCTTCCGCCGCCCAGCTGCCGACGCCACCAATTCCCACTACGCAAACGTGCGCCTCGGCAAAAACCTGAAGGGCTTTTTCACCGTATAAACGCGCCGTGCCGCCAAAACGCTGACGCCAGGCGTCACTGATAACAGACATAAAACCTCAAATTTCTTCATTAATGCATCCCCGGCGCTGGCGCCATCGCGCTGGCCGGGGAGATCACGGACTTAGCCGCTAAAAACATTACCCGTGTTGCTTGCCGTCTTCAGCACCCACACGCGTCCGTAGTGATTATACCAGCCCGCGCGATGCCCGGCATCCGCACCGATACCCTGGTAGATATCAAAGTGCTGGCCCTTAATCGCACCGCCCACGTCCAGCGCGACCATCAGACGGAGCTCATACTGGCCGTTAAACTTACCGTTATTATCCAGCTGCGGCACTTCCGCTAACAGCGTGGTACCCGGTGGAATAATGCTGCGATCGGAAGCCACCGATGCACGACCAATCAGCGGCACGGCGCTCGCGCCTTTCACCGGCGCGAAAGACTGCGGTTTAAAGAAGACGAATGACGGGTTCTGCTCCAGCAGCTCACGGACTTCCGCTTCGCTGTGGGTTTCGCCCCAGTGGCGAATCGCCTGCATCGACATATCTTCACGCTTCACTTCGCCGCGATCGATAAGCACTTTACCGATGCTTTTATATGCCCAACCGTTTTTCCCGGCATAGCTAAAGAAGTTCAGCGGTGAACCATCACCAAAATCTATGTATCCGCTACCCTGCACATCCATGATGAAGTTATCCATCAGCGAGTTGCTGTAGGCCAGCACGTAGTTATCGCTCAGCTCGCCGGCATAAATCCCGGCGCGGGATGGCAGCTTGCCGCGCTTCGGCGGCATGCGGTAAAGCGGGTACTGGAATTCGCCCTGGCGGGTATGGCGCGCTTGCACAACCGGCGTGTAGTAGCCGGTGAACTGGACGTTGCCGTAGTTATCGGTGCCTTCCATCTGCCAGGCGTCAAGGCCGTACTGGCGCATGGTGCGTGTGTCGCCGCCGGAGAGCAGCCACTGCTGCACTGCGCTATAAAGGTTGCTCTGGTTGCCGTACAGGCGCGGAGAGGCATTACGAATCTGGTTCACCTGCTCGGCAAAGTCACCGGCATTAATCGGGGCGCCGACGGCGTCAGGTTGATTGACCAGTGAGAAAGGCTGGGTGAATTTCCCGTCTTTATACTGTTGACCGCGATCGGTCGGTTTTGACGAACAGGCTGCCAGCATCGCCAGCATTGCCCCGGTAGCTACATACTTAACCCAACGTCCTTTCATGGTATCTTCTATTTTCCGCATAATCGAAAGTGCACGCTGAAGATAACAAACCGCCAGGGGTATTGAAATGCGATTACGCCGGCTTGCAATAATTTTGTACAAAAAATAAGCCATTCGTGTCATAGACATAGGTGCTATAAAAAAATGAGTGATTTATCGCAAAAATGAGTTGCAACAAAAGCTCAGCAGAGTATAGTGCGCATCCACGGACGCGGGGTGGAGCAGCCTGGTAGCTCGTCGGGCTCATAACCCGAAGGTCGTCGGTTCAAATCCGGCCCCCGCAACCAATTAAAAGAAGTGAAAATCAGAAGCAACGTTACTCGATGGAAGAGTAATGACGGACGCGGGGTGGAGCAGCCTGGTAGCTCGTCGGGCTCATAACCCGAAGGTCGTCGGTTCAAATCCGGCCCCCGCAACCAATTACAATCTGATGCAAGTTTACTCGATGGAAGAGTAAAGACGGACGCGGGGTGGAGCAGCCTGGTAGCTCGTCGGGCTCATAACCCGAAGGTCGTCGGTTCAAATCCGGCCCCCGCAACCAATTAAAATGACACCCACTTGGGTGTTTTTTTTTTGCCTGTCATAAACCGCTAGCGCCACTCCAGAGAATGGCGCATCATCGCCGCTACGGCTCCTGATGTTCCCGCATAATCGTATAAATCTTTTCGATATCAATATGCTGACGCATAGACTCCGCCAGGATATCAAACTGCTGCGCCTTGTAGTGCGCGTAGTGAAAGTCGCTATCCAGCGCCGCTAGCCCTTTGCGTTCGCGTAAGCCGTTGACCAGCGCGCGGGTAAACGCATCGCTATCAAACAGGCCATGAAGATAGGTGCCAAATACCAGGCCATTTTCACTGACTGCGCCATCTGCGGTGTACTGCCCATTCTTACAAAGCTGCATCAACGGGCGAACGCCGTCCAGCAGCGTCGTCTCTCCCATATGAATTTCATAGCCGCGTAGCGCCATCCCGGACACGGCTGCCAGCCAGACCGGCAGCGCATCAGCCAGCGTGGCCGTCGCCTGAGTGGTGGTCTTGGTCGGCGCAAAGCGGGTCACGGTATTGAGTAAACCTAATCCCGGCAGCGTCCCTAACCCGGATTCCACTTCGTCAATCAGCGTATCACCCAGCATCTGATAACCACCGCAAATCCCCAGCACAGGCACGCCCTGCCGCTGTGCCTGCAAAATACCGTGCGCGAGCGCGTTCTCCTGAAGCCACAGCAGGTCGCCGAGGGTATTTTTGCTACCCGGCAGGATAATCATATCGGCCCCGGCCAGATCGTCGGCGTGGCGGACATAGCGAACGCGAACATCCGGCTGCGCGGCTAAGGCATTAAAATCGGTGAAATTGGAAATATGCGGCAGCTGTACCACGGCAATATCTATCTCACGCTGGCTTGCGCCACGGTATTTGCCTTTTTGCAGCGCCACGCCGTCCTCATCTTCAAGGTCGACCTCCAGCCACGGCATCACCCCCAGCACCGGCACACCGGTTAAGGCCTCTATTTGTTCGATGCCGGAATAGAGCAGCGCTACATCGCCGCGAAACTTATTGATGATAACGCCTTTTACCCGCGCCCTCTCATGGTCGTGAAGCAGCGCCAGCGTGCCATAGATGGATGCGAAAACACCGCCGCGATCGATATCCGCCACCAGTACGACCGGGCACTGCGCCATCTCGGCCATGCCCATATTGACGATATCGCGGTCGCGCAGGTTGATTTCCGCCGGGCTACCCGCCCCCTCCAGCACCAGCACGTCGTACTCGCGCGCCAGGCTTTGGTAGACCTCAAGGATTTGTTCGCGCAGGCGCGGCTTATATTCGTGATAGCTGACGGCGTCCATGTTGGTCGCCACCTCGCCCATCAATACAATCTGCGCTTTACGGTCGCTGGTTGGTTTGAGCAGAATCGGGTTCATGCGCACATCAGGCGTAATTCCGGCGGCCTCGGCCTGAAAGATTTGCGCCCGCCCCATCTCTTTGCCATCCGGGGTAATTCCGGAGTTGAGCGCCATATTCTGCGATTTAAACGGCGCGGTGCGCAGGCCATCCTGATAAAAAATCCGGCACAGCCCCGCCACCAGCATACTTTTGCCGACGTCGGATGCAGTGCCCTGCAGCATAATGGCCTGGGTCATACGGTTCCTTTTTCACGCATACGGCGGAAAAACTCCGCCTCGGTTTTACACAGCGGCAGCCCAAGCTCCGCATGCAGCTTGACCAGCCACGGCTGGCTCAATCCCGCCTGTTCAATCAGCTCGCGCTGGGCAAAGACCTCTCCCGGCGTCCCCGCCGCCAGCACTTCGCCCCGGCGCAGCACATAGACCGCGTCGCTGACTTCATAAATCAAATCAATATCGTGGCTGGAAATTACCACATGATTGCCCTGCGCGACGATACGTTTGATGATGTCAATCATCTGCGTCCGCCCGGAAGGGTCCAGCCCCGCCGTCGGCTCATCCAGCAGCAGATAGCGCGCTCGCAGCACCAGCGCCCCGGCAATCGCCACGCGTTTTTTCTGCCCGTGACTCAGGCATTGAATCGGCTGCTGACGAAAATGCTGGGCATCGACCAGCGTCAAAGCCTCATCGATGCGCCGCGCGATCTCATCCTCCGCCACGCCCAGATTGCGCAGGCTGAAGGCGATATCGCTATCAATATCGGTATAAAAGATTTGCTGATCTGGGTCCTGAAACACCGTGGTCACCTGCTGACGCAGCGCCAGCAGTCCGCGTTTGCTGTAATCCAGTGGTTTCCCTTGCCACAGCACCGCCCCCGGCGGCGGCCGCCGCAGGCCGCGGAGGGTGATAAAAAGCGTCGATTTTACCAACCCGTTGGCCCCCCCCCCCCCCGGGGCGGCGGGCGCCCCCCCCGGGGGGGGGGGGGGGGGGGGGGGGGGGGGGGGGGG
>NZ_JAKCNS010000041.1 GCF_021440345.1 Kluyvera intermedia
CGAGGTGGCGTATATTACGCTTTCCTCTTTCAGAGTCAAGCGTTTAATTTCGCTTTTCTCTGTCGAAGTTCTCAGGAGAACCCCGCTGACCCGGCGGCTTGTTTGCCGTTGTTCCGTCTCAGTGGGGCCGCATTATAGGGAGTTAATTCTTCCTGACAAGGGGAAATTTAAAATATTTTATCGCTCGCTAACTTTTTCACCAGATTGTTTATGAATACGTCGTTAAAAGCCCGATTTGCTGTTTTTAACACCGATCCAGCACGTCAAATGGCATACTAAAGAAAGATAAATAATAGGAATGGCATTTATGTCTCTAAGCGCACAGCAACTGGCAGCTCAAAAAAACATCTCCTGGGTTCTGGCTGAGAAAATAGCTCAGAAGATATTAACCGGTGAATATCCGCCGGAAAGCATTCTCCCAGGCGAAATGGAGTTAGGTGAGATCTTCGGAGTCAGCCGAACCGCCGTTCGCGAGGCGGTGAAGACGCTCTCAGCAAAAGGCATGCTTCTTCCTCGCCCGCGCATCGGCACCCGGGTAATGCCGCAGGCATACTGGAACTTCCTCGATACGGAACTAATATCCTGGTGGCTCACCACCGATAACTTCCACTCCGTCATGAAGCACTTCCTGGTGCTGCGCCGCAGTCTGGAGCCACAGGCATGTATGCTGGCCGCAACGCTGGGGACCGCCGAGCAGAAAGCGCACCTGAACACCTTAATGGGCGAGATGGCCCAGCTGGAGAAAGAGTTCAACCGCGAACGCTGGATAGATGTCGACACATCCTGGCATGAGCATATCTATGAGATGAGCGCGAATCCGTTCCTGACCTCATTCGCGAAGCTCTTCCATTCCGTGTACCACATCTATTTCACTTCTATTACTGAAGATGAAGTCATTGAGCTGGCTAGTCACCAGGCCATTGTTGATGCTATTCAGGCAGGTGATGGTCCGCAGGCGCTTATTGCCTGTCAGGATTTATTGAATGCACCGCATATCCGCGCGGCCGTATAAAGGAAAGCGAATGACTGAAATGAAAGCGCGGAGCATGGCAGGCCTTCCCTGGATTGCCGCCATGGCCTTCTTTATGCAAGCGCTGGACGCCACCATTCTGAATACCGCGCTCCCCGCGATCGCCCATAGCCTCAACCGCTCCCCGTTAGCGATGCAGTCGGCCATTATCAGTTATACCCTCACCGTGGCGATGCTGATCCCGGTGAGCGGCTGGTTGGCCGACCGTTTCGGCACCCGGCGCATCTTTATGCTGGCCGTCAGCTTATTCACCTTAGGTTCGCTGGCCTGCGCGCTGTCTACCTCATTATCTGAGCTGGTTATCTTCCGTATCATTCAAGGGATCGGCGGTGCGATGATGATGCCCGTTGCCCGCCTGGCGTTACTGCGCGCCTATCCGCGTAGCGAACTTCTGCCGGTGCTTAACTTCGTGACGATGCCGGGGCTGATAGGGCCTATTCTGGGGCCAGTACTCGGTGGAGTCTTCGTCACCTGGGCCACCTGGCACTGGATTTTCCTGATCAACATCCCTATTGGCGTTGCTGGGTTACTGTATGCCCGCAAATATATGCCGAACTTCACTACGCCGCGTCGACGCTTCGATCTCTCCGGTTTTCTGCTGTTCGGATTTAGCCTGGTGCTGTTCTCTATTGGGATGGAACTGTTGGGCGAGCAGATTGTGGCAAGCTGGATTGCCTTGATGGTGGTGCTGTTCAGTCTTCTTCTATTACTGGCGTATATCCGCCACGCCCGCAAACACCCGTCGCCACTAATCTCGCTATCATTATTTAAAACCCGCACCTTTTCCGTCGGCATCGCTGGCAACCTGGCCACGCGTCTGGGTACCGGTTGCATACCGTTTCTGATGCCGCTGATGTTACAAGTGGGGTTTGGCTACCCGGCGTTGGTTGCCGGCTGCATAATGGCACCGACGGCCATTGGCTCGATTCTGGCGAAATCGACCGTGACGCAGGTGTTACGCCGATTAGGCTATCGAAAAACGCTGGTCAGCGTGACGCTGTTTATCGGAGTGATGATTGCGCAGTTCGCATTTCAGTCGCCGGCAATGCCGGTATGGTTATTGATTCTGCCGCTCTTCGTGCTGGGGATGGCGATGTCAACGCAGTTCACGTCGATGAATACCATCACGCTGGCTGACTTAACCGACGACAACGCCAGCGGCGGTAACAGCCTGCTGGCCGTGACGCAGCAATTGTCTATCAGCCTTGGGGTGGCAGTCAGCGCCGCGGTGCTGCGCTCATATCAAAGCCTTGAAGGGGCGAGCACTATCGATCAGTTCCACTATACCTTTATCACCATGGGCGTTATCACGGTGATATCGGCATTCATGTTTATGCTGCTAAAAGCCAAAGATGGGCGCAACCTGATTAAGGAAAAACACTAGCCTTAAACGGAACCGCGAACCACCAGCTCGGGCGTCAGCTGCATACGCTGCTGTTTTTGCCCGGGTTGGGCGATACGATGGATCAAGACATCAATCGCCAACTCACCCAGTTCATCTTTCGGTTGATGGATGGTGGTCAGCGGTGGCGTCATATAGCGCGCCAGCTCAATATCATCATAGCCGATCACCGCCATATCCTGTGGGATATGCAGCCCGGCCTGATAAAGCGACTGGTAAACACCCACCGCCATCGCATCATTCCCCACAAATACCGCATCCGGGCGCTCCGGGTGGGCTAATAATTGCTGCATAGCGTCGAAGCCGCCACCAAATTCAAAGTTACTGGTGATTTCATACCCTTCAGGGATTGGCAGCTGTGCGTTATGCATCGCTTCCCGATACCCTTCCAGACGCAGACGCGCGGGGGTTTTATCCAGCGGCCCGGCAATACAAGCAATGCGAGTGTAACCCCGCTCGATGAGATAGCGCGTGGCCATATCACCGCCGAGCAGTGAGTTATCCTGAATCAGGTCACTGTCACCGTCGAACGGCGCCCAGTCCATCATTACGGAAGGAATAGAAGGGTAACGTTGCATAATTTCCAGCGACGGCTGGTGCGTTTCGGTACACAGCAGCAGCAGCCCATCGACGCGCTTTTGCATCAACGTCTCAAGATTGCGGTTCATCCGCTGTTCATCACCTTCGGTATTACACAGTACCAGACTGTAGCCCCGCTCAAAGCAGCTCCGTTCAACGCCGCGCACCAGTTCAGAATAAAACGGGTTGGTACTGGCGGTGATAAGCATGCCGATGGTACGTGTCTGATTCAGTTTGAGGCTACGCGCCAAAGCAGAAGGCGCGTAGTTCAGCTCTTTAATCGCCGCATCAACTTTTCCGGTAATGGCATCGCTGACAAACCGGTCTTTATTAATGACGTGAGATACCGTTGAGGTGGAAACGCCCGCCAGGCGAGCAACATCCTTCATTGTGGCCAAGCATTACCCCTGTTGACGTAAAAATTCGTCGATCTCTTCACGCCACGGAACAGAAGGCTGCGCGCCTTTGCGTGTTACGGCGATAGCCGCCGCCGCGTGGGCGAAACGTAGCACATCTGCCAGAGGCGTATTTTCCAGCAGCGCCGTCATCAGCGCACCGTTAAAAGTGTCACCCGCAGCAATGGTATCAATGGCCTGAACTTTAAAGCCCGGCACGCGGCGACCTTCGCCTTTCACGCTGGCCCATACGCCACGGCTGCCGAGAGTAATAATCACTGTGTCGATCCCTTTGCCATGCAGAACCTGCGCGGCTTTCGCGGCATCGTCATCGTTTTCAACCCGCACACCGGTCAGCTTTTCCGCTTCGGTTTCGTTCGGGGTAATAATATCCACCAGCGACAGCAGCGCATCCGGCAGCTCGCGCGCCGGGGCTGGGTTCAATACCACGGTGGTTTGGTTCTGGTGAGCTATCTGCGCGGCCAGCAGTACGCTGTCCAGTGGGGATTCCAGCTGCATCAGCAGCGCATCAGCGTTAGCGATTCGCTCGCGCTGGGCTTCCACTAATGACGTTGATAATGCGGCATTGGCACCCGCATGGATCCCAATAACGTTTTCGCCTTCGCCGTTAACAAAGATCAGCGCGACGCCGGTCGATTCACCGGAGACGGCACTCACGGGCGCAACGTCAATACGGTCAACTTCCAGCTGCTTGCGAATACGCTCGCCAATATCGTCGTCGCCGGTACAGGCGATAAAAGCAATATCGGCGCCGCTGCGCCCGGCAGCAACCGCCTGGTTAGCACCTTTGCCGCCAAAAGCGACCTGATAATGGCTACCGGTGACGGTTTCGCCCGGCGTCGGGAAAGATTCAAGATTCAGAATATGATCGGCATTGATGCTGCCAAGGACGACGAGTTTGCCTGCGGTTTTCATTTTCAGAGTGTCCGGTAAGATGCGCCACCGGACAACCGGTGGCGCGTGCCCTGCTTTTCTTATTGATGTTGTCCATCAGGCTATAACAGCCTGAATCGCATTCGCGTTATTACTGCTTGATAACCAGCTTCAGGTCAACTGGATATTTTGCCTGTACCTTTTCGCCTTTCAGTACTTTATCAGCGGTTTCAACGCCTTTAGCACCAATCTGATCAGGCAGCTGGGCAATAGTTGCCGCCAGTTTGCCATCTTTTACCGCTTTCTCACCATCTGGTGTGCCGTCAAAACCCACCACCATCACATCGGATTTACCGGCAGTTTGCAGCGCACGCAGTGCGCCTAGCGCCATTTCGTCGTTCTGAGCGAATACCGCTTTCACGTCAGGATGCGCGGTCAGCAGGTTCTGCATAACGTTCAGACCTTTAGTACGGTCGAAATCTGCAGGCTGGCTAGCCAGGACATTGAATTTATGTGCAGCCACCGCCTGCTGGAAGCCTTCACCACGTTCACGCGCGGCGGATGTTCCGGCAATCCCCTGCAGTTCGATAACTTTTGCACCTTCGCCTTCTTTCTTAGCGATATAGTCACCGGCGATTTTACCGCCCAGGACGTTATCGGACGCGATATGGCTGACCACATCACCTTTAGAAGCCACGCGGTCAAGGGTGATAACCGGGATTTTCGCCTGGTTTGCCATCTTAATGGCGTTACCCACTGCATCAGAATCCGTTGGGTTGATCAGCAGGATTTTGGTGCCGCGAACCGTCAAATCCTGAACGTTAGCCAGCTCTTTCGCCGGGTTGTTCTGCGAATCCAGAACCACCAGGTTGTAACCCAGTTTGTCCGCTTCTTTCTGCGCGCCATCCTTCAGAGAAACAAAGAACGGGTTATTCAGGGTAGAGATAACCAGAGCAATGGTGTCTTTCGCCATCGCGTTCGCGCTGACGGTCGCGCTCAGCGCAACCGCGGAAACCAGGGTAGCCAGTTTTTTCATGTTCATATCTAAGATGTCCTGTAGTGTCGTTAGTTACTGCTTTTTGTTGTCCACCAGCACCGCCAGCAAAATCACGACTGCTTTAACGATCATCTGGTAATAAGAAGAAACACCTAACAAGTTCAAACCGTTGTTCAGAAAACCAAGGATCAGCGCACCGATAAGCGTGCCGACGATACGACCCTTACCGCCTGCCAGGCTGGTACCGCCCAACACCACCGCCGCGATAGCATCCAGCTCATAGCCGGTACCCGCTGTCGGCTGTGCCGAAGAGAGGCGAGCCACTTCAATAATGCCCGCCAATGCTGACAATAACCCGCACAAAGAGTAGACGATAATTTTGACTTTATTCACGCTGATACCGGAGAGGCGGGTTGCCGCTTCGTTACCGCCCAGCGCATAGATATAACGACCCAAACGGGTGTGATGCAGCATGTACCAGGCCGCGAGGAAAACAATCCCCATGATCCACACCGGCGTTGGAATCCCCAGCGGACGACCGATACCGAACCAGCCAAAGACATCAGCATTATCGGTAAAGCCCGTATTTACAGGGCTACCGTTGGTGTACACCATCGTTACGCCGCGCAGCAGCAGCATCATGACCAGAGTGGCGATAAACGCCTGAACGCGCCCTTTGGCAACAATCACGCCGGTAACGGCCCCGATTGCGGCACCTAATGCGAGTGCGGCAGCAACCGCCACCAGCGCATTGACTTCGATACCCACAATCGACGCGGCGACCGCGCCGGTCAACGCCAGCAACGAACCGACGGACAGGTCGATCCCGGACGTTAAAATGACCAGCGTCATCCCAACCGCCATGATCGCATTCACGGAGGTTTGCTGCAGGATGTTGAACAGGTTATTGACGGTAAAAAAGTTGGGGCTCATGGTCGACACAACCGCTATCAGCACCAGCAGGGCAATCAGCGATTTTTGCTCCAGCAGCCATGCTTTGGTGAAATAGCGGCGACCTGCCACAGACTGGGTTGTCATCTTTTTTACTCCTGGTTCACGCGGTTAAGCTTGCCCACTGCGGCAGCCATTAATACTTCCTGGGTGGCCTGCTCGCGTGAAAACTCACCGCCGAGATGCCCTTCATGCATCACAATAATGCGATCGCTCATCCCCAATACTTCTGGCATCTCAGAGGAGACCAGAATGATGCTCAGACCATCGGCCTTGAACTGGTTGATTAGCTGATAAATTTCTTTCTTCGCGCCCACATCGACGCCGCGCGTTGGCTCATCGAGGATCAGTACTTTTGGACGGGTCATCAAACCACGTGCGATGGCCACCTTCTGCTGGTTGCCGCCGGACAACAGGCCAATCGCCTGCTCCATCGATGGAGTTTTGACGTTGAACAGACGGATGAAGTCACTGACCGCCTGCTGCTCATCTTTATGCTTGAGGCTACCGCCTGCGCGACTGAAATAGCGCAGTGCGGTCAAAGACATGTTCTCTTTAACCGACATCCCAAGCACCAGCCCATCGCGCTTACGGTCTTCGGAAATGTAAACGATGCCGTTTGCCAGGCCATCCTGTGGGGAACGGGTGACGACTTCATGGCCATCGAGCGTCACGTAGCCGCTGGTGCGTGGCAGCGCGCCGTACAGTACTTTCATCAGTTCCGTACGCCCGGCGCCCATCAGCCCGGCAACGCCGAGAATTTCGCCTTTGCGCAAGGTGAAGGAGACGCTTTCGACGCCCGGCCCGCACAGCGCATCCACTTTCAGGCGAATATCACCCGGCTGTTTATCAAGCCGCGGATATTGATCTTCCAGTTTGCGCCCCACCATCATTTCGATCAGCCGATCTTCATCGAGGCTGGCCACTTCGCGTTCGGCAATAAACTGCCCGTCGCGGAAGACCGTCACATCGTCGCAAATCTCGAAAATCTCTTTCATACGGTGGGAGATATAGACAATGCCGCGCCCCTGCGATTTCAGCTCGCGGATGACGCGGAACAGGGATTCGGTTTCGGTATCGGTCAGCGCGTCGGTCGGTTCATCCATAATGATGACCTTTGACTCAAAGCTCAGCACCTTGGCGATTTCCACCATCTGCTGATCGCCAATCGACAGTTCGCCGACCAGACGGTCGCTCTTAAAGCGTAGATTCAGTTTCGCCAGCAGAACGTCGGCTTCGGCATACATCCTTTTCCAGTCGATTTTGCCAAAGCGGCCGACAAACTCACGGCCGAGAAAAATGTTCTCGGCGATCGTCAGCTGCGGGATCAGGTTCAGCTCCTGGTGGATGATGCCGATCCCGGCTTCCTGGGAGGATTTTGGGCCGGTGAAGGTCGTTTCTTTGCCCAGCCACGTTAATGAACCGGCGTCGCGGGCGTAGATCCCGGTCAGCACTTTCATCATCGTGGATTTGCCCGCGCCGTTTTCCCCCACCAGCGCCATCACGCGCCCGGAGTAGACATTTAACGCAGCACCGGAGAGCGCCTTCACGCCCGGGAACGATTTATCGATCCCTTTGAGTTGTAAGAGTGCGTCCATGATGGCCTCAGAAAGTGACGCCAGCACAGAGAATGATATTCGCATACGGGGAACATTCCCCGCTGCGAATCACCGCCTGACTGTCTGCGGTTTGTTGTTTGAACTGCTCATGCGAGACATAACGAACGTCAATGCAATTTCCCTGGTGTTGTTGCAGTTGCTCGATGTGTTTGAGCAACGTTTCGTGGAGCTGCGGATTATGTTGTTGAATTTCCGTCGCGAGAATGGCGGCCTCGACCTGCATCTCCTGAGTCACTACGCCCAACACCTGCATAAAGGTGGGAACGCCCTGGGTTAACGCCATATCGATGCGCGCGGTGCTGTGGGGAATAGGTAAACCCGCATCGCACACCACCAGCGTATCGGTATGACCCAGACGGGAGATAACCGCAGAGATTTCAGAGTTGAGTACCGTGCCTTTCTTCATTTGTTTTCTTGCTCCACTAGCGAAACGTTTCGCTGTCTTAAGTTTAGTCTCAAGTACGCGCAGAAAACCATCATCAGGTTATAGAAATGTGATCGCCATCGAAACGTTTCGCAAACCAAAATTAGCGATAAAAAAACGCCCTCCATCAGAATGAGGGAGGGCGTTGATTATTTTAGATTTCGACCTGGGTTCCCAGTTCGATAACCCGGTTAGGCGGGATTTCAAACTGATCCGGCGCGCGCAGCGCGTTGCGCTGGAGCAGCAGGTACAGCTTGCCGCGCAGGCGCAGATACCACGGACGTTTGCCGACAATCAGCGACTCGTGCGACATAAAGAACGACGTTTCCATCATCCGACAGCTTAAGCCTTCAAGACCGCAGCGGTGGAACACCTCTTCAACATTCGGCGTTTCACGCCAGCCATAGCTGGCAACCACGCGCCAGAAGGTTGGCGACAGTTGTTCTATCTGCACGCGACGAACGTTATGCACGTATGGCGCATCTTCGGTACGCAAGGTCAACAGAATCACGCGCTCATGCAGCACCTTGTTGTGCTTGAGGTTATGCAGCATGGCAAACGGGATAACGTTCAGCGCGCGCGACATATACACCGCGGTGCCCGGCACGCGTACCGGCGGCGATTTCTCCAGTGACGCAATCATCGCTTCCAGAGAGTTACCGTGTTCATGCATACGACGCAGCAGGCGGAAACGCTCGCTTTTCCAGGTGGTCATGATGGTGAACATCACCAGACCCAGCGTCAGCGGCAGCCAACCACCGGAGACAATTTTGTCGAGGTTTGCCGAGAACAACGGAATGTCGATGCACATAAAGCCCACCAGCAGCAGGCCAACCACAAGCTTGTTCCAGTGCCAGTTCTTACGCGCCACCGTGGTAAACAGAATGGTGGTTAACACCATGGTTCCGGTTACCGCAATACCGTACGCCGCCGCCAGGTTTGAGGAGTGCTCAAAGCTGATAATGACGATAACAACCGAGATATAGAGAAGCCAGTTAATGAATGGGATGTAAATCTGGCCCGACTCCATTTCCGAGGTATGAATAATACGCATCGGCGACAGATATCCGAGGCGAACCGCCTGGCGAGTCAGCGAGAAGACCCCGGAGATAACCGCCTGAGAGGCAATGACCGTCGCCAGTGCGGCGAGAATCAGCATCGGGATCAGCGCCCACTCTGGCGCCAGCAGGAAGAACGGGTTCTTAATCGCTTCCGGATGCTTGAGCAGCAGCGCCCCCTGACCGAAGTAGTTCAACACCAGTGACGGCAGAACCACCGAGAACCAGGCCAGGCGAATCGGTAATTTACCAAAGTGACCCATATCAGCATACAGCGCTTCCACACCGGTAATCGACAGCACCACCGCGCCTAGCGCGACGAACGAAACCGTTTTGTATTCAAGGAAGAAGTGAACCGCCCAGTAAGGGTTTAGCGCCTGCAAAACTTCAGGATTAGCGATAATGCTACGCGCGCCTAGTACAGCCAGCAGCAGGAACCAGATAAGCATGATTGGGGCGAACAGCTTGCCCACCATGCTGGTCCCGTGCTTCTGAATAGCAAACAGCAGCGTCAGAACGATAATCGAAATCGGGACCACCCAGGTTTCGAGATCAGGGGCTATGATTTCCAGGCCTTCAATCGCCGACATCACCGAGATCGCCGGGGTAATCACCACTTCACCATAGAAGAAACTACCGCCGATAAGCCCAAGGATCACCAGTAGCGATGTGGTGCGTGCAGACGTGTTGCGTCCCGCCAGCGACATCAGCGTAAGGATCCCACCTTCACCGGCATTATCTGCCCGCATGACGAAAGTAATGTATTTGAGCGATACGGTGAGAATCAGCAGCCAGAAAATGAGCGACAAGAAACCAAAAACGGCATCCCGTTCAACACCAAAACCAAACTGACCGGACAAGCATTCACGAAGCGTATAAAGAGGGCTGGTACCGATATCGCCGTATACCACGCCAATTGCAGCGAGTGTAATCGCTGATAAAGATTGTTTATTATCAGTGCTCATAGACTAGTCTTTCGTTTATAAAACAAATGTGTGCCTAGTCCCTTGGCCCACCAAAAGCGCACAGTATGCACGATTAACGTCAAAATCGTACCCCTTAATTGCGTCATCTTAACCTGCCTCAATAAATGGCGAGGTTCTTTCAGGCTATTCACCGCCAGACTTAAACGTCTATACTCAGCCAGTTAGCTGATTACTTGGCGAAAGGACGCAGGTTAATTATGGCCCAACCACATTTATTAGCAGAAAGAATTTCGCGTCTAAGCAGCGCGTTAGAAAAAGGGTTATTTGAGCGTAGCCATGCCATTCGTCTGTGCCTTCTGGCGGCGCTGAGCGGTGAAAGCGTCTTCTTGCTGGGACCGCCTGGAATCGCCAAAAGCCTGATTGCCCGCCGCCTGAAATTCGCCTTTCAGCACGCCCGAGCATTCGAATATCTGATGACTCGCTTTTCCACGCCGGAAGAGGTCTTTGGCCCGCTGTCTATTCAGGCCCTAAAGGATGAAGGTCGCTACGAGCGCCTGACCGCCGGTTATTTACCCGAAGCAGAAATCGTTTTCCTCGATGAAATCTGGAAAGCTGGTCCGGCCATCCTGAATACCCTGTTAACCGCCATCAACGAACGTCACTTCCGTAACGGCGCCAACGTTGACAAGATCCCGATGCGCCTGCTGGTCACGGCATCGAATGAGCTGCCAGAAGCCGAAAGCAGCCTTGAAGCATTATATGACCGCATGCTCATCCGCCTGTGGCTCGACAAAGTTCAGGATAAAGGCAATTTTCGCTCGATGCTGATTAGCCAACAGGACGAAAACGACAATCAGATCCCATCCAACCTACAGGTCACAGATGAAGAGTACTTCCAGTGGCAGAAAGATATCGGCAAAATCAAACTCCCCGATATGGTCTTTGAACTGATCTTCACGCTGCGTCAGCAACTGGATAATCTGCCCAATGCGCCTTACGTCTCCGACCGACGCTGGAAAAAGGCCGTCCGTTTGCTACAAGCATGTGCCTTTTTCAGCGGCCGGGATGCGGTAGCACCTATCGATCTGATCTTGCTTAAAGAGTGCCTATGGCATGACGCAGAAAGCCGGAATTTACTGCAACAACAGATAGATATTTTGATGACCGGGCACGCGTGGCAGCAGCAAGCCATGCTCAATAAACTGGGCGCAATCACCCAACAGCGTTTACAAATCCAGCAACAGCAAAGCGATAAAACGGCGCTTAAAGTCACTCGACTGGGCGGAATGTTCAGCCGCAAGCCACACTACGAGCTGCCGCCAGAGGTGCAGTCGCCAACGGTGACGCTGCTGTTACAAAAGCCGCTCAAGCTGCACGATATTGAAGTCATTCATATCACCTTCGAACGTCAGGCGCTGGAGAACTGGCTGGAGAAGGGGGGAGAAATCCGTGGAAAACTTAACGGTATCGGCTTTGCGCTGACGTTGAATATGGAAGTCGATGCGGCTCAGCACCTTGTGGTGCGTGACGTCAGTCTGCAAGGTTCCCGCCTGTCGCTACCGGGAAGCCATACACCAGAGAACATGCCGGGCGAAATTCGTCAGCAGCTCAGTGCCCTTGATGAAGAGTGGCATCAACAGCACAACCGCTTTAGCGAACAGCAAAAATGCCTGTTTATAAATGAAGAGTGGTTAGGGCGTATTGAAGCCAGCCTGCAGGACGTCGCCGTCCAGATCAAACAGGCGCAGCAATGCTGACCGTTGATACGCTCAACATGATGCTGGCGGTCAGCGAAGAGGGGATGATCGAAGAGATGATCATCGCTCTGCTGGCCTCACCACAGTTGGCGGTCTTCTTTGAAAAATTTCCCCGTTTGAAAAGCGCCATTACAGAGGATCTCCCTCGCTGGCGTGAAACCTTTAAAAACCGGCTGAAAGGCGCGCCCATCCCGCCGGAACTGGAAGAAGAGGTTATCTGCTATCAGCAGAGTCAGCTGCTATCGACGGCCCAATTCATCGTCCAGCTTCCGCAGATTCAGGCGTTGTTGAAACGAGTACAGTCACCCTTTGCTGCTCAGGCCCAGCAGCTTATAGCCAATAACGCGACCTTTACTCCTGCGCTGCATACGCTCTTTCTTCAACGCTGGCGCTTAAGTCTGGTGGTCCAGGTGACTTCACTGAACCAACAGCTTCTGGAAGAAGAACGCGAACAGCTGCTTAGCGAAGTGCAGGAACGGATGACCTTAAGCGGGCAACTGGAACCGGTGCTGGTGGATAACGACAGCGCTGGCGGCCGACTCTGGGACATGAGCGCCGGGCAGCTCAATCGCGGCGACTACCAATTAATCGTCAAATACGGCGAGTTTCTCAGCCAGCAGCCGGAACTGATGCGTCTGGCCGAACAGCTGGGGCGTTCTCGCGAGGCGAAGTCTGTACCGAAAAAAGATGCGCCGATGGAGACCTTCCGCACGCTGGTGCGCGAACCATCGACCGTGCCAGAACAGGTCGACGGAATTCAGCAAAGCGACGATATCCTGCGTCTGCTGCCGCCAGAACTGGCGACGCTGGGCATCACCGAGCTGGAATATGAGTTTTATCGGCGGCTGGTGGAAAAACAGTTGTTAACCTATCGCCTGCACGGCGACGCCTGGCATGAAAAAGTGACCGAGCGCCCGGTGGTACGCCAGGATGAAGACGAACAGCCGCGTGGGCCTTTTATTGTCTGCGTGGATACTTCCGGTTCAATGGGCGGCTTCAACGAACAGTGCGCCAAAGCATTCTGTCTGGCACTAATGCGTGTCGCGCTGGCTGACAATCGTCGCTGCTATATTATGTTGTTCTCAAGTGAAGTCGTGCGCTACGAGCTCACCAGCTCTCAAGGGCTGGAGCAGGCCATTCGCTTTTTAAGCCAGCGTTTTCGCGGCGGTACCGACATGGCGAGCTGTTTTCGCGCCATTATTGAACATCTGCAAAACCCGCAGTGGCAGGATGCCGACGCGGTGGTTATCTCAGATTTTATCGCCCAGCGACTGCCGGATGAAGTGGTAAAGAAGGTGGGAGATCTGCAGCATAAGTACCAACATCGTTTTCACGCCGTGGCGATGTCTGCACATGGTAAACCCGGGATCATGCGCATTTTCGATCATATCTGGCGCTTTGATACCGGGTTAAGAAGCCGCCTGCTGAGACGCTGGCAGCGTTAATCTTTGATTACAGTAGAGAAGAGACGCTCTCACGTACCTGTGCTGGCCACACACCGCATTGTACCTGGCCGATATGCGGAAGCTGCAGCAGCAGCATCGTCAGACGCGACTGGCCAATCCCACCGCCGATAGTCTGCGGCATTTCGCCGCCCAACAGCGCCTGGTGCCATTCCAGCTGCAAACGATCTTCGTCACCGGTCAGCTGAAGCTGATGTTTCAGCGCTTTGGCATCCACGCGAATCCCCATGGAAGAGAGCTCAAACGCGTCTTCCAGTACCGGGTTCCACACCAGGATATCGCCGTTGAGACCGGCAAAACCGCTGGTAGATTGAGTACTCCAGTCGTCATAGTCCGGCGCACGAACATCGTGACGCTGACCGTCGGATAATTTGCCGCCGATACCGATAAGGAAGACCGCGCCCAGCTCTTTGGCTATTGCACGTTCACGACCTTTTGCATCCAGTCCTGGATAACGGCTCAGCAGCGTTTCGCTGTGGACGAAGTGGATCTGTTCTGGCAGGAACGGTGTCAGACCAAATTCTTTGCTCACAGCGGCTTCAGTTTCTTTAATACCCGCCCAGATGGCTTTGACGGTGCTTTCCAGCGTACCGACGTGGCGTTCGTTATCACCCATTACACGCTCCCAGTCCCACTGGTCGACGTAAACGGAGTGAATGGCGGTCAGTCTATCTTCATCGGGGCGAAGGGCTTTCATGTGCGTGTAGAGCCCTTCGCCCGCGCTGAAGTCGTGTTGTCCCAGGGTTTGACGTTTCCACTTCGCCAGTGAATGAACCACTTCGAACTGGGCATCTGGCAGTGTTTTCACCTTCACCTGAACCGCCTTCTCGCAACCAGACAGGTTATCCTGCGTCCCATCCCCCACGCGGCTTAAGATCGGCGCCTGAACTTCTACGAGCCCTAGCTTCTCTTCCAGCTGACGGGAAAAATAGGATTTAACGAAACTAATCTGGCGTTGTTTTGCGATGTATGCGGTTTTCATTATTTTTACTCCTGCGTCCTGTTGCCATTGATTAAGCAACAAAATAGGTCACTAATACAATAATCAAACAATAAAAAGCCTCACTCACTTTTGATTCATCAAAATTTATAGCTAAAATAGAGTTAATCGTTAATCATCATAAGAAAAACCAATGGAAAATTATCAAATCGACAATCTGGATCGCGGCATCCTTGACGCCCTGATGGCCAACGCGCGTACCGCCTATGCCGAATTAGCAAAACAATTCGCCGTTAGCCCCGGCACCATTCACGTTCGCGTCGAGAAAATGAAGCAGGCAGGGATCATTACCGGTGCGCATGTTGACGTCAGCCCCAAGCAGCTAGGCTATGACGTAGGCTGCTTTATCGGCATTATTTTAAAGAGCGCCAAAGACTATCCTTCCGCGCTGGCACGACTGGAAAGCCTGGATGAAGTCACCGAGGCGTACTACACCACCGGCCACTACAGCATCTTTATTAAAGTCATGTGTAAATCTATCGATGCTCTTCAGCAGGTACTTATCAACAAGATCCAAACAATTGATGAAATTCAGTCCACCGAGACATTGATCGTCCTGCAGAACCCGATTATGCGTACCATAAAGCCATGATCGGCTTTTTTAATCCCACATTTTTCCACAGGTAGATCCCAGCTCGTTCACAGCGTACAATACGCCCTCTTTATATAGGTGGGCGATCATGGCAGATATCACTCTTATCAGCGGCAGTACTCTCGGCAGTGCGGAATATGTAGCAGAACACCTGGCTGAAAAACTGGAAGATGCCGGTTTTTCCAGCGAAATGCTGCACGGCCCGATGCTGGATGAGTTACCGAGCGAGGGGATCTGGCTGGTGGTCAGCTCAACGCATGGTGCAGGAGACATTCCTGATAACCTGCTGCCTTTATATGAAGCATTACGCGAGCAGAAACCGGATCTTTCCCTGGTGCGCTTTGGTGCTATCGGAATAGGTAGCCGTGAATACGACACCTTCTGTGGTGCTATCGACAAGCTGGATGAAGAATTGAAGGCTTGCGGCGCCAAACAGATTGGCGAAACACTTAAGATTAATGTGCTCGAACATGAGATTCCTGAAGATCCGGCCGAAATATGGGTGGGATCGTGGCATCTTTTGCTCAGAGATTTGTAAAGATCGCACTTTGTTCTGTGGATAACACTGGTTAAAAGCTTGGATCAACCGGTAGTTATCCAAAGAATAACTTCTGCCTGGTTTTTGACCTGTGTATAACCCTGCGTTTTGATCCCAGCTTATACTGGATAGGATCACCGATCATTCACAGCTAACGATCCTTCTTAAACGGTTGATCTTAAATTCCGGATCGGACTTATCCACAGAAGTTGGCGATCCTAATAAGAGATCACAATAGAACAGATCTCTAAATAAAAAGATCTTCTTTTTAATACCCAAGATCCGAACCCTTTCTCCATCGACTAAAGTTGAGTAGAATCCACGGCCCGGGCTTCAATCCATTTTCAAACCGCTTTACGCGAGGCAAACCACCATGTTTTATCAGGATCCTTTTGACGTCATCATCATTGGCGGGGGTCATGCAGGCACTGAGGCCGCGATGGCCGCAGCGCGAATGGGTCAGCAGACTCTGCTTTTGACACACAATATCGACACGCTGGGGCAGATGAGCTGCAACCCGGCGATTGGCGGCATTGGGAAAGGACACCTGGTAAAAGAAGTGGATGCTCTTGGCGGCCTGATGGCAACGGCTATCGACCATGCGGGTATTCAGTTTAGGATACTAAACGCCAGCAAAGGCCCGGCCGTTCGTGCCACCCGAGCTCAGGCGGATCGCGTGCTCTATCGCCAGGCGGTACGCACAGCGCTGGAGAACCAGCCGAATCTGATGATCTTCCAGCAGGCGGTCGAAGATCTGATTGTTGAGAACGATCGTGTGGTTGGCGCTGTAACCCAAATGGGGCTTAAATTCCGCGCCAAAGCGGTTGTTCTGACCGTCGGGACATTCCTTGACGGCAAAATCCACATTGGGCTGGATAACTACAGCGGTGGTCGTGCTGGCGATCCTCCGTCCATTTCGTTGTCCCGCCGTCTGCGTGAGCTGCCGCTGCGCGTCAGCCGTCTGAAAACCGGGACACCGCCGCGTATTGACGCACGGACCATCGATTTCAGCGTGCTGGGTCAGCAAAATAGCGACAATCCGCTGCCGGTTTTCTCATTCCTGGGCAAAGCATCTCAGCACCCACGGCAGATGCCGTGCTATGTCACGCACACCAATGAGAAAACTCATGAGGTGATCCGTAATAACCTCGATCGCAGCCCGATGTATGCCGGTGTGATCGAAGGGATCGGCCCACGCTACTGCCCGTCGATCGAAGACAAAGTAATGCGCTTTGCCGACAGGAATCAGCATCAGGTCTTCCTCGAGCCGGAAGGACTGACCTCTAACGAAATTTATCCGAACGGTATCTCCACCAGCCTGCCGTTCGATGTGCAAATGCAAATCGTCCGCTCCATGCAGGGGATGGAAAACGCCCGCATTGTTCGCCCAGGCTATGCCATCGAGTACGATTTCTTCGATCCGCGCGACCTGAAGCCAACGCTTGAGAGCAAATTTATCCAGGGCCTGTTCTTTGCGGGCCAGATTAACGGCACCACCGGCTACGAAGAAGCCGCCGCTCAGGGGATGCTGGCCGGTCTGAACGCCGCACGTCTGTCGGCCGAGAAAGAAGGCTGGGCTCCGCGTCGCGATCAGGCTTATCTGGGCGTACTGGTGGACGATCTCTGCACTCTGGGGACCAAAGAACCGTACCGTATGTTTACCTCTCGTGCGGAATATCGTTTGATGCTGCGCGAAGACAACGCCGATCTGCGTCTGACAGAAATCGGCCGCGAACTGGGTATGGTGGATGATGTCCGCTGGGCGCGTTTCAACGAGAAGCTGGAAAACATCGAGCGTGAGCGTCAGCGCCTGAAATCGACCTGGGTTAACCCATCGGCGGAGACTGCAGCCGAAGTGAATGCTCACCTGAGTGCGCCACTGACCCGTGAAGCTAGCGGGGAAGATCTGTTGCGTCGTCCGGAAATGACCTACGAGCAACTGACCACTCTGACCCCGTTCACTCCGGCGCTGGAAGATGCGCAGGCGGCAGAACAGGTTGAAATCCAGGTGAAATACGAAGGTTACATCGCTCGTCAGCAGGACGAGATTGAGAAACAGCAGCGCAATGAAAACACGCTGCTGCCAGCGACGCTGGACTATCGTCAGGTAAACGGTTTGTCTAACGAAGTGATCGCCAAACTCAACGATCACAAACCGGTTTCTATCGGCCAGGCATCGCGTATTTCCGGGATCACCCCTGCGGCTATCTCCATTCTGCTGGTGTGGCTGAAAAAACAGGGACTGCTGCGCCGTAGCGCGTGATAGCGCCGTTCACCCGGCACTTCGGTGGATGCTGATGCATCTGCCTTATTGATTCATTGGCCCGGTCAGCGTCATGCTACCGGGCAAGTTATTTTTAGACAGGGTAATCACCGTGCTCAACAAACTTTCTCGTCTGCTCGATGAAGCAGGAATTTCGCTCACCGATCACCAGAAAAATCAGCTTGTGGCGTATGTTGATATGCTGCACAAGTGGAACAAAGCGTACAACCTGACCTCCGTTCGCGATCCCAACGAAATGCTGGTTCGCCACATTCTCGATAGCATCGTGGTCGCGCCATCGCTGAAAGGTGAGCGCTTTATCGACGTCGGTACAGGCCCTGGGTTACCGGGTATTCCACTGTCTATCGTGCGTCCCGATGCCCATTTCACCCTGTTGGATAGCCTAGGTAAGCGCGTGCGTTTCCTGCGTCAGGTGCAGCATGAGCTCAAGCTTGAGAACATTACCCCGGTGCAAAGCCGCGTTGAAGAGTTCCTGGCAGAGCCTCCATTTGATGGCGTAATTAGCCGTGCTTTTGCCTCGATGACGGATATGGTGAACTGGTGCCATCATCTGCCTGGAGAAGACGGTCGCTTCTATGCCCTGAAAGGTGTGCTGCCAACAGACGAGATTGCGCAACTTCCCGCTCAGTTTAGCGTGGAGTCGGTTGTTGAGCTGAAGGTTCCTCATCTGGAAGGGGAGCGTCATTTGGTGATTATTAAGCCAAATAAAAGTTAATTTTTATCAAAAAAAGTGCATAAAAAGTGCGGTTTTTGGTGTTAACAAATGGGTGAAAAAAAAGGTCTGTGGCTTGCTATGTTTAACCCATACTTAACGTTGTTTTATCTTCTCAGTAACTCAGCTTTTTTTGTTAATGCTAAAAATAGTAAACATGGAAAATATCAGCCTGCTAAAAATCAGCTCTGACGTCATTCAGGCATGTTAATAATTTATTATAAATGTCAATGAATGGTTTTTGTTCTGTATCGGCGTGTTTTTAAAAGAGTGGGCAATTTTAGTCTTAGATATCAAAACGATGAGAACTCGTCTTTTGCTGCATTGATTCAAAGGCTTAGAGCTAAAATGTTTAATGTGTGATCTTGTGCACGCTTTATAATCACTGTTTTCGCTGCTTTTGCACTTTTGTACGATCGTTCACACTTTGTCGAAAAGTAGAAAAATAGCGCGAATGAAAAATATTTAAATATTTATTCACGTTTTGGCTACTTATTGTTTGAATTAACGGGGCGTCACCGTATAATTTGACCGCTTTTTGATGCTTGACTCTGAGCTTTAAAGAACGTTTTATACGACACGCGGCATACCTCAAAGGGAGCAGGAGTTAAAACGTGATGTCTATGTCGCTCGTGAGTCGAAACGTTGCTCGTAAGCTTCTGTTCATTCAGCTTCTGGCAGTAATAGCAAGTGGATTGCTGTTCAGCCTAAAAGACCCCTTCTGGGGCATCTCCGCCGCGTGTGGAGGCCTGGCAGTGTTACTGCCTAATATGTTGTTTATGATATTTGCCTGGCGTCATCAGGCGCATACACCCGCTAAAGGCCGAGTTGCCTGGACGTTCGCCTTCGGGGAAGCGTTCAAGGTGTTAGCGATGCTGGTGTTGCTGATAGTGGCGCTGGCGGTTTTGAAGGCGGTATTCTTGCCGCTGATCGTGACATGGATTTTGGTGCTAGTGGTTCAGATACTGGCACCCGCTGTAATTAACAACAAAGGGTAAAAGGCATCATGGCTTCTGAAAATATGACGCCGCAGGAATACATAGGTCATCACCTGAATAACCTTCAGCTTGATCTGCGTACTTTCTCGCTGGTAGATCCGCATAACCCCCCAGCCACCTTCTGGACGCTCAATATTGACTCCATGTTCTTCTCGGTGGTGCTGGGTCTGTTGTTCCTGCTTACGTTCCGTAGCGTTGCTAAAAGAGCGACCAGCGGCGTGCCAGGTAAATTTCAGACCGCGATTGAGCTGGTAATCGGCTTCGTTCATGGCAGTGTCAAAGACATGTACCATGGCAAGAGCAAGGTTATCGCACCGCTAGCCCTGACGATCTTTGTCTGGGTCTTCCTGATGAACCTGATGGACTTACTGCCTATCGACCTGCTGCCGTATATTGCTGAGCATATACTGGGCCTGCCGGCGCTGCGCGTGGTTCCATCTGCGGATGTAAACATTACCCTGTCTATGGCACTGGGCGTGTTTATCCTGATTCTGTTCTACAGCATCAAAATGAAAGGCATCGGTGGCTTCACGAAAGAGTTGACGCTGCAGCCGTTCAATCACTGGGCATTTATTCCTGTCAACTTAATCCTTGAAGGGGTAAGCCTGCTGTCCAAACCAGTATCTCTGGGTCTGCGACTGTTCGGCAACATGTATGCCGGTGAGCTGATTTTCATTCTGATTGCTGGTCTGTTGCCGTGGTGGTCACAGTGGATTCTGAATGTGCCATGGGCCATTTTCCACATCCTGATTATTACGCTGCAAGCCTTCATCTTCATGGTTCTGACGATCGTCTATCTGTCGATGGCGTCTGAAGAGCATTAATTTACCAACACTACTACGTTTTAACTGAAACAAACTGGAGACTGTCATGGAAAACCTGAATATGGATCTGCTGTACATGGCTGCCGCTGTGATGATGGGTCTGGCGGCAATCGGTGCTGCGATCGGTATCGGCATCCTCGGGGGCAAATTCCTGGAAGGCGCAGCGCGTCAACCGGATCTGATTCCTCTGCTGCGTACTCAGTTCTTTATCGTTATGGGTCTGGTGGATGCTATCCCTATGATCGCTGTAGGTCTGGGTCTGTACGTGATGTTCGCTGTCGCGTAGTAAGCGTTGCTTTGAATTAAGTAAGAGCAATATCAGAACGTTAACTAGATAAAGAGGCATTGTGCTGTGAATCTTAACGCAACAATCCTCGGCCAGGCCATCGCGTTTGTCCTCTTCGTTCTGTTCTGCATGAAATACGTATGGCCGCCATTAATGGCAGCCATCGAAAAACGTCAAAAAGAAATTGCTGACGGTCTTTCTTCTGCAGAACGAGCTAAAAAGGATTTGGACCTTGCACAGGCCAATGCGACCGACCAGCTGAAAAAAGCAAAAGCGGAAGCCCAGGTAATCATTGAGCAGGCGAATAAACGTCGCTCCCAGATTCTGGACGAAGTGAAAGCTGAAGCAGAACAGGAACGCACTAAAATCGTGGCACAGGCTCAGGCAGAAATCGACGCCGAGCGTAAACGTGCTCGCGAAGAACTGCGTAAGCAAGTTGCTATCCTGGCTGTTGCTGGCGCCGAGAAGATCATCGAACGTTCCGTGGATGAAGCTGCTAACAGCGACATCGTGGATAAACTTGTCGCTGAACTGTAAGGAGGGAGGGGCTGATGTCTGAATTTATTACGGTAGCTCGCCCCTACGCCAAAGCAGCTTTTGACTTTGCCGTCGAACACAAAAGCGTAGAGCGCTGGCAGGATATGCTGGCGTTTGCCGCCGAAGTGACGAAGAACGAACAAATGGCAGAGCTTCTGTCTGGCGCGATGGCGCCAGAAACGCTCGCTAAATCGTTTATCGCTGTCTGTGGTGAGCAACTGGACGAAAATGGTCAGAACCTGGTTAAGGTCATGGCTGAAAATGGTCGTCTTAAGGTGCTCCCGGATGTTCTCGAGCAGTTCATTCACCTGCGTGCTGCGAGTGAGGCTACCTCTGAGGTAGAAATCACTTCAGCCATCGCATTGAGTGAAGAACAGCTTGCGAAGATCGGCGCCGCGATGGAAAAGCGTCTGTCACGCAAAGTTAAGCTGAATTGCAAAATCGATAAGTCTGTAATGGCAGGTATTATCATCCGTGCGGGTGATATGGTCATTGATGGTAGCGTACGCGGCCGTCTTGATCGCCTTGCAGACGTCTTGCAGTCTTAAGGGGACTGGAGCATGCAACTGAATTCCACCGAAATCAGCGAACTGATCAAGCAGCGCATTGCTCAGTTCAGTGTTGTGAGTGAAGCTCACAACGAAGGTACTATTGTTTCTGTAAGTGACGGTGTTATCCGCATCCACGGCTTGGCCGATTGTATGCAGGGTGAAATGATTTCCCTGCCGGGTAACCGTTACGCTATCGCACTGAACCTGGAGCGCGACTCCGTAGGTGCAGTTGTGATGGGTCCGTACGCTGACCTTGCCGAAGGCATGACCGTTAAGTGTACTGGTCGTATCCTGGAAGTTCCGGTTGGCCGTGGCCTGCTGGGCCGTGTGGTTAACACCCTGGGTGCACCAATCGATGGTAAAGGCGCGCTGGACAACGACGGCTTCTCTGCCGTTGAAGCTATCGCACCAGGCGTAATCGAACGTCAATCCGTTGATCAGCCAGTGCAGACTGGTTATAAGTCCGTTGATGCCATGATCCCAATCGGTCGTGGTCAGCGTGAACTGATCATCGGCGACCGTCAGACCGGTAAAACCGCGCTGGCAATCGACGCCATCATCAACCAACGTGATTCCGGCATCAAGTGCGTATACGTGGCTATCGGCCAGAAAGCGTCCACCATTTCTAACGTGGTACGTAAACTGGAAGAACACGGCGCGCTGGCTAACACCATCGTTGTTGTGGCAACTGCGTCTGAATCCGCTGCACTGCAATACCTGGCGCCATACGCTGGTTGCGCAATGGGCGAATACTTCCGCGACCGCGGCGAAGATGCGCTGATCATTTATGATGACCTGTCCAAACAGGCCGTTGCTTACCGTCAGATTTCCCTGCTGCTCCGTCGTCCACCAGGACGTGAAGCATTCCCGGGCGACGTATTCTATCTGCACTCCCGTCTGCTGGAGCGTGCTGCGCGTGTTAACGCCGAATACGTTGAAGCCTTCACCAAAGGTGAAGTGAAAGGGAAAACCGGTTCTTTGACCGCTCTGCCGATTATCGAAACCCAAGCGGGTGACGTTTCTGCGTTCGTTCCGACCAACGTAATTTCCATTACCGATGGTCAGATCTTCCTGGAAACCAACCTGTTTAACGCCGGTATTCGTCCTGCGGTTAACCCGGGTATCTCCGTATCCCGTGTTGGTGGTGCAGCGCAGACCAAGATCATGAAAAAACTGTCCGGTGGTATCCGTACCGCTCTGGCACAGTATCGTGAACTGGCAGCGTTCTCCCAGTTTGCATCTGACCTTGATGATGCAACCCGTAAGCAGCTGGACCACGGTCAGAAAGTAACTGAACTGCTGAAACAGAAACAGTATGCGCCGATGTCTGTCGCGCAGCAGTCTCTGGTTCTGTTCGCAGCAGAACGTGGTTATCTGGCGGATGTTGAACTGGCGAAAATCGGTAGCTTCGAAGCCGCTCTGCTGGCTTACGTTGACCGTGATCACGCTCCGTTGATGCAAGAGATCAACCAGTCCGGTGGCTATAACGACGAAATCGAAGGCAAGCTGAAAGGCATCCTCGATTCCTTCAAAGCAACCCAGTCCTGGTAAAGTCTAGCGGCCTGTCTTAGGGCAGGCCGTAAGGCATTGAGGAGAAGCTCATGGCCGGCGCAAAAGAGATACGTAGTAAGATCGCAAGCGTCCAGAACACGCAAAAGATCACTAAAGCGATGGAGATGGTCGCCGCTTCCAAAATGCGTAAATCGCAGGATCGCATGGCGGCCAGCCGTCCTTATGCAGATACCATGCGCAAAGTGATTGGTCACCTTGCGAACGGTAATCTGGAATATAAGCACCCATACCTGGAAGAACGCGACGTTAAACGCGTGGGCTACCTGGTGGTGTCTACCGACCGTGGTCTGTGCGGTGGTTTGAACATTAACCTGTTCAAAAAACTGCTGGCGGAAATGAAGGCATGGTCCGAAAAAAGCGTTCAGTGCGATATCGCAATGATCGGCTCTAAAGGCGTGTCCTTCTTTAATTCCGTAGGTGGCAACATCGTCGCTCAGGTAACAGGTATGGGTGATAAACCTGCCCTGTCCGAACTGATCGGTCCGGTAAAAGTGATGTTGCAGGCCTACGATGAAGGTCGTCTGGACAAGCTTTATATTGTCAGCAACAAATTTATTAACACCATGTCTCAGACGCCAAACATTGTTCAACTGCTGCCGCTGCCGGCATCAGATGATAGTGAGTTGAAGCGTAAATCCTGGGATTACCTGTATGAGCCAGACCCGAAAGCGCTGCTGGATACCCTGCTGCGTCGTTATGTCGAGTCTCAGGTTTATCAGGGCGTGGTAGAAAACCTGGCCAGCGAGCAGGCCGCACGTATGGTGGCGATGAAAGCCGCGACCGACAATGGCGGCAGCCTGATTAAAGAGCTGCAGTTGGTATACAACAAAGCTCGTCAGGCCAGCATTACTCAGGAACTCACCGAGATCGTCGGTGGTGCATCCGCGGTATAACCAGGTTAATTCGTAGAGGATTCAAGATGGCTACTGGAAAAATTGTCCAGGTAATCGGCGCCGTAGTTGACGTCGAATTCCCTCAGGATGCCGTACCGCGTGTGTACGAAGCCCTTGAGGTTCAGAATGGTAATGAAGTGCTGGTGCTGGAAGTTCAGCAGCAGCTCGGCGGCGGTATCGTACGTACCATCGCTATGGGTTCTTCCGACGGTCTGCGTCGCGGTCTGGATGTAAAAGACCTCGAACACCCAATCGAAGTCCCGGTAGGTAAAGCAACACTGGGTCGTATCATGAACGTACTGGGTCAACCGGTAGACATGAAAGGCGACATCGGTGAAGAAGAGCGTTGGGCTATCCACCGTTCAGCTCCTTCCTACGAAGAGTTGTCAAACTCTCAGGAACTGCTGGAAACCGGCATCAAAGTTATCGACCTGATGTGTCCGTTTGCTAAGGGCGGTAAAGTTGGTCTGTTCGGCGGTGCGGGTGTTGGTAAAACCGTAAACATGATGGAGCTTATTCGTAACATCGCGATTGAGCACTCCGGTTACTCTGTGTTTGCGGGCGTAGGTGAACGTACTCGTGAGGGTAACGACTTCTACCACGAAATGACCGACTCCAACGTTATCGATAAAGTATCCCTGGTTTACGGCCAGATGAACGAGCCACCAGGAAACCGTCTGCGCGTAGCGCTGACCGGTTTGACCATGGCTGAGAAGTTCCGTGACGAAGGTCGCGACGTACTGCTGTTCGTCGATAACATCTATCGTTACACCCTGGCCGGTACAGAAGTATCTGCACTGCTGGGCCGTATGCCTTCAGCGGTAGGTTATCAGCCGACTCTGGCGGAAGAGATGGGCGTTCTGCAGGAACGTATCACCTCCACCAAAACCGGTTCTATCACCTCCGTTCAGGCGGTATACGTACCTGCGGATGACTTGACTGACCCATCCCCAGCAACCACCTTTGCTCACTTAGATGCAACCGTGGTACTGAGCCGTCAGATCGCTTCCCTGGGTATCTACCCGGCCGTTGACCCGCTGGACTCCACCAGCCGTCAGCTGGATCCGCTGGTTGTTGGTCAGGAACACTACGACACCGCTCGTGGCGTTCAGTCCATCCTGCAGCGTTATCAGGAACTGAAAGACATCATCGCCATCCTGGGTATGGATGAGCTGTCTGAAGAAGATAAACTGGTGGTAGCACGCGCTCGTAAGATTCAGCGCTTCCTGTCCCAGCCGTTCTTCGTGGCAGAAGTATTCACCGGTTCTCCGGGCAAATACGTCTCCCTGAAAGACACCATCCGTGGCTTTAAAGGCATCATGGACGGCGAATACGATCACCTGCCAGAGCAGGCGTTCTACATGGTCGGTTCCATTGACGAAGCAGTGGAAAAAGCCAAAAAACTTTAACGCCTTAATCGGAGGGTGATATGGCAATGACTTACCACCTGGACGTCGTCAGCGCAGAGCAACAAATGTTCTCTGGTCTGGTCGAGAAAATCCAGGTAACGGGTAGCGAAGGTGAACTGGGTATTTTCCCGGGTCACGCACCGCTGCTCACCGCCATTAAGCCTGGTATGATTCGCATCGTTAAACAGTTCGGTCATGAAGAGTTTATCTATCTGTCCGGCGGCATTCTTGAAGTGCAGCCTGGTAGCACGACCGTTCTGGCTGATACAGCTATTCGTGGTCAGGATCTCGACGAAGCGCGAGCTCTTGAAGCGAAACGTAAAGCGGAAGAGCACATTAAGAGCTCTCATGGCGACGTGGATTACGCTCAGGCGTCTGCGGAACTGGCCAAAGCGATCGCTAAACTGCGCGTTATCGAGTTGACCAAAAAAGCGATGTAACACCGGCTTGAAAGTCAAAAAGCCAGTCTGGTTTCCAGGCTGGCTTTTTTTATGTTTTGTTTTAATAAATTTGAAATTGAAAAGGTATTTTAAATATTTTGTGATTCGCGTCACAAAGCTGTTGATCGATAAAAATGAGAAGAGTAGACTTTGTTTTGTGAGTTGAGTCACAGAAATTACCACTACTATCGCAGGATAAAAATCATGAAACTGATCAACAAAATCATCGCTCTTTTCAGCTCTATGAACATCTCTTTCGGTACCTTCAACCTGTAAGGTTACCGCGCTGACCGCCCACTTGCCGGTCAGACTCAGTTCTGTGATGCGCTGTACCGCTAACGAAAACCACAACACATGCGGTGTAAACGGAACGCTAAAATGAAGAAGGTCGCCTCACGGCGACCTTTGTATTTTTGGGACTTATAACGTGCTATCAGTCTTTGGTCAGGAAGTTGCCGGTTTTAAAACTTCCATCCGCGTTGCGCTCCAGCGGCTGTGGTAACGTAAGCGACTGGAAATCCTCTGCACGCAGCTCTTTCCCTTCCTTGTTCACGCTTTTCCCGTTTTCAATAAAGTAGTTGGTGGCATCGATGTTACCCACTACCGCATCATCATATTTCCCCGGTTGGCTGCGCAGTGAAATGTTATCGCTGAATACGCCCTGAGTGGTCGCATCGCCATAAGGGCTTGGGCGGAAGATAAAGTTAAAGCGTTGGTTATCCACGGCGACGTTATTCACCACCACCAGCTTGCCCGGGTTGAAGTTATCGGTAAAGCCATCGAGGTGGTTACCTACCGCGATGCTGTTGCGGATCTCATGAGCCACCGGCTGCCCTTCGCCGCCCAGCTTGAATCCGTTGCTGGTGTTATTGCGCGCGATAGAGTTTTCAATCACCACCACCCCGTTTGCCCCGTCCTCAATCTTGTTGAACAGATCAAAGCCATCGTCGATATTATCGTGGGAGTAACAGCCTTCAAGACGGTTGCCCTCTCCTACGCGCATCTTCACGGCAAACCCATCGGCATTGATCTTTCCCGGATCTTCGTTGCTAAAGGATTCGGAATTCACCACGCGGTTATGGCTTGCCCACAGCGGGCGGCCGATCTTATCCACTGATGAAATCTGGATGCCAGTATCGTCGTTACGATAGGCCACCACATTTTCAATCAGGTTGTGGCTGCCCTGAATACGCAGGCTCTTATCGGTTATCTCGATACCACGAAGTGTCCAGTAGTTGCCATCCAGCAACATACCGTGGATAACCGCTTTGCCCTGGGCTTCCAGCGTTTTACGGCTTTTCTCCAGGCCGCTTGCGGAAAGTGGGATATCGGTTTTTGGATAGTCACCGGCAGCGAGCATAATTTTACCACCCGGCGGTAGCAGCTCGATGGCGGTGCTCAGATCCAATGGTGACTCTGCGGTGCCTTTAGCATCGGCTTTTCCGTTGGCCGCCGCATACAGAGTGCTGCTGGTGATGTTTTTCACCTGGCTTACCGTCAGATTCTGCTCAACCGGCGTGCGGTCTTTACCGCTGGTGGGGGTAAAGGTTATCTGGAAGCTATTGTCCTCTTTGAGTGTCGCAGGCTGGGTGAACATTTCCCCGGCTTTCACCGGTTTATTCTCCCCGATCACCACTTCGTTTTGTCGTACGGTGAACTGACCGTCATAGTTAGCGCGAGCCTGCAACGTATAGTTCTGAGTCAGGCTCTGGCTGCCTGATGCCACCTGCATCACCACCGGCCAGGATTTGGCGACAAACGGTTTAGAGGACACTGTTTTCGCCTCGGAAGTCGTCAACGATGCATCGCTAACGGTGATTTTGGCGTTTCGTGACGCAAAGAAGCCGACGTAATACTGCTTTTTGTCCTGCACGGAGATGAGGTCGGCGTGCGGTACCTGCTGGGTAACCCACTCCTCGCTGCCAGCCGGCGCCCAGGCGGTCACAAAGCCCTCATTGGTGCGTTCGAGCTTAAGACGGAAGGTTGGCGACTGGTGGAGGTCCACGCCCTCTTTGTAGCTGACTTTTTTAATTTCAGACCCGGTATTACCCCAGGGTTGGATGATCCCATTACGTGAAATAGCCTGTAATTTCACGCGGAAATCATCCTTTTTATCCTGGGTCATAATGGCGTTCATCACCATATTTGACGCTGCGGGGAACTCTTCATAGCCTTCTTTCAGCGGTTCCTGGCGCGGGATACCGATAATATCGCGCACCAGCAGCCCAGCCCCTTCCTGGGCGGCCGGTTTGGCACCGTTTTCCGGGCCGAACTGGTCAACGGTGACGGTAGCGGCGAGGACAAAATTCTTATCGACCGGTAGTACGGTGTAGAAGAAAGTCAGGCCGTCGTGGGAGTTGGCAATTTTCCCACCACGGCTTTCAATGGTGATGGGTTTACTGAGATCGGCTACCTGCTGTGATGTCAGGGTTTTGCCATCAATCGTCACGTTATTGACGCCCACTTTCTCCGCCAGCACGTTGGAGGAGAAGTTGATATCGGTGGACTGCCCGAAGGCGATAGCTTTCCATTGCTCAGGCGTTTCGGCCTGCGCCGAGAGAGAGAGTGCTGCGCTACAAAGGGTAAGAGCCAGAGGTATCTTCTTGTTCATGTTATCTTCCTGAAGGGTTGATTGGCGTAATTATCGCCAAATCAAAACACCGTTTCTTTTTTGTCTGTCACAATAATGAGTAAATAAAACACTGTTTTAATTTCAAGTGTTCTTTATTCAGGTAGCAAAAAAACAGCATAAGCAGCGAGATAGCGCGAAAACTGGCATCCGGTCTTAATTCTTACAAGACAAATGGATTTGATATGGACGAAAATAAGGGTAGAAAAACAGGGCTACCGAGGATGTTGGTCGTTTTAGCAGCAGGCCATTTCATGCTGAAAAATATGTAGAATTTTCAACGCGAACCCGGTTTACTTCATACTTAAACTAAAGACAGGATACCTATGTCTAACCGTACCATGAGCGTTGTGATCCTTGCCGCCGGCAAAGGCACGCGTATGTATTCCGATCTCCCTAAAGTACTGCACACCCTCGCGGGTAAACCGATGGTGCAGCATGTCATTGATGCCGCTAACCATGTTGGCGCAACCCAGGTACATCTGGTGTACGGTCACGGCGGTGATTTACTCAAGCAGACCTTAACCGAAGGCAACCTCAATTGGGTGCTGCAGGCTGAACAGCTTGGCACGGGCCACGCGATGCAGCAGGCCGCGCCGTTCTTTGCCGATGACGAAGATATTCTGATGCTCTACGGCGATGTCCCGCTGATCTCCGCTGAGACGCTTCAGCGCCTGCGCGATGCGAAACCACAGGGCGGTATCGGTCTGTTGACGGTGGTGCTGGACGATCCGAGCGGTTACGGGCGTATTACCCGTGAAAACGGCAAAGTCACCGGTATTGTTGAGCACAAAGATGCGACTGACGAGCAGCGTCTGATCCCAGAAATTAATACCGGCATCCTGATTGCCAACGGTGCGGACATGAAGCGCTGGCTGGCGAAGCTCGACAACAACAATGCACAGGGCGAATTCTACATCACCGATATCATCGCCATGGCGTACCAGGAAGGACATGAGATTGCCGCGGTACACCCGGAGCGCTTGAGCGAAGTGGAAGGGGTGAATAACCGTCTGCAGCTGGCGCGCCTGGAGCGCGTCTACCAGTCCGAGCAGGCAGAAAAACTGCTGCTGGCGGGCGTCATGCTACGCGATCCTGCGCGTTTTGATCTGCGCGGCACGCTTTCTCACGGGCGTGATGTGGAGATTGATACTAACGTTATCCTTGAAGGCAATGTGGTTCTGGGCCAGCGGGTCAAAATTGGCGCAGGCTGCGTGATTAAAAACAGCACCATTGGCGACGATTGTGAAATCAGTCCGTACAGCGTGGTGGAAGATGCGACGCTGCAGGCCGCCTGCACCATCGGGCCGTTCGCTCGTCTGCGTCCAGGTGCGGAACTGCTGGAAGGCGCTCACGTCGGTAACTTCGTTGAGATGAAAAAAGCGCGTCTGGGTAAAGGTTCGAAAGCGGGTCATTTGACCTATCTGGGCGATGCGGAAATTGGTGATAACGTCAATATCGGTGCGGGTACCATCACCTGCAACTATGACGGCGCCAACAAGTTTAAAACCATTATCGGCGACGACGTGTTTGTCGGTTCTGATTCCCAGCTGGTGGCCCCGGTCACTATCGGCAAAGGCGTCACCATTGCCGCCGGAACGACTGTCACCCGTAACGTGGCGGATAATGAACTGGTGTTAAGCCGTGTACCGCAGGTCCATAAACAGGGCTGGCAGCGTCCGGTGAAGAAAAAGTAACTTTTTTGCCGGATGGCGTTTCGCTTATCCGGCAGACAACGGATGAGGAGATAACATAATCTCCCTTCCACAAAGCAGTACCTATAAAAATAACCCCACTCTCTACAAGGCTCGGGGCGCCCGGTATACGGGCAACAGGTTGACCGACAACGCGTAAAAATCGGAACTAATAAACTATGTGTGGAATTGTTGGCGCAGTCGCGCAACGTGATGTAGCTGAAATCCTTCTCGAAGGTCTTCGTCGTCTGGAATACCGTGGCTATGATTCAGCGGGTCTGGCGGTGGTGGATGCGGAAGGTCATATGACCCGTCTGCGTCGCCTGGGGAAAGTCCAGATGCTGGCGCAGGCTGCGGAAGAGCACCCTCTACCTGGCGGTACCGGTATTGCTCATACCCGCTGGGCGACCCACGGCGAACCTTCAGAAAGCAACGCGCATCCGCATGTCTCTGACCACATTGCGGTGGTGCATAACGGCATCATAGAGAACCACGAACCGCTGCGCGAAATGCTGCAGGCGCGTGGCTACGTCTTTGTTTCCGCCACCGACACCGAAGTGATTGCTCACCTCGTACACTGGGAGCTGGAGCAGGGCGGTACGCTGCGTGAAGCTGTTTTACGCGCGATCCCGCAGCTGCGCGGTGCGTATGGCACGGTGATTATGGACTCCCGCGACCCAAGCACTCTGCTGGCCGCCCGTTCCGGTAGCCCGCTGGTTATCGGCCTTGGCATGGGTGAGAACTTTATCGCTTCAGACCAACTGGCTCTTTTGCCTGTTACCCGTCGCTTTATCTTCCTTGAAGAGGGTGATATCGCGGAGGTTACGCGCCGTACGGTTGAGATCTTTGATAAATCTGGTGCCCAAGTGAAGCGCCAGGAGATTGAATCCAATCTGCAGTACGATGCGGGCGATAAAGGTATCTATCGCCACTACATGCAAAAAGAGATCTATGAGCAGCCGAACGCGATTAAAAACACCTTAACCGGGCGTATCAGCCATGGTCAGGTGGATTTAAGCGAACTTGGGCCACAGGCCGATGCGCTGCTCTCTAAGGTTGAGCACATTCAGATCATTGCTTGCGGTACTTCCTACAACTCCGGAATGGTCGCACGCTACTGGTTTGAATCGCTGGTTGGCATGCCGTGCGATGTCGAAATTGCCTCGGAATTCCGTTATCGCAAATCTGCCGTGCGCCCAAACAGCTTGGTTATCACCCTGTCGCAATCAGGCGAAACTGCCGATACGCTGGCCGGTCTGCGTTTGACTAAAGAGCTGGGATATCTGGGATCGCTGGCGGTGTGTAACGTCGCCGGTTCGTCGCTGGTGCGTGAGTCCGATCTGGCAATCATGACCAAAGCGGGCGCGGAAATTGGCGTTGCTTCGACCAAAGCCTTTACCACGCAGTTAACGGTGCTACTGCTGCTGGTGGCGAAAATGGCGCGTCTTAAAGGCGTTGATGTGGCCGTCGAGCAGGATATCGTTCATGCGTTGCAGGCGTTGCCGAGCCGTATTGAACAGGTACTGTCGGAAGATAAACGCATTGAAGCGCTGGCCGAGGATTTCTCTGACAAGCATCACGCGCTGTTCCTTGGACGTGGCGATCAATATCCGATTGCGCTGGAAGGCGCGCTTAAGCTGAAAGAGATCTCCTACATCCATGCAGAAGCCTACGCGGCAGGCGAACTGAAACACGGCCCGCTGGCGTTGATTGATGCCGATATGCCGGTGATTGTGGTCGCGCCGAATAACGAACTGCTGGAAAAACTGAAATCCAACATTGAAGAGGTTCGCGCGCGCGGCGGCGAGCTGTACGTGTTTGCCGACAGAGATGCGGCATTCACTAACAGCGACAACATGCACATCATTGAGATGCCGCATGTTGAAGAGGTGATTGCACCTATCTTCTATACCGTTCCGCTACAGCTGCTGTCTTACCACGTGGCGCTTATCAAAGGCACCGACGTTGACCAGCCGCGTAACCTGGCAAAATCCGTGACCGTCGAATAATCACGATTGATGGCTAAACCATCCGGCTATGTCTCAGGCATAGCCGGATTTTTTTTACCTGCTATAACTGTCATAAAGCGCAGCAATTTTGCTGTCATAAAAAGAAAATTGTTTTGAAATTTTATTGTAAATTATTTTTATAATTATCTGATTTTATTGATTTTAATAATGATGCTTTTTGCAGGGCTTCTGTTGTCATTAAACTGTCATAAACCTTACATATAACTGTCACCTGTTTATCCTATTTTGCTCATCGTAGCCACTAAACAATACTTTACGAATTCTTGCAGGAGACATTATGAAAGTTATGCGTACCACTGTCGCAACTGTTGTCGCCGCGACCTTATCGATGAGCGCTTTCTCTGCGTTTGCAGCAGCAAGCCTGACAGGTGCAGGTGCAACCTTCCCTGCGCCAGTGTATGCCAAATGGGCAGATACCTATCAAAAAGAGACCGGTAGCAAAGTTAACTACCAGGGTATCGGTTCTTCCGGTGGCGTAAAACAAATTACTGCTAACACCGTAGATTTCGGCGCGTCTGACGCTCCGCTGTCTGACGAAAAACTGACGCAGGAAGGCCTGTTCCAGTTCCCGACCGTTATCGGCGGTGTTGTGCTGGCCGTTAACATCCCTGGCCTGAAATCAGGCGAGCTGGTGCTGGACGGTAAAACGCTGGGTGACATTTACCTCGGCAAGATTAAGAAGTGGGATGACGAAGCCATCACCAAACTGAACCCAGGCGTTAAGCTGCCTTCGCAGAATATCGCCGTAGTGCGTCGTGCTGATGGTTCCGGTACTTCCTTCGTCTTCACCAGCTACCTGGCGAAAGTGAACGAAGAGTGGAAATCCAAAATCGGTTCTGGTTCTACCGTGAACTGGCCGACCGGTCTGGGCGGTAAAGGTAACGACGGCATCGCCGCCTTCGTACAGCGTCTGCCGGGTGCAATTGGCTACGTTGAATATGCTTACGCTAAGCAGAATAACCTGGCTTACACCAAGCTGATTTCTGCTGACGGTAAAGCGGTTAGCCCAACCGAAGAGAACTTCGCCAACGCCGCTAAAGGCGCTGACTGGAGCAAATCCTTCGCGCAGGACCTGACCAACCAGAAAGGCGAAGGCGCGTGGCCAATTACCTCCACCACCTTCATTCTGGTTCACAAAGAGCAGAAGAAACCTGAGCAGGGCGCTGAAGTGCTGAAGTTCTTTGATTGGGCGTACAAAAACGGTGGGAAGCAGGCTAACGAGCTGGATTATGCTACCCTGCCGGCAAGCGTGGTTGAGCAGGTTCGTGCTGCATGGAAGACCAACGTAAAAGATAGCAGCGGTAAAGCGCTGTACTGATTACGGTAGCCCGGCGGTGACGCCGGGCATCTGTAAACGTCGTCGCGGATTTTAAACTGAAAGAGTAATTTATGGCTGCAACCAAGCCTGCTTTTAACCCACCGGGTAAAAAGGGTGACATGATATTCAGCGCGCTGGTAAGACTGGCTGCGCTGATTGTGCTATTGATGTTGGGCGGGATTATTGTCTCCCTTGTCATCTCTTCCTGGCCCAGCATGGAGAAGTTCGGCTTCGCCTTCCTGTGGACCAAAGAGTGGGATGCACCGAACGATGTCTACGGCGCGCTGGTACCGATTTACGGTACGATCGTCACCTCCGTTATCGCTTTGCTAATCGCCGTTCCGGTGAGCTTCGGCATCGCACTCTTCCTGACTGAACTGGCACCAAACTGGCTTAAACGCCCGTTAGGTATCGCGATTGAACTGCTGGCGGCGATCCCCAGTATTGTTTACGGCATGTGGGGGCTGTTTATCTTTGCTCCGCTGTTCGCGACCTACTTCCAGGAGCCGGTCGGTAATATTCTTTCTAACATCCCGTTTGTCGGTGCACTGTTCTCCGGCCCGGCGTTTGGTATCGGTATCCTGGCGGCAGGTGTCATCCTGGCCATCATGATTATCCCGTATATCTCCGCCGTTATGCGTGATGTGTTCGAACAGACTCCAGTGATGATGAAAGAGTCGGCCTACGGCATCGGCTGCACCACCTGGGAAGTTATCTGGCGTATCGTCCTGCCGTTCACTAAAAATGGGGTTATCGGCGGTGTGATGCTCGGCCTTGGCCGCGCGCTGGGTGAAACCATGGCAGTGACCTTTATCATCGGTAACACCTACCAGCTCGACAGCGCCTCGCTGTATATGCCGGGCAACAGCATTACCTCCGCGCTGGCGAACGAATTTGCCGAAGCGGAATCCGGTCTGCACGTTTCCGCCCTGATGGAACTGGGCCTGATCCTGTTTGCGATTACCTTTATCGTTCTGGCGGCATCGAAGTTCATGATTATGCGCCTGGCGAAGAATGAGGGGGCACGCTCATGACCACTCTGGAAATGCAAAGCACCGCTGAGCTGGCCGAGTCTCGCCGCAAGATGCAGGCGCGTCGCCGCATGAAGAACCGCATCGCGCTGACGCTCTCCATGGCCACCATGATCTTCGGCCTGTTCTGGCTGGTGTGGATCTTAATGGCCACCATTACCCGCGGTATCGACGGGATGTCGCTGGCGCTGTTTACCGAAATGACGCCACCGCCGAACACCGCGGGCGGTGGTCTGGCAAACGCCCTGGCGGGCAGCGGCCTGCTGATTCTGTGGTCGACCGTTTTTGGTACACCGCTTGGCATTATGGCGGGTATCTACCTTGCTGAGTACGGGCGCAAATCCTGGCTGGCCGAGGTTATCCGCTTTATTAACGATATTCTGCTTTCCGCACCGTCTATCGTGGTTGGGCTGTTCGTCTACACCATCGTGGTGGCGCAGATGCAGCACTTCTCCGGTTGGGCGGGCGTAATTGCGCTGGCACTGCTGCAGGTGCCAATCGTGATTCGTACTACCGAGAATATGCTGAAGCTGGTGCCGGATAGCCTGCGTGAAGCGGCCTATGCGCTGGGAACGCCAAAATGGCGGATGATTTCGGCCATTACGCTCAAAGCATCTATTTCCGGGATTATGACCGGTATCCTGCTGGCGATTGCGCGTATCGCGGGTGAAACTGCCCCGCTGCTGTTTACCGCGCTCTCCAACCAGTTCTGGAGCACCGACATGATGCAGCCGATTGCTAACCTGCCGGTGACCATCTTTAAATTTGCGATGAGCCCGTTTGCGGAGTGGCAGCAACTGGCCTGGGCCGGGGTGCTGATTATCACTCTGTGCGTACTGCTGCTGAACATTCTGGCGCGCGTCATTTTCGCGAAGAAGAAACACGGTTAATTTTTTACAGCGCGGCCAACGGCGGCGCTGGATGAGGAAGAGATTGAGATGAGTATGGTGAACACAACTCCGGGTAAGATTTCAGTACGTGACCTGAACTTCTACTACGGCAAATTCCATGCCCTGAAGAACATTAACCTGGATATCGCGAAAAACCAGGTCACCGCGTTTATCGGCCCATCGGGCTGCGGCAAATCGACGCTGCTGCGTACCTTCAACAAAATGTTTGAACTGTACCCAGAGCAGCGCGCGGAAGGTGAAATTCTGCTGGATGGCGACAATATTCTCACCAATACCCAGGATATCGCGCTGCTGCGTGCCAAAGTGGGCATGGTGTTCCAGAAGCCAACGCCGTTCCCGATGTCTATCTATGACAACATCGCCTTTGGTGTCCGCCTGTTTGAAAAGCTGTCGCGTACCGATATGGATGAGCGCGTGCAGTGGGCATTGACCAAGGCCGCATTATGGAATGAAACCAAAGATAAACTGCACCAGAGCGGGTACTCTCTCTCCGGTGGTCAGCAGCAGCGTCTGTGCATCGCGCGCGGTATCGCGATTCGCCCGGAAGTGTTGCTGCTGGATGAACCGTGCTCAGCGCTTGACCCGATTTCCACCGGGCGTATTGAAGAGCTTATCACCGAGCTGAAAGAGGATTACACCGTGGTTATCGTGACCCACAACATGCAGCAGGCTGCGCGTTGTTCCGACCACACGGCGTTTATGTATCTGGGCGAATTGATTGAGTTTAGCAACACGGACGATCTGTTCACCAAGCCCGCGAAAAAACAGACTGAAGATTATATTACTGGCCGCTATGGTTGATATGTCCTTTATTTTTCAGGCGAGAACAGAGAGCCGAGTCGGCCGTCCTGTTTTCGCTCGGAATTATTTGGGCATCTGGAGAAATGATGGACAATTTAAACCTCAATAAACATATTTCCGGCCAGTTCAACGCAGAACTGGAAAGCATCCGCACCCAGGTGATGACCATGGGCGGCATGGTAGAGCAGCAGCTTTCTGATGCGATTACCGCGATGCATAACCAGGACAGCGAGCTGGCAAAACGCGTCATTGAAGGCGATAAGCACGTCAACATGATGGAAGTGGCGATCGACGAAGCCTGCGTACGCATTATCGCTAAACGTCAGCCAACGGCGAGCGACCTGCGTCTGGTGATGGCTATCATCAAAACCATCGCTGAGCTGGAACGTATTGGTGACGTTGCGGACAAAATCTGCAGCACCGCGCTGGAGAAATTCTCCCACCAGCACCAGCCGCTGCTGGTGAGCCTGGAATCGCTGGGCCGCCACACCGTGCAGATGCTGCACGACGTGCTGGATGCCTTTGCGCGTATGGATCTGGACGAAGCGGTGCGTATCTACCGTGAAGACAAGAAAGTTGACCAGGAATACGAGGGTATCGTGCGCCAGCTGATGACCTATATGATGGAAGACCCGCGCACCATTCCAAGCGTGCTGACCGCGCTATTCTGCGCCCGTTCTATCGAGCGTATCGGCGATCGCTGCCAGAATATCTGTGAATACATCTTCTACTTCGTGAAGGGACAGGATTTCCGTCACGTCGGCGGCGATGAGCTGGATAAGCTACTGGCGGGTAAAGAGCCGAAAGAGTAACAGTATTGGCGGATGGCGCTTTGCTTATCCGCCTTACGGGATTTGTAGGCCGGATAAGCGCTAGCGCCATCCGGCTTTTTCATTTATCGCGTAATTTTCCAGCCGCGCGCTTTCCACAGTTCCGGCAGCTGCGCCAAATCGGTAAACGTCGTGACTTTCGGATGATCGATCGGTTTGTTATGCGGGTCGGCGCAGAAGTAGAACACCTCCATCCCGGCATCAATTCCTGACTGGGCTCCGGCTGATGAATCATCCACCAGAATGCAGTTCTCGACGTTGACGTTCATGGCTTTGGCCGCGTGATACATCAGCGCCGGATCGGGCTTCCAGCGCTGAATATCGTAGCCGCTGAATAACTTATCCGGGAAATGATGCAACATCCCCAGCTTGCCCAGCGAATGCTGCATTTTGCTGACCGGACCGTTTGAGACGATACACATCGGGATATCAACCGCATCAATCAGATCGTTAGCACCATCGATCACCTCAAGTTCCGTGTCGAAAAGGCGTGCGACCTCTGCGCGGTAAACGGGTTCTAAATCTGACTTTGCCAGCTTTGTCCCGTGTTCTTCGTTGATGATGTCGATGATTTCGTAGAGTTTCACGCCCTTGAAACGTTTAAAAATCTCTTCCAGATCGAGCGTAATGCCAAATGTTTTAAACATATGGACGTAGGCCCGTGAACAGATAACTTCGCTGTCTACCAGCGTACCGTCACAGTCGAAAAAAACCGCTTCAATACCGGACATGTCATTTCCTTTTTAACAAGTTTAACGTTTACGTAATGCAGAATTCAGAGACGCAATCGTTGCCGTATAAGCAAAATCAATGAAAAAAGTATCTCATAACCGCGCCTATTGTCGCATTTTGGTATAGGATAGCGACGAATTTTCCTCCCTTTCCTGCGGAAATAGATAATGAGTCAACAACACACCACCCCGGCTTCCGGTCAGGGGATACTGGAGCGCGTGTTTAAACTGCGCGAACACGGCACAACGGCACGCACCGAAGTGATCGCCGGTTTCACCACCTTCCTGACGATGGTCTACATCGTTTTCGTAAACCCACAAATTCTTGGCGTCGCCGGAATGGACACCAGCGCGGTGTTCGTGACGACCTGTCTGATTGCGGCGCTGGGCAGTATCCTGATGGGCGTATTTGCCAACCTGCCGGTGGCGCTGGCGCCAGCGATGGGCCTCAACGCCTTCTTCGCATTTGTGGTGGTACAGGCGATGGGCCTGCCGTGGCAGGTGGGTATGGGTGCCATCTTCTGGGGCGCAGTGGGTCTGCTGCTGTTGACGATTTTCCGTGTGCGTTACTGGATGATTGCGAACATCCCGGTGAGCCTGCGCGTGGGGATCACCAGCGGTATCGGGCTGTTCATCGGTATGATGGGTCTGAAAAACGCCGGCGTTATCGTCGCCAACAAGGACACCCTGGTGTCTATCGGCAACCTGACCTCTCACAGCGTTCTGCTGGGCGTGCTGGGCTTCTTTATTATTGCGATTCTGGCGTCCCGTAATATCCATGCGGCGGTGCTGGTGTCTATCGTGGTGACGACCCTGCTGGGCTGGATGCTGGGCGACGTTCACTATAACGGTATCGTCTCCGCCCCACCGAGCATTACCACGGTGGTTGGCCATGTTGATCTTGCGGGTTCATTCAATCTCGGCCTGGCTGGAGTGATCTTCTCCTTCATGCTGGTTAACCTGTTTGACTCCTCCGGTACGCTGATTGGCGTCACCGATAAAGCGGGTCTGGCGGATGAGAAGGGTAAATTCCCACGCATGAAGCAGGCGCTGTTTGTGGATAGCGTTTCGTCAGTGGCTGGTTCCTTCATCGGTACCTCTTCCGTCACCGCCTATATCGAATCCTCTTCCGGCGTTTCCGTTGGTGGTCGTACCGGCCTGACGGCAGTGGTCGTGGGTCTGCTGTTCCTGCTGGTGATTTTCCTGTCGCCTCTGGCGGGAATGGTGCCGGGCTATGCGGCGGCGGGTGCGCTGATTTACGTTGGCGTGCTGATGACGTCAAGCCTGTCGCGCGTGAAGTGGGATGACCTGACTGAAGCGGTTCCGGCATTTATTACCGCGGTGATGATGCCGTTTAGCTTCTCGATTACCGAAGGTATCGCGCTGGGCTTTATCTCTTACTGCATTATGAAAATTGGTACCGGTCGTTTCCGCGATCTCAGCCCGTGCGTGATTATCGTCGCACTGCTGTTTGTGCTGAAGATTGTGTTTATCGACGCCCACTAAGATGCGGTTTGTGGTGTCAGGAGGCGCTTCGCTGACCTGACCTACAGGACAATAGAGGCCCGGCAAGCGTTAGCGCTGCCGGGCTTTTCTTTATGCTTTAACGCGCTGAATATATTCGCCAAACGCGGTCAATTGACCGGTCAGATGATCCAACGTGCCTTGCTCAATCACTTCACCCAGCTGTGGGTCGACCTTGTTCTGAATCACGCCGCCCATAAACTCTGGCTTGTTCATCACCATCGCGTCGAGGAACACCAGAATCTGGCGCAGATGGTACTGACAGCGTGCGCCGCCAATGGCGCCCATAGAGCTGGTCTGGATCAGTACCGGTTTACCGGCCAATGGTTGATCCGGCAGGCGAGACAGCCAGTCGATGGCATTTTTCAGGCCACCCGGCACGGAGTAGTTATACTCCGGCGTGACGATGACCACGCCGTCAGCCTGGCGAATTTGCTCAGCCAGCGCTTCTACGCTTTGTGGGAATCCATCTTCTTGTTGCAGGTCAGCATCATACAGCGGGATATCGCCAATCGACGGCAGCGCAGAAACGCTCATGCCCGCCGGGGCGATTTTTGGCAGGGTGCGTGCCACCATACCGTTAAATGAACCTTTGCGCAGGCTTCCCAATAACGTAACAACTTTCAACGCTTCAGACATGATTACTCCTTTGCATCATGAGGCTGTTTTCAGCCGAATCAGTTGAGTATAAGCGCTTTCTCTGCCGGCAGGCTGGTGAATCTCATCACCCGCGCCGCGGGTTCATTGGCCCGCGTTTGCGCGTCTGGCAGGCTGCGCCAACCGTATTTGCCATCAAACTCCCATACCTTGAGTTTCTCAATAGAAGGGGAAACGGCAAGCGACCAGGCCAGCACGTCCTCCGCATCACAAATGGCTTCGAGCTGATCGGTGGTGGCGGAACGCAGGCGGCCGGAACCAGGCAGCAACTGAAGCGCCTGCGGTGAGTCGATATGCACATCGCCGGTCATTTTGAGCACACTCTGGCGCAGCGCAATGAGCTGCACGCGCGCTTCGTGTGGATCGCTTTGGTTGTTAATCCACAGATTTTCATTGCTGGTAAATCGGTAGTTTTCCATCATCGTCGCCTGCGGGGTATTGCGCAGCACGTGCAGCAGCTCCATATCGAGGCCGCATGTGCCTTCGGTGGTCAGCGCCACGCCAACGATATTGCCTGCATAGGCGATGGAAAAATCAGGCAGTTGGCTATCTTTAAAGAATGGTTTGCCTTCCGTCTGGGTCACGATTTCGGGGAGTTCGCTGATGCCGTAAAGCATAAACAGCAGCTCGGCCAGCAGTGCGCGCGACGCTAGATAGCGAGTGCGGCGATAAGCCGGAAGCTGGCGTGCGATGTTGTGGCTGGTGGATGATAACCTGACCGACAGTAGATGCCCGTCCTTGAGGATCCCTCTTGCAAAGTGCGTCGCCATTTTTCGCTCCGTGATTAATGGACTGTGGATATTGTGAGAGTAACATTTACGCAAGTTATGATCAGGTTTTACTGCCTAAAAGTGCGAATGAAAAGGGGTATTACGAGACTTTTACACTTTCCCTTAACTGAAACACATTATTTTTACGAATAATGAGTCAGGAAACAGTGAGATATAAGGATTTTAGGGTTTCGCGCAACCAAATAATTTTCGGGTTGTGACTATTTCGTTTATGCCAAAGAAGGGTAAACGGGACCAGCAATTTATCCAATTGCGCAGCATCGAATGGCATAGGCCTGGCGACCAGAGATAGCTGGTGGAGCTGGTTATAGTAGCGACAATAGCGCGGCGCGGTGGCCAGCATATTGTGATCCGGCTGGGCGGCCATAAATAGCGACTGTTCAAATCCCGGCAGGTTTAAGGCGATGTTGCGTTGACGCCCCATTTCCTGAAGCACATCGTCCAGTGCCCAGGTATCGCTTTGCTCCCAGCTGATACTGATATGCGGGTAGCGTAGAAACGTCTCCAGGTTCCACTCTTCCTGAAGCGCTGGATGATCCTCGCGCAGCCAGACGCAGGGAAGATCGGAAAACAGCACTTCATGGTCAATCGATAGCGGCAGCAGGCTCAGGAGTTCGCGCGAACGTGGATGGCTTTCACGACCAGTAAAGCCGATATCCACTTCACCGCGAATAATGGCGTCCAGCGAATCGTAGTCCCAGTTGCGAACCTTAATTGTTGCCTGAGGATAACGCTGGTAAATCTGCTGCGAGAGCGCATTGAACATGATCATCACCAGCGGCGTTTCGGCCACCAGATCAAACTTCAGCCCGCGCGGCGTTTCATGATTCGGCTTATCGAGCAGCTGATTGCCCATTTGCATCCACTCCGCCAGGCTGTGCTCCATGCTGAGCATTAGCGGTGTTGGTGTGAGCCCCAGCGGGGTATTCACAAACAGCGGATCGTCAAACCAGGCCCTCAGCTTCGATAGCGATTTACTGACCGCCGACGGCGTAACGTTCATCCGTTTGGCGGTTTTGGTCACGCTACGCTCCTGCATCAGGAGCTGTAGGCAGAGCAGTAAATTAAGATCGAGACTGCTGAGGGATTTCTTCATGAGTTGGCGCGGACCGGTTAGAAGCAACAGTGATAATCAACATGATACTCACTATGCTACAGCCAATCAGAATCCCGATCAGCATATTCAGCGCATCAAGACCGAGGATTGCGGCCAGCCAAATCCACAGTGATGAACCGCAAACCTGCGCAATACCTAATGCTGAGCTTGCCACTCCCGCACGAAGCGAGAAAGGACCCAGCGCCTGGCTCATGGCAACCCCAAAGCCGACCGAGAAACCGGCGCAAATTAAGGTGAGCCCAAATAGTGTGACCGCGTTTGTGCTGGCGAGGGTTAACACGACGCCAGCGGTCAGGAACAGCACCTGTGAAGCCAGCATGAGGGTTCTGGGTTTGAACAGGCTCAAGGCGAACGGCGTGGAGAACGACACCGCCATGCTGACACCGGCGGTCATCGCCATGGTGGTGGCATATTCCCCACGGTCAAAACCCATCACTTCCATCAGCAGTACCGGCGAGGTATTCACGAAGGTGAGGATCACCGACACGCTGAGGGTCGTAATCGCGAGGCGGCTAAGGAAAAAGCGGTTTAACAGCGATTCGGCGCCACGCTCTGTTGGTGTTGATGTCTTAAGAGCCGCTGGGCGCGATTCTCGCAGGATAAATACCGACAACAGGCAGACGACGACACCCATGCCTATCATCGTGTAGAACAGGCTCTGCCACGGGTATTTGAGCATAATCAGATGCCCCATAACCGGTGCGAGCACTGGGACAATACAGGTGATCCCGTTAAGTAAAGACAGCACCTTCGCCCGGCGGCGATCGTCCAGCGTATCGCGCAGTATTGCAAATGCCACCACGTAACAGCAGCCCGCACCAATACCCTGAATAAAGCGCCCCACCAGGAATGGCGTACCGCTCTCAGCCAGAGAACATAGTGCTGAGGCGAGAATATAAATCACCGCACCGACGATGGCGACCGGCTTGCGGCCCGATTGGTCTGCGACTTTACCGGCGAATAGCATGGCGGTTGCCATCCCGGCCAGATAGACCGAAAACGCAATATGCAGCTGAGCTTCGCTGGCCTGTAAATCAGCAGCAATGCGGGGTAATCCCACCAGATACATATCAATACCTGCGGGATACAGGAGAACCAGAGCAAAACTGCAGATTAGAAAGCGTGTCATAGCAACCTCATGAGGAATGTGGCGCTAAGAATACGGGGAGAGGGTCTGCGGCACGAGTTGCCATTTGGACAACCGTGATTTCCTAAGAGGAAATCACGGTTGTTTAGCATCATTACCGCTTCCTGAGCCAGCAGTACTGCGTCGGCTCAGGAAGTGACAGTAAAATTATTTGCCAATACAGAAGCTGGAGAAAATACGCCCCAGCAGATCGTCGGAGGTAAATTCGCCGGTTATTTCGCTCAGGCACTGTTGAGACAGACGCAGCTCTTCAGCCAGCAGTTCACCCGCCCAGGCGCCCAGCAGCTGCGCTTTACCCTGTTGCAGATGCTCTGCGGCGTCTGATAGCGCCTGCAGGTGACGACGGCGCGCCAGGAAGCCGCCTTCCATGTTGGTTTCAAAGCCCATGCTCTGCTTGAGATGGTTACGCAGCACATCGACACCTTCGCCGGTACGTGCGGAAAGGCGTACAAGTGAGTGCTCATTTACATCGCTAAGACCCAGCGTCTCACCGGTAATATCCGCTTTGTTGCGTACGACGGTTATCGGCAGAGTTTTCGGCAGACGGGCGATAAAGTCCGGCCAAATCTCCGCTGGGTCGGTGGCGTCGGTGGTGGTGCCATCAACCATAAACAGCACACGGTCAGCCTGTTCGATTTCCTGCCATGCGCGTTCGATACCGATACGCTCCACTTCGTCGCTCGCTTCGCGCAGCCCAGCGGTATCAATGATGTGCAGCGGCATGCCGTCAATATGGATATGTTCACGCAGCACGTCGCGGGTGGTACCGGCGATATCGGTGACGATCGCAGCTTCACGGCCCGCCAGCGCGTTCAGTAGGCTCGATTTCCCGGCATTTGGACGACCGGCAATAACCACTTTCATCCCTTCACGCAGCAGGCTGCCCTGACGCGCTTCGGCACGGACGGCGTCGAGATCGGCAATCACGTTGTTAAGCTGGGCTTCGATTTTACCGTCGGAAAGAAAGTCGATCTCCTCATCCGGGAAGTCGATAGCCGCCTCGACAAAGATTCGCAGGTGAGTGAGTGCTTCCACAAGGTGGTTAACGCGGGTGGAGAATGCGCCCTGTAGCGAGTTTAGCGCGGAACGGGCCGCCTGCTCGGAGCTGGCATCAATCAGGTCGGCAATCGCTTCGGCCTGGGCCAAATCGAGTTTATCGTTTAAAAACGCGCGCTCGGAGAATTCGCCGGGTTTGGCAATACGCACGCCCGGCAGCGTCAGAATACGTTTGAGCAGCAAATCGAGAATCACTGGGCCGCCGTGGCCCTGAAGTTCTAACACATCTTCACCGGTGAAGGAGTTAGGGCCGGGGAACCACAGCGCAATGCCTTGATCCAGCGAGCTGCCGTCATCGTCTTTAAACGGCAGATAGTCGGCGTAGCGCGGCTTCGGCAGCTTGCCTAGCACCGCCTGCGCGACGTCACGCGCCTTCAGGCCGGAGATACGCAAAATGCCCACGCCACCGCGTCCTGGTGGGGTTGCCTGGGCGACAATAGTGTCGTTATGGCTCATGGTTAGTCTCTAGTTGTTGCAATAAAAAAGGCGGTCATTCGACCGCCTTTCATTTTAGCGCTTATGGTACCGAATCAGGATTTTTTCTTCTCGCGGCTATGCAGGCCACGTTTTTCCAGACCACGGTAAATCAGCTGCTGCTGAATAATGGTTACCAGGTTGCTGACGATATAGTAAACCACCAGACCGGATGGGAACCACAGGAAGAACACCGTGAAGATGACCGGCATAAAGGTCATGATCTTCTGCTGCATCGGGTCGGTTACCGTGGTCGGAGACATCTTCTGAATGAAGAACATCGTCGCGCCCATGATGATCGGCAGGATGTAGTACGGGTCTTGTGCAGACAAATCGTGAATCCACAGGATGAACGGCGCATGACGCAGTTCAACCGAGGCGCTCAGCATGTAGTACAGCGCAAGGAAGATAGGCATCTGGATAATCAGCGGGAAGCAGCCACCCAGCGGGTTTACCTTCTCAGCTTTATACAGGGCCATCATTTCCTGGCTTTGACGCTGTTTGTCATCGCCCAGACGCTCACGCATAGCCTGAATCTTTGGCTGCAGCATACGCATCTTCGCCATGGAGGTGTACTGCGCTTTAGTCAGCGGGTACATGATGCCACGAACGATAAAGGTGATAACGATGATGGAGAAGCCCCAGTTGCCCAGGAAGCTATGGATCCATTTCAGCAGTTTGAACAGCGGCTGAGAGATGAACCACAGCCAACCGTAGTCAACGGTCAGATCCAGGTGCGGCGCAACGGCAGCCATTTTGTCCTGAATTGCTGGGCCGACCCACAGGGTGCTGTTCAGCTTATCAACCTGACCTGGCTGAACCAGTACCGGCTGAGATTTGTAGCCAATGGCCACAACGCCGTTACCGAGGTTAGCGGTGTAAAGGTTGTTGGTACCTTTGTTTTCTGGAACCCATGCAGTGGTGAAGTACTGCTGCAGCATCGCCACCCAACCGTTCTGGGTATTGGTGTTCAGGTTCTCGTTATCAACAATCGTATCGAATTTGTATTTTTCATATTTCGAATCGGAAGTTGAATACGCCGCGCCGCGGAAGGTATGCATGGTAGACAGGCCACCGGTCTGGGTATCACGGCTTGTCGGCAGCGCAGCGCTTTGCTTGAGCTGACCGAAGGTCGAGATTTCCAGCGGCTTGTCGCTGACGTTCTGCACGTTATAGCCGACGTTCACCGCATAGTCACCGCGTTTCAGGGTGAAGGTTTTGGTGAAGACGTTGCCCGCTTTATCGGTATAGGTCAGTGGAATGACGAGTTCATTCTGACCGTCAGCCAGTACAAACGCATCTTTATCGACGTTATACAGCGGACGTGGGCCGTTAGCCGGGTTATCCGGGCCATCACGACCGGTTAAGCCGCTCTGTGCCTGATAGATAAACTGTGGTGTGGTTTCCAGTAACTGGAACGGTTCGTCAGATTTCAGTGCTTTCGGGTAAGCCGGAAGCAGTGCCTGCTCAACATCACCACCGCGGGTGTTGATGGTCAGCTCAAGCACATCAGTTTTAACCGTGATCAGTTTTCCTTGGCCACTGGCCGGTACGCCCTGGTCTGCGGCGCTACCCGCTGCTGTGGTCGTAGTCTGCGTGGTCTGCTGCTGGGCCTGAGGATTGTTATCCTGCTCCCAGGCTTGCCAGATCATGAAAGACACGAACAACAAAGCGATGATAAGAAGATTGCGTTGCGAATCCATCGTTAGTGTTCTCTGGTATCAAATGGTCCAGGCGGGACGGGGTCGTCACCACCAGGGTGTAAAGGGTGGCATTTTAATACGCGTTTCACTGTCAACCAACTGCCTTTTATCACTCCAAACCTGCGCAATGCCTCAATTCCGTACTGAGAACAGGTTGGCGTGAAACGGCAATGCGGCCCGAGTAGCGGACTAATCAGGCGCTGATAGACCCTAATCAGGCCTATCAGGAGCCGGGAGACAGGCGACAGTGACGGCGCCATAATTTTTCCAACGCTTCCGAGAGAGCACGGTTATCGAGATCGGCAACCCCTTTCTTCGCCACCACCACGAAATCCATTGGTGGGAGTTCATGCTGACGTAAACGAAAACTTTCACGCGTCAGACGTTTAATCCGATTGCGTTCATGTGCGCGTTTAACGTTTTTCTTGGCGACGGTAAGACCGATGCGGGGATGCCCCAGCGAATTTAGGCGGCCGAGGATGGTGATTTGCGGCGTGCCAGCCCGTTGTGGCTGCTGGAAGACGAATGTGAAATGATTGGGAGTTAACAAACGTAACTCCCTGGGAAATGCTAGCTTAACCACTCGAAGGGTTAGCTTTATTACTTAGAAACGGTCAGACGAGAACGGCCTTTAGCACGACGACGTGCCAGAACCTGACGACCATTTTTATTAGCCATACGAGCACGGAAGCCGTGAGAACGGTTGCGCTTCAGTACAGACGGTTGAAAAGTGCGTTTCATGGCGATTTCTACCTAAACTTGAATAAATTCAATGGCTTTATTGGATATCCGAACGAAAATCGAACGATGGACACCGAAGCCATGGGTGATTAAAGAGGCCGGATTGTAATAATTGTACACTCCGGAGTCAATTCTCTTTCCTTATTTACCGCGTAAAAAACCACGTTTTACCGTAATTTTTCGCCCGGTAAATGAGCAGCGTCCCTCTCCGAAATTCGGGCGGAATGCGCCGGGTGGGGGATTATACGGCCTGCCCAGTAAAGAGCAAGGATCATCCTGGATCTTTGTTAGATCATTTAAGCAGAAATTTGTCGCTAGTCATTAATTTTTCCAATATGCGAAGGAAATCGTGCCCCCTCTTCGCCGGGATCGATTACACTTAGCGCTTCCGGATCCAGCCTGTGGATAAATCGGGAAGAATCTGTGAGAAACAGAAGATCTCTGGCGCAGTTTACGCTATGATCCTCGGCCCGATCGCGATCGGTGGATCGATAAGGGGAAGTACCGCGCCATTTCAGCACAGCGTCTGAAAAGGCCGTTGAAAACCGCAAATAGCGGTTCGCACGTCACCCGCTTGCATCGGGTCTATTCGATGTGCGTCAAAAATCACGAATTTTTAATCTTATACACAGCATTTGTTCGGGCTGCATTTTTGCAGCAGCTGAATGAATCCCCGACAGCATTCAGTTTTGCTGGTGGCGGGATCGTCAGAGGTAGCCTGCAGGTTTGCCTGGAGGATGATGTGTATCGACTTTTTTTCGAGTGGAGTCCGCCGTGTCACTTTCGCTTTGGCAGCAATGTCTTGCCCGATTGCAGGATGAGTTACCAGCCACAGAATTCAGCATGTGGATCCGCCCATTGCAGGCGGAATTAAGCGATAACACGCTGGCCCTGTATGCGCCAAATCGTTTTGTGCTTGATTGGGTAAGGGATAAATACCTCAATAACATCAACGGACTGTTGAATGATTTCTGTGGTGCAGACGCCCCGCAGCTGCGTTTTGAGGTTGGTACCAAGCCCGTCACTCAGACCCTAAAAGAGACCGCCAGCGTTAGCGCACCGGCGCAAACCGCGCAGGTTTATGCGCCACGCGTCGCTCCGGCACCGCGTGCCGGTTGGGATAACGTCCCTGCGCCCGCTGAGCCGTCATACCGCTCTAACGTCAACGTTAAACACACCTTTGATAACTTCGTTGAAGGTAAATCGAACCAGCTGGCCCGTGCGGCGGCGCGCCAGGTTGCGGACAATCCCGGCGGCGCCTATAACCCACTGTTCCTCTACGGCGGCACCGGTTTGGGTAAAACGCACCTGCTGCACGCGGTAGGTAACGGCATTATTGCCCGCAAACCGAATGCCAAAGTGGTGTATATGCACTCCGAGCGCTTTGTACAGGACATGGTAAAAGCCCTGCAAAACAACGCGATCGAAGAGTTTAAACGCTACTACCGCTCCGTGGATGCATTGCTTATCGATGACATTCAATTCTTTGCGAATAAAGAACGATCCCAGGAAGAGTTCTTCCATACCTTCAACGCCCTGCTGGAAGGCAATCAGCAGATCATCCTCACCTCGGATCGCTATCCAAAAGAGATCAACGGCGTAGAAGATCGTCTTAAATCTCGTTTCGGCTGGGGGCTGACCGTCGCCATCGAACCGCCTGAGCTTGAGACCCGCGTCGCTATCCTGATGAAAAAAGCCGACGAAAATGATATTCGTCTGCCAGGCGAGGTGGCGTTCTTTATTGCCAAGCGTCTACGCTCTAACGTGCGTGAACTTGAAGGGGCGCTGAACCGCGTTATCGCTAATGCCAACTTTACCGGCCGGGCGATCACCATCGATTTCGTGCGTGAAGCGCTGCGCGATCTGTTAGCGCTGCAGGAAAAACTGGTCACCATCGACAATATTCAAAAGACGGTGGCAGAGTACTACAAAATCAAAATTGCGGACCTGCTCTCCAAGCGACGTTCTCGCTCGGTTGCGCGTCCGCGCCAGATGGCGATGGCGTTGGCGAAAGAGCTCACCAACCACAGTCTGCCGGAAATTGGCGATGCGTTTGGTGGCCGCGACCATACCACCGTGCTGCACGCCTGCCGTAAGATTGAGCAACTGCGTGAAGAAAGCCACGATATCAAAGAAGACTTTTCCAATTTAATCAGAACATTGTCGTCGTGATCCTATGAAATTTACCGTAGAACGTGAACATTTATTAAAACCGTTACAACAGGTGAGTGGCCCGCTTGGCGGGCGTCCGACATTGCCGATTCTGGGTAACCTGCTGCTGCAGGTGGCGGACGGCACGTTGTCGCTGACCGGTACCGATTTAGAAATGGAAATGGTAGCGCGCGTTACGCTGCTACAACCGCATGAACCGGGCGCGACTACCGTACCGGCGCGTAAATTCTTCGACATTTGTCGTGGCCTGCCGGAAGGTGCGGAAATCGTTGTCCAGCTGGAAGGCGATCGCATGCTGGTGCGCTCTGGCCGTAGCCGTTTCTCGCTGTCTACGCTGCCTGCTGCTGATTTCCCGAACCTGGACGACTGGCAGAGCGACGTTGAGTTCACGCTGCCGCAGGCGACGATGAAACGTCTGATTGAAGCCACCCAGTTCTCGATGGCTCATCAGGACGTACGCTATTACTTAAACGGCATGCTGTTTGAAACCGAAGGCGAAGAGCTACGTACCGTAGCGACCGATGGGCACCGCCTGGCGGTCTGTTCGATGCCGGTTGGACAATCTCTGCCAAGCCATTCGGTGATCGTGCCGCGTAAAGGGGTGATTGAGCTGATGCGTATGCTCGACGGTGGCGATACGCCGCTGCGCGTGCAGATTGGCAGCAATAACATCCGCGCCCACGTCGGTGATTTTATCTTTACCTCCAAGCTGGTTGATGGTCGTTTCCCTGACTATCGCCGCGTGCTGCCGAAAAATCCGGATAAGCATCTGGAAGCTGGTTGCGACATCCTCAAGCAGGCGTTTGCCCGTGCGGCTATTCTCTCCAACGAGAAATTCCGCGGCGTGCGTCTGTATGTGAGTGAAAACCAGATCAAAATCACCGCCAACAACCCGGAGCAGGAAGAGGCAGAAGAGATTCTGGATGTCTCCTATCCTGGCACCGAGCTGGAAATCGGCTTTAACGTTAGCTACGTGCTGGATGTGTTGAACGCGCTGAAGTGCGAAACCGTCCGTATCCTGCTGACGGACTCCGTCTCCAGCGTGCAGATTGAAGATGCGGCCAGCCAAAGCGCGGCCTACGTCGTTATGCCAATGAGACTGTAGTGTCTGATAAGGGGCTGGTTTACTTGCCATTTCGCCTCCCGGCAGTGCTCGAAATGCTCACGTACTTCGTGTACGCTCCGCTTTCTGTGCGCTGGCGGTAGACGAACTGGCTGCGACACCCACGCCCCTGGACGAATATAATCAGCTTATGTCACTGACGCGCTTACTCATCAAAGATTTCCGCAATATCGAAGACGCGGATCTCGCGTTATCCCCCGGCTTTAACTTCCTGGTTGGCGCTAACGGCAGCGGCAAAACCAGCGTGCTGGAAGCTATCTATACGCTTGGCCACGGTCGAGCGTTTCGCAGTTTGCAGATTGGTCGCGTCATTCGCCACGAACAGGATGCTTTCGTACTTCATGGGCGTCTAAAGGGTCAGGAGCGTGAAACATCCATTGGCCTGACGAAAGATAAGCTTGGTGACAGCAAGGTGCGCATTGACGGCACCGACGGTCATAAGGTCGCTGAGCTGGCGCTGTTGATGCCGATGCAGCTGATTACGCCCGAGGGGTTTACTTTACTCAACGGCGGCCCCAAATACAGAAGAGCCTTCCTTGATTGGGGGTGCTTCCACAACGAAGCCGGATTCTTCAACGCCTGGAGTAACCTGAAGCGGTTACTCAAGCAGCGCAACGCTGCGCTGCGCCAGGTGAGCCGTTATGAACAGTTACGTCCCTGGGATAAAGAGCTGATTCCCCTTGCGGAACAGATCAGCCGCTGGCGGGCGGAATACAGCACCGGTATTGCCGAAGATATGGCGGATACCTGCAAACAATTTCTCCCAGAATTCTCTCTCGCCTTCTCTTTCCAGCGCGGCTGGGAAAAAGAGACCGATTATGCCGAAGTGCTGGAGAGAAACTTCGAACGCGACCGTATGCTGACCTACACAGCACACGGCCCGCACAAGGCGGACTTCCGCATTCGCGCTGACGGCGCGCCGGTGGAAGACACCTTATCGCGCGGGCAGCTAAAGCTGCTGATGTGCGCACTACGTCTGGCACAGGGCGAGTTTCTGACCCGTGAGAGCGGACGACGCTGCCTGTACCTGATAGATGATTTTGCCTCGGAACTTGATGACGCGCGGCGCGGCCTGCTGGCTAGCCGTTTAAAAGCCACGCAGTCACAGGTTTTTGTCAGCGCGATCAGCGCTGAACACGTTCTAGACATGTCGGACGAAAATTCGAAGATGTTTACCGTGGAAAAGGGTAAAATAACGGATTAACCCAAGATTAAATGAGCGAGAAACGTTGATGTCGAATTCTTATGACTCCTCCAGTATCAAAGTCCTGAAAGGGCTGGATGCGGTGCGTAAGCGCCCGGGTATGTATATCGGCGACACGGATGACGGCACCGGTCTGCACCACATGGTATTCGAGGTTGTGGATAACGCTATCGACGAAGCGCTCGCGGGTCACTGTAAAGACATCGTGGTGACTATCCATGCCGATAACTCTGTATCGGTAACGGATGATGGACGTGGCATTCCGACCGGTATCCACCCGGAAGAAGGCGTATCTGCTGCTGAAGTTATCATGACCGTCCTGCACGCAGGCGGTAAATTTGATGATAACTCATACAAAGTATCCGGTGGTCTGCACGGCGTAGGCGTATCCGTAGTAAACGCCCTGTCGCAGAAACTGGAACTGCTGATCCGCCGTGAAGGCAAAGTGCATCAGCAAACTTATGTGCACGGCGTGCCGCAGGCACCGCTGGCCGTTACGGGTGATACTGAAGCAACCGGCACCCAGGTCCGTTTCTGGCCAAGCCATGAGACCTTCACCAATGTGGTTGAATTTGAATACGACATTCTGGCCAAGCGTCTGCGTGAGCTGTCCTTCCTGAACTCAGGCGTCTCTATTCGCCTGAAAGACAAACGTGACGGCAAAGAAGATCATTTTCATTATGAAGGCGGCATCAAGGCGTTTGTTGAGTATCTCAACAAAAACAAAACGCCGATCCACCCAAATATCTTCTACTTCTCCACCGAAAAAGACGGTATCGGCGTCGAAGTTGCGCTGCAGTGGAACGATGGTTTCCAGGAAAATATCTACTGCTTCACCAACAACATTCCACAGCGTGATGGTGGTACCCACCTTGCAGGCTTCCGTGCGGCGATGACCCGTACGCTGAACGCCTACATGGACAAAGAAGGTTACAGCAAAAAAGCCAAAGTCAGCGCCACCGGTGATGATGCCCGTGAAGGCCTGATTGCCGTGGTTTCCGTGAAGGTTCCGGATCCAAAATTCTCCTCACAGACCAAAGACAAACTGGTTTCTTCCGAGGTGAAAACGGCGGTTGAACAGCAGATGAACGAACTGCTGAGCGAATACCTGCTGGAAAATCCATCTGACGCGAAAATCGTTGTCGGCAAGATTATCGATGCGGCGCGTGCTCGTGAAGCGGCCCGTCGTGCGCGTGAAATGACTCGTCGTAAAGGTGCGCTGGACTTAGCCGGTCTGCCGGGCAAACTGGCTGACTGCCAGGAACGCGACCCAGCTCACTCCGAACTGTACCTCGTGGAAGGGGACTCTGCGGGCGGCTCTGCAAAACAGGGGCGTAACCGTAAGAACCAGGCGATTCTGCCGCTGAAGGGTAAAATCCTCAACGTTGAGAAGGCGCGCTTCGACAAGATGCTCGCGTCTCAGGAAGTGGCAACGCTGATTACTGCGCTGGGCTGCGGCATTGGTCGCGACGAGTATAACCCGGACAAACTGCGCTATCACAGCATCATCATCATGACCGATGCGGACGTCGATGGCTCGCACATTCGTACGCTGCTGTTGACCTTCTTCTACCGTCAGATGCCTGAAATCGTTGAGCGCGGCCACGTCTACATTGCGCAGCCACCGCTGTACAAAGTGAAGAAAGGTAAGCAGGAACAGTACATCAAAGACGATGAAGCGATGGATCAGTACCAGATCTCCATCGCCCTTGATGGCGCAACGCTGCACACCAATGCCCACGCTCCGGCGCTGGCAGGTGAAGCGCTGGAAAAACTGGTGGCCGAGTTCAACGGTACCCAGAAAATGATCCATCGCATGGAGCGTCGCTTCCCGAAAGCGCTGCTGAAAGAGCTTATCTATCAGCCAACGCTGGTTGAAGCCGATCTCTCCGATGAGCAGAAAGTCACCCGCTGGGTAAATACTCTGGTTTCCGAGCTCAACGAGAAAGAACAGCACGGCAGCCAGTGGAAGTTTGATGTTCGCGAAAACGTCGAACAGCAGCAGTTCGAACCGATTATTCGCGTTCGTACCCACGGCGTAGATACCGATTATCCGTTGGATAATGAGTTCGTGACCGGTGGTGAATACCGCCGCATCTGCACGTTGGGTGAGAAACTGCGCGGTCTGGTAGAAGAAGATGCGTTCATTGAGCGTGGCGAGCGCCGTCAGCCAGTTGCTAGCTTCGAGCAGGCGCTGGATTGGCTGGTGAAAGAGTCCCGCCGTGGCCTCTCCATTCAGCGTTATAAAGGTCTGGGTGAAATGAACCCAGATCAGCTGTGGGAAACCACCATGGACCCAGACAGCCGCCGTATGCTGCGCGTGACCGTGAAAGATGCGATTGCTGCTGACCAGCTGTTCACCACCCTGATGGGCGACGCCGTTGAACCGCGTCGTGCGTTTATCGAAGAGAACGCCCTGAAAGCGGCGAACATCGATATCTAATCGCTGGCTTGAACTAACGAAAACGCCTGAATCTTTCAGGCGTTTTTTTTTGCCTCATCTCGCAATCACCTATACTTCACTACGTCTTCTATTAACCGCAATTTGAGGTGGAGCATGGGACTTTTTGATGAGGTGGTGGGTTCGTTACTACAAGGAGATTCCGGGAAATATCAGGCAATCCTGACTTGGGTAAACGAGCAGGGCGGTGTTCAGGCGCTGCTGGAAAAACTACAAAACGGTGGGCTAGGCGATATCGCATCATCGTGGATTAGCAATCAGCAGAGTAACCAGCCGATTAGCGGCGATCAGGTTGAATCCGCGCTGGGAACCTCGGCTGTGTCAGATCTCGGTCAAAAACTTGGCGTTGATACCGGTTCGGCCTCCACGATGTTGGCAGACTATTTGCCGAAAATTATTGATGCGCTCTCGCCGCAGGGTGAAGTTGATCCGCAGGCGCACAATGACCTTCTGTCAGCCGGCATGAATCTGCTCAAGGGCGGTAAGCTTTTTGGCTAGCTGAGAAATAAAAGGGGAGCGCGCATTATGCGTTGCATCCCCGTTTTAACCCGCTATATCTGCTGTTTTTTGAGCTCAACCGGGTTAGCATGAGGACAGACTCATTTAACCTGGGGATCTCATGGCTATTAAACTGATCGCAATCGACATGGACGGAACATTGCTGTTGCCGGACCACACTATTTCTCCTGCGGTAAAAAATGCGCTGGAAGCTGCGCGCGCGAAGGGAGTTAACGTGGTCTTGACCACCGGGCGTCCGTACGCTGGCGTGCACAGCTACTTAAAAGAGCTGGGCATGAACAGGCCGGGAGATTACTGCATTACCTACAACGGCGCGCTGGTACAGAAAGCCGGCGACGGTAGTACGGTGGCACAGACCGCGCTGAACTACGACGACTATCGCTTCCTGGAAAAACTGTCCCGTGAAGTTGGTTCTCACTTCCACGCACTAGATCGCAACACCCTGTACACCGCTAACCGTGATATCAGCTATTACACGGTGCATGAATCCTTTGTCGCGACCATTCCACTGGTCTTCTGTGAAGCCGAAAAAATGGACCCGGCGACCGAATTCCTGAAAGTGATGATGATTGATGAACCGGTTATCCTCGACAAAGCGATTGCCCGTATCCCGGCAGAAGTGAAAGAGAAGTACACCGTGCTGAAAAGCTCGCCGTACTTCCTCGAAATTCTCGACAAACGCGTGAACAAAGGCACCGGCGTGAAATCGCTGGCCGATGTGCTGGGCATCAAGCAAGAAGAGATCATGGCCATTGGCGATCAGGAAAACGACATTGCGATGATTGAGTTCGCTGGCGTTGGTGTGGCGATGGATAACGCGATTCCTTCGGTCAAAGAAGTGGCTAATTTTGTCACTAAATCGAATCTTGAAGATGGTGTGGCTTACGCTATCGAGAAGTTTGTCCTGAACTGATTTTTAAGTTGCCCGGCCTTGGCCGGGCATTCCACTGAAAACCTTATGGCTTCCCCCCTGCACATGGTAAAAGTATGCGGTATCTTTTGACCGGGACTCCGCCATGAAACAAATCACTTTCGCACCGCGTAATCATCAGCTCACTAACACCCGCACATGGACCGCAGACAGCCAGTGGCTGGTTTTTGATGTGCGCCCTTCAGGCGCATCGTTTACCGGTGAAACCATTGAACGAGTGAACGTGAAAAGTGGGCAAGTTGAGGTGATTTATCGGGCAAGTCAGGGGGCGCACGTCGGCGTGGTGACGGTGCATCCGTCCGCCGAAAGGTATGTGTTTATCCACGGCCCGGAGAATCCGGATGCGGACTGGCAGTACGATTTTCACCACCGTCGTGGCGTGGTGGCTGAGCAGGGCAACATTCATAATCTTGACGCGATGGACATTACCTCACCGTTTACTCCAGGCGCGCTGCGCGGTGGCAGCCACGTCCACGTTTATAGCCCAAACGGCGAATACGTGAGTTTTACCTATAACGACCATGTCCTTCATGAATACGATCCGGCGCTGGATTTGCGTAACGTTGGCGTTGCGACCCCATTCGGTCCCGTCGTGCCAGCAGGTCACCATCCTCGCGAGTATTCGGGTAGCCATTGGAGCGTACTGGTCAGTCAGACCACGCCGACGCCACGGCCAGGCAGCGATGAGATCAATCGCGCCTATGAAGAGGGATGGGTGGGAAATGACCGGCTGGCATTTATCGGCGATACGCTCTCGGTTAACGGGGAGAAAGTGCCGGAGCTGTTTATCGTCGAGCTGCCAAAAGATGAAGCGGGGTGGAAGCAGCCAGGCAATGCGCCGCTTGCGGGAACGGAAACCACGCTGCCTGCACCGCCAGCAGGCGTGCATCAGCGACGTTTAACCTTCACCCATCAGCGGGCGTATCCGGGGCTGGTGAATGTGCCACGCCACTGGGTGCGGAGCAATCCGCAGGGGACGCGAATTGCCGTGCTGATGCGTGATGAGAGCGGTATTGTTCAGCTGTGGCTGGTGCCGCCGCAGGGCGGCGAACCGCAGCAACTCACCCATAATGTGTCGGATATTCAGTCGGCGTTTAACTGGCATCCATCAGGAAACTGGCTCGGATTTGTGCTGGATGGTCGCATCGCGCTCTGCGATGCGCACAGTGGCGCGGTGACTTTTTTAACGACCGATCACGCAAATCCGCCGTCGGCGGATGCGGTGGTCTTCTCACCTGATGGGCATGAGATTGCCTGGATGGAGGATGTTGCTGGCTTCCGCCAGATTTGGGCGACGAAAACCAGCCGCTAGATTACTGAGTTGGCATGGGCGCTGGTGGGATCACCGAATTGGTCGCCAGCGTCTCCTGCTCGCTCTTTTCGACGCGTGAGCGGACTGAGTTATCTTTACGGAATAAATCCCACGGTAGCAGTACCGTATCCATTACGGCGGTGAATGGTATATCGAGGGCGACCAGTGATTTGGTGGCCCAGCCGTTATCCGTATCACTCAGCATCTCTGCGCTGGCTCGCGTGCCCGGATAAGTCCCCTCTTTGCCGCCCGTATGCGACATAACGCTGGAACACCCTCCTGATAAGAAGATCCCCCCAACCAGCGCCGTTTTAATCAGAACATTTTTCATCATGAGCTCTTCATTGTAATGAGCATAAAAAAGCCCGTCCTCCGGGTTATAGCCACCCGTTGCCAAAATAGAAAGCCCTGGCTCGCCGCTCTGTGGCGGCTGTCGCACTTTGGCCTTTTGTGCTCTGACCAGTGTAAGCCTTATCAGAGAAAGTGCAAAAAAAGTCAGACAAGAGGTCTTGAAAAAGATTCCTTACCCCTCATTTTATAGGTGTAGCCAAAGAGAACATGCCTGCGGGGTGTTCGGGCTTCAATGACCTGTCCATGATGGAAGGTTTTTAATTTCTCGCTGATTTTCAGGAGCTATTTGATTATGCGTAACTTTGACTTATCTCCGCTGTACCGTTCTGCCATTGGTTTTGACCGCCTGTTCAACCTGTTAGAAAACAATCAAACACAAAGTAACGGTGGCTACCCTCCGTACAACGTCGGGCTGGTCGATGAAAACCACTATCGCATTGCGATTGCCGTGGCCGGTTTTGCGGAAAGCGAACTGGAAATTACCGCGCAGGATAACGTGCTGGTGGTGAAAGGCGCTCATGAGGCGGACCAAAAAGAACGCACCTATCTCTATCAAGGTATTGCCGAGCGCAACTTTGAACGCAAATTCCAGTTAGCGGAAAACATCCACGTGCGTGGCGCTAATCTGGTCAACGGCCTGCTGTATATCGAACTGGAACGCGTGATTCCAGAAGCGAACAAGCCGCGCCGTATCGAAATTAACTAATTCTGCCGGGCCGCTCGCGCGGCCCAGGTTAATCATCAGTAGGCTTGCCGTCAGGGAGCCGAAAGGTACTTACTCGCTTCTTAGAAGGAGAAACACAATGCGTAACTACGATTTATCCCCACTGCTGCGTCAATGGATCGGTTTTGACAAACTGGCAAACGCGCTGCAAAGCACCACCGAAAGCCAGAGCTTCCCTCCGTACAACATCGAAAAAAGTGACGATAACCACTATCGCATTACCCTCGCGCTAGCCGGGTTCCGTCAGGAAGATCTGGATGTTCAGCTTGAAGGTACGCGCCTGACCGTCAAAGGTACGCCGCAGCCGCAGGAAAAAGAGACCCAATGGCTCCATCAGGGGCTGGTCACACAGGCCTTTAGCCTGAGCTTTACTCTGGCTGAAAATATGGAAGTCACCGGTGCGACCTACACCAACGGTCTGCTGCATATCGATTTGACTCGCAATGTGCCGGAAGCCATCGCGCCGCAGCGTATCGCCATTAGCGAGCGCCCCGCGCTGAATAGCTAACCGTCATTAGCTAAAAAAGCCCCGATTTTCGGGGCTTTTTTGTCTCTGTTCCCTGCCGTTTCTATTACCGATTATTGTGCGCCGCACTGCATACAATCCCCCAATCCTTCGGTCATAATCCCTGATGTTAATAATGTTATTCACAGGGAAAAGACGATGAGTGATATAGCATTGACGGTTAGCGTTCTGGCGCTAGTTGCAGTCGTAGGGCTGTGGATTGGTAACATCAAAATCTGCGGTATTGGCTTTGGCATCGGTGGCGTGCTGTTTGGTGGGATCATCGTTGGCCACTTTGTCGATCAGGCGGGTATTACCCTGAGCAGCCCGATGCTGCACTTTATTCAGGAGTTCGGCCTGATTCTGTTCGTCTACACCATCGGCATCCAGGTGGGGCCGGGGTTCTTCGCCTCGCTGCGGGTCTCTGGCCTACGCTTAAATCTGTTCGCCATTCTGATTGTGATTCTCGGCGGCCTGGTCACTACGCTGCTGCATAAAATCTTCGCTATCCCGCTTCCGGTGGTGCTGGGTATTTTCTCCGGTGCGGTGACTAATACGCCAGCGCTGGGGGCCGGACAGCAAATCCTGCGCGATCTCGGTGAGCCATTCAACGTGGTCGACCAAATGGGCATGAGCTATGCCATGGCCTATCCATTTGGTATCTGCGGTATTTTGCTTACCATGTGGCTGGTACGCCTGTTCTTTCGTATCAACGTTGAAAAAGAGGCTCAGCAGTTCGATGAGCAGGCGGGCTCCGGGCATTCGCATCTTAAAACCATCAATATCCGCGTTGAAAACCCCAACCTGAACCGCATGGCGATTCAGGACGTGCCGGTGATTAACAGCGATAAAATTATCTGTTCGCGTCTGAAACGGGGCGAAACCCTGATGGTGCCATCGCCTACCACGATTATCGAAACCGGCGATCTGCTGCACCTGGTTGGCGAGGCGGCGGATCTGCATAACGCGCAGCTGGTCATCGGCAAGGAGGTGGAAACCTCGCTGTCGACGCGCGGTACGGATATGAAAGTTGAAAGGGTTGTGGTGACCAACGAGAAGGTATTAGGCAAGAAAATCCGCGATCTGCACTATAAGCAGCGCTATGACGTGGTGATCTCCCGCCTAAACCGCGCCGGGGTTGAGCTGGTGGCCAGCAGCAATGCCAGCCTGCAGTTTGGTGACATTCTGAACCTGGTCGGTCGCCCGGCGGCGATTGAAGCCGTAGCGTCCGATCTCGGTAACGCGCAGCAGAAACTCCAGCAGGTTCAGATGCTGCCGGTGTTTATCGGGATCGGTCTGGGTGTGCTGTTGGGCTCCATTCCGCTGTTTATTCCTGGCTTCCCGGTGGCGCTGAAGCTGGGGCTGGCCGGTGGGCCGCTGATTATGGCGCTGATTCTTGGGCGAATTGGCAGTATCGGTAAGCTTTACTGGTTCATGCCGCCGAGCGCCAACCTGGCATTGCGCGAGCTGGGGATTGTGCTGTTCCTGTCTGTTGTGGGGCTGAAGTCCGGCGGTGATTTTGTGGAAACCCTGCTGCACGGTGAAGGGCTCAGCTGGATTGGTTACGGTATTTTTATTACCGGTATTCCGCTGCTGACGGTGGGGATTCTGGCGCGAATCTTTGCGAAGATGAACTACCTGACGCTGTGCGGCATGTTGGCCGGTTCGATGACCGACCCCCCGGCGCTGGCCTTCGCTAACAACCTGCATGCGACCAGCGGCGCGGCTGCGCTCTCGTACGCCACGGTTTATCCGCTAGTGATGTTTTTACGCATCATCACGCCCCAGCTTCTGGCGGTACTGTTTTGGGGGATGGGCTAACGGTCTGGACGCGGCGTAGGTGGTAATCCACCTGGTATTCGCTGGCGTTACGGAACATCACGGAGTAGTTAAGAAATTCGCCGCTGTCGCTGTAGGAAAGGGACGTAATGCGCAGCAGCGGCGTTTGCTCCGGCAGATTCATCGACATCGCCAGCTGTTTGTCCGCCAGCACCGGCGTCAGGCTTTCATAGTTGCCGCTGATGGTGATGCCGCACTCTTTCTCAATGTAATCAAATTTAGACCCTTCCAGATGCACCAGCGACAGCGTGCGGAACAGTTTCACCGGCATATAGCTGTCTTCCAGCATCAGCGGCTTGCCGTCCACATAGCGCACCCGGCGCGAGAAGTAGATCCGTTCGTTAATCTGAATTCTTAGTTGGCTGGCGATAGCCGGCGGGGCGGGCATCATTTCAAACACCAGCACCTTGCTGACCACCTCTTTGCCTTGTTGGCGCAGCACTTCCGCTAACCCGGTCAGGTTAGTGGTTTCGTGATGAATATCCTTGTGCGCCACGTAGGTGCCGCTGCCGTGCTTTCTGACCACCAGCCCCCATTCAATCAGCAGAACGATGGCTTTACGGATGGTCATGCGCGCTACGCCAAACTCTTCTGCCAGCTTTTTCTCACCCGGTAACGGGCTACCAATATTGAAATCGGATGAATTCAGCCGCAAACGCAATCTATCGGCAATGGATTTGTAGATCACAACTAGACCTCTTATCGCTTCACAAGGGGAATTATTGAACCGCCGTTTCTTATTTAAAACTAACTAATTACAGCTTAGTACGCAGCCTTTCTTGCAAGTGTAAAAAAAGTGATTTTATGCATGTCTATTTTCTATCTAAAAAGTAGACAACATTGCACTAATTAAAACCATGAATGCGATCACGAATCGCAACGCCATAACATGTTGTTGGACGGGCAAATTCCTATTCTCGTATCAGGCCGGAGATAAAGATAAATAAGGCCACTCACCCTACGAGTTGTTAAATGAGGATTCTCAAATGCTCAGTCAAATACAACGCTTTGGCGGCGCAATGTTTACCCCAGTTTTACTGTTTCCATTTGCTGGGATCGTGGTGGGTATTGCCATTATGCTGCGCAACCCGCTGTTCGTTGGTGAAGCGCTCACCGCTTCCGATAGTTTATTCGCTCAGATTGTTCACATTATTGAAGAGGGCGGCTGGACGGTATTCCGTAATATGCCGCTGATTTTTGCCGTCGGCCTGCCGATTGGCCTGGCAAAACAAGCGCAAGGCAGAGCCTGTCTGGCCGCTCTGGTCAGCTTCCTCACCTGGAACTACTTTATTAATGCAATGGGGATGACCTGGGGCCACTTCTTTGGCGTCGACTTCTCTGCCGATCCAACGACAGGCAGTGGCCTGGCGATGATTGCCGGAATTAAGACGCTCGATACCAGCATCATCGGTGCTATCGTGATTTCTGGTCTGGTGACGGCCCTGCATAACCGTTATTTCGACAAACCGCTCCCGGTATTTCTTGGGATATTCCAGGGCTCTTCATTCGTCGTAATTGTGGCGTTCCTGGCCATGATCCCTTGCGCCTGGCTGACGCTGCTTGGCTGGCCGAAAGTACAGATGGGTATCGAATCTCTCCAGACATTCTTACGCGGCGCCGGAGCGCTGGGCGTCTGGGTTTACACCTTCCTCGAACGTATTTTGATTCCAACCGGCTTGCACCACTTTGTCTATGGCCCGTTCATCTTTGGCCCAGCGGCGGTTGAAGGTGGGATTCAGGTTTATTGGGCGGAGCATTTACACGCATTCAGCCAAAGTACTGAACCACTGAAAACACTGTTCCCGGAAGGCGGATTTGCCCTGCACGGTAACTCTAAAGTGTTTGGCTCCGTGGGGATCGCGTTAGCGCTGTACTTCACCGCCGCGCCGGAAAACCGGGTCAAAGTCGCGGGTCTGCTCATTCCTGCCACCCTGACGGCGGTGCTAGTCGGCATAACCGAGCCGCTGGAATTCACCTTCCTGTTTATCTCCCCAATGCTGTTTGCCATCCATGCGGTGCTGGCAGCGACGATGGCCACGGTGATGTATATGGGCGGCGTGGTGGGGAATTTTGGCGGCGGCCTGTTGGATCAGTTCCTGCCGCAAAACTGGATACCGATGTTCCACAACCACGCCTCAATGATGTTCATCCAGATAGGCATCGGGGTGTGCTTCACCGCGCTCTACTTCGTGGTCTTCCGCGCGCTGATCCTGCGATTCAACCTGAAAACGCCGGGCCGCGAGGACAGCGAAATCAAACTCTACAGCAAAGCGGATTATCAGGCCTCACGTGGCAAAACCACCGCCGAAGGCGCTGCGGGTGCGAAACCGAGCCAGGCCGCAGGCATCCTGCAGGCGCTGGGTGGAGCCAGCAATATTGAGAGCGTTAATAACTGCGCCACCCGGCTGCGCATCGCGCTGGTGGATATGGCAAAGACCGAAAATGACGACGTCTTTAAAGCACTGGGCGCACACGGCGTCGTGCGACGCGGCAATGGCATACAGGTCATTGTTGGGCTGCACGTTCCGCAGGTTCGCGACCAGTTGGAAAGCTTAATGAAACATTCTCTACCGACCGAACAAACCACCATGACGGAGGCAGTATCATGAAAAAATTCTCAGTTGTTATCGCAGGCGGCGGCAGCACATTCACTCCAGGTATCGTTTTAATGCTGTTGGCAAACCAGGACCGGTTCCCACTGCGGTCGCTGAAATTTTATGACAACGACGGCGCGCGTCAGGAGACCATTGCCGAAGCGTGCAAGGTCATCATGAAAGAGCAGGCACCGGAGATTGAGTTTAGCTACACCACGGACCCGAAAACGGCATTCACCGACGTGGATTTCGTGATGGCGCATATCCGCGTCGGCAAATATCCGATGCGTGAAAAAGATGAAAAAATTCCGCTGCGCCACGGCGTGCTGGGCCAGGAAACCTGTGGACCGGGCGGGATTGCCTACGGTATGCGCTCGATTGGCGGTGTACTGGAGCTGGTGGATTATATGGAAAAATATTCACCGAACGCCTGGATGCTGAACTACTCCAACCCGGCGGCAATCGTGGCGGAAGCGACCCACCGTCTGCGTCCGAATGCGAAAATCCTCAATATCTGCGACATGCCCATCGGCATTGAAGGGCGTATGGCGCAAATTGTGGGTCTACAGGACCGCAAACAGATGCGCGTGCGCTACTACGGGTTGAACCACTTTGGCTGGTGGACTTCCATTGAAGATCTCCAGGGCAATGACTTGATGCCTAAGTTACGCGAACATGTCGCTAAATATGGCTATGTGCCGCCATCTAACGACCCGCATACGGAAGCCAGCTGGAACGATACTTTTGCCAAGGCAAAAGATGTACAGGCGCTGGATCCGGATACTATGCCGAACACCTACCTGAAATATTATCTATTCCCGGACTACGTGGTCGCACACTCCAACCCAGAGCGCACGCGTGCCAATGAAGTGATGGATCACCGCGAGAAAAACGTATTCAGCGCCTGTCGGGCGATTATCGAAGCCGGTAAATCTTCAGCGGGCGATCTGGAAATCGATGAGCATGCTTCCTACATCGTCGATCTGGCTGCGGCGATTGCCTTCAACACCCAGGAACGCATGCTGCTGATTGTGCCAAACAACGGCGCGATTCATAACTTTGATGCCGACGCGATGGTTGAGATCCCATGCCTGGTGGGCCACAACGGACCAGAGCCGCTGACGGTAGGCGACATTCCGAACTTCCAGAAAGGGATGATGGGCCAGCAGGTGGCAGTGGAGAAACTGGTAGTGGATGCGTGGGAACACCGCTCTTACCACAAGCTGTGGCAGGCCATTGCGCTGTCGAAGACCGTGCCAAGCGCGTCGGTTGCGAAAGCGATTCTGGATGACCTGATTGAGGCCAATAAGGATTACTGGCCTGAGCTGCACTAACTTTTCTGACCGGCATCCACTGGGTGCCGGTCGCCTATTTTCAACACCGCAGAAGGGGCATAGCCAAACTTACGCTTAAACGCTTTGCTGAAGTGAAAAGAATCAAAAAAGTTAAGCATTCCCGCCACCTGACTCACCGAGTTACCCTCCTGTTTTAATAACGATTGCGCTAAATTGAGCTGGGCATCCAGGTAATACTCTTTAGGGGTTTTCCCGGTATAACGTAAAAATAACCGACGCAGCCAGGGTTCGCTGCACTGCATCATTTTTGCCATATCGGCGACGCTCCAGCGTTGCTGCGGGTTGGCGTGCAAGGTTGCGATAAGCTGTTCCAGCTTAATCAATTGCCGATCTTTATTGCCATTTTCAGCAATAAGGCAAATCCACTGATAAATAATTTTTGTTAAGTAGGCAACCGCCAGATTATTTTTCAAAGGATCGTGACTGGTGATAAGCGTTGCGACTTCATTCATTTCTTTATTATATACATCACCATTGTAGATAATGCCTGGCTGTAATATTGGGATGGGCATTAAGGTCGTTGGGACAAACTCCATCCAGTATTGCTCCCAGATCAAACCAACGCAATGATAGGATTTTATTTCGATTGGTTTAATAAATATAATGCAATTTCCGTTGAGGGTGATTTCCGAGTTGTCTTTGAGATATATTTTTCCGCACCCTTGTAAGGTGTATATCGCCACCCAGGAGTTGGCGATAAGCGGTTTTTTCTTATCGCGCGGCCAGCTTACGCGGTAGCTCTCATCGGCCAGGGTATGCCAAAGCGAGATCAGGGAAATTCCGCTTGAGATCACATTTTCTTCCAGAACTAACGGAATATTATACGTGGTTTCGTTTTTTACATGCGAAATGTGCGTTTTTCCATTCATTTTAATTTCCCTTCGGCAAATGATGCCAGCAACCTGAGATGTGGAATTTAGCAAAAAAAGAATCGCTCAGGGACACATTGCTTCTTATTTTATGAATCTCATCGCCTTAACCCGAAATAAACGCTATTCCTCTGACCTGTGTAGCATCGGGATATAATGAAAGGGCTACAAGATGAATATGATACAAATAGTGAGTTTTGTTGGCTTTACGCTGCTGGTGGCGGTAATCACCTGGTGGAAAGTGCGTAAAGTGGATACGGGATCGCAGCAAGGTTATTTTCTCGCGGGCCGCTCGCTGAAAGCGCCGATCATTGCCGCTTCGCTGATGTTAACCAATCTCTCAACCGAGCAGTTGGTGGGGTTATCCGGGCAGGCCTATAAAAGCGGCATGTCGGTGATGGGCTGGGAAGTCACCTCCGCCATCACGCTGATTTTCCTGGCGCTAATCTTCCTGCCGCGCTATCTGAAGCGTGGAATTGCCACTATCCCCGATTTTCTTGAAGAACGTTATGATAAAACGACCCGTATTATCATCGACTTCTGTTTTCTTATCGCCACTGGGATCTGCTTTTTACCTATCGTTCTCTACTCCGGTGCGTTGGCGTTGAACAGCCTGTTTCATGTTGGCGAATCGCTCGGGATTACCCAGGGCGCGGCTGTTTGGCTATTGGTGATTTTGTTAGGTATCGCCGGAATTATGTATGCGGTGATTGGCGGCCTGCGGGCGATGGCGGTTGCGGATGCCATCAACGGTATTGGGCTGGTAATCGGCGGGCTGATGGTACCGGTATTTGGCCTGATGGCGATGGGCAACGGCAGCTTTCTGCAAGGAATTAAGCAATTAACGACCGTGCATGCGGACAAGCTCAACTCTATTGGCGGTAGCAGCGACCCGCTTCCTATTGGTGCGGCGTTTACCGGCCTGATTCTGGTGAATACGTTCTACTGGTGTACTAACCAGGGCATTGTCCAGCGCACGCTGGCGTCTAAAAGTCTGGCTGAAGGGCAGAAAGGGGCGCTGCTGACGGCAGTACTGAAGATGCTCGATCCGCTGATTCTGGTTCTACCGGGGCTGATTGCGTTCCATCTTTATCAGGATTTACCCAGTGCTGACATGGCGTACCCTACGCTGGTCAACAAGGTAATGCCGTTGCCGCTGGTCGGCTTTTTCGGTGCGGTGCTTTTTGGTGCGGTGATCAGCACCTTCAATGGTTTTCTCAACAGCGCCAGTACCCTGTTTAGTATGGGTATCTATCGTCGCCTGATAAACGAATATGCCGAACCGTCGCAGCTGGTGCGCGTGGGCCGTAAGTTCGGTCTGTTTATTGCGCTGGTGTCGGTGCTGGTTGCTCCCTGGATAGCCAACGCGCCACAGGGTTTATACAGCTGGATGAAGCAGCTCAACGGGATTTATAACGTTCCGCTGGTCACCATTATCATCATGGGCTTTTTCTTCCCTCGCATCCCGGCGATTGCCGCTAAAGTGGCGATGGGCCTCGGGATTGTCAGCTACATCACCATTAACTATCTGGTGAAGTTCGACTTCCATTTCCTCTACGTGCTGGCCTGTACTTTCTGCATCAACGTGGTGGTGATGCTGATTATTGGCCTCATCAAACCGCGCGCCACGCCGTTTAAATTCCAGGATGCTTTTGCCGTCGACATGACCCCCTACAAAGACGTGAAGATTGCTTCTGTTGGCATCCTGTTTGCGATGATTGGCGTTTATTCGGCGTTGGCGCAGTTTGGTGGCTATCAAACGCGTTGGCTGATGTTCCTCAGCTACGGCATCACTGCTGCCGTGGTTATTTATCTGATTTACAGCGGCTGGCGGGAGCGTCATTCCGCGCCGATACCTTGTTCTGCTGACGCTAAGGAAGAATCATGAGTCGTCCGAATTTCCTGTTCATTATGACCGATACCCAGGCTACCAATATGGTGGGCTGCTACAGCGGTAAACCGCTGAATACGCAAAATATTGATGCGCTGGCTGCCGAAGGTATCCGCTTTAATTCCGCCTATACCTGCTCGCCGGTGTGTACGCCCGCCCGCGCGGGGCTGTTTACCGGTATTTATGCCAACCAGTCCGGTCCGTGGACTAATAACGTCGCGCCGGGGAAAAATATTTCCACCATGGGGCGTTATTTTAAGGATGCCGGCTATCGCACCTGTTTTATTGGCAAGTGGCATCTGGATGGTCATGACTATTTCGGTACCGGTGAATGTCCGGCCGAGTGGGATGCGGATTACTGGTACGACGGCGCGAACTATTTAAGCGAGCTGAGTGAAGAGCAGATCGGCCTGTGGCGCAATGGTCTGAATTGTATCGAAGACTTACAGCAGCACGGCATTGATGAGACCTTTACCTGGGCGCATCGCATCAGCAATCGGGCCGTTGATTATCTGGCTAAAGCGCCGCAGCGCGATGAGCCATTCCTGATGGTGATTTCTTATGACGAACCGCACCATCCCTTTACCTGTCCGGTGGAGTACCTGGAGAAGTATCAGGACTTTTACTACCCGTTGGGAGAAAAAGCCCACGATACGCTAGCCACTAAACCAGAGCACCATCGGCTATGGGCGCAGGCCATGCCGTCGCCGGTGGGGGAAGATGGGCGCTACCATCATCCGATGTATTTTGCCTGCAACGACTTTGTCGATGACCAGATTGGTCGGGTGGTGAATGCGCTCACCCCCGAGCAGCGCGGAAATACCTGGATTATCTACACCTCCGATCACGGTGAGATGATGGGCGCGCATCGGCTTATCAGTAAAGGGGCGGCCATGTATGACGATATCACCCGTATCCCGCTGATTATGCGCCCGCCGCAAAGCAAACCGCGGCAGGTGGATACGCCGGTGAGTCATATTGATTTACTGCCGACGATGATGGCGCTGGCGGGGATCGATAAACCGGATATTTTACCGGGCGGCAATCTGCTGCAGATGGCACCAGAACGCGGTGTGATGGTGGAATTTAACCGTTATGAAATCGAACACGACAGCTTTGGCGGCTTTATTCCGGTGCGCGCCTGGGTCACTGATGGCTATAAGCTGGTGCTGAATCTGTTTACCAGCGATGAGCTTTACGATCGCCACAACGACCCCGACGAGATGCATAATCTGATAAACGATGAGAGATATGTGCAAACCCGCGACGGGCTGCATGATGCGCTGTTGGATTATATGGACCACATTCGCGATCCGTTTCGTTCCTATCAGTGGAGCCTGCGCCCGTGGCGTAAGAACGCTAAGCCGCGCTGGATGGGCGCATTCCGTCCTCGGCCAGAAGATGGCTACTCGCCGGTTGTACGCGATTACGACACCGGAATGCCGACGCAGGGCGTGAAGGTGGAGGAGAAAAAGCAGAAGTTCTGATGCTTACGCCTTCGGTATGATTTTTGGAAAACTCAGCGGCGAAAAACAGGCAATTACGATAATGTTAAGCCGCTGACCATTATGGATAACAGGAATCGTCATGAAAATTTCCCGCCTCGGTGAAGCGCCGGACTACCGCTTTTCGCTGGCCAACGAACGTACTTTTTTAGCCTGGATTCGTACCTCGCTCGGTTTCCTGGCGGCAGGCGTTGGGCTCGATCAGCTGGCGCCAGATTTTGCGACCCCGGTTATCCGTGAGGCGTTAGCACTGATGCTATGTCTCTTTGCCGGTGGTCTGGCGATTTACGGCTACCTGCGCTGGCTGCGAAATGAAAAGGCGATGCGCCTGAAAGAGGATCTTCCTTACACCCGCAGTTTGCTGGTGATTAGCCTGATCCTCACGCTAGTCGCGGCGGTGGTGATGATACTGGTGTTCTATGCCGGATAGCCGCAAAGCCCGACGCCAGGCTGACCCAGGGCTGCAGCCGGAACGCACCTCGCTGGCGTGGCTTCGAACGCTGCTTGGCTACGGCGCACTGATGGCGCTGGCGTTAAAACACAATTGGCATCAGGCCGGGGCGCTGTTCTGGGTTTCATTGGCGGTACTGGCGATAGTTGCTGCCATCCTCTGGCAATACACCCGCAATCGTAACGTTATGGACGTGACGCAAAATGATTTTGTCCAACCGCGCGCGGTTCGTGACAAATTTATGATCTCCCTCGCGGTGTTATCCCTCGCAATATTGTTTGCTATTACCCACATACGCCAACTTATTATTTTTATCAGGGATTTAGCATGACGGGATGTCAGGTGATGGCCAAACCGGCCAGCTCTCGCTGTAACCTCAACTGCCGCTACTGTTTCTACATTGAAAAACCCCAACAACCGATGATGGACGATGCCACGCTGGAGGTCTTTATTAGCCAGCATATTGCCGCGCAGTCGGGGCCGGAAGTCACCTTTGCGTGGCAGGGTGGGGAGCCCACTCTGTGTGGTCTGGACTTCTTCCAACGCGTGCTGGTGTTGCAAAAGCAGTACGCAGGCGACAAGCAAATTCACAACGCTTTCCAGACAAACGGCATCTTGTTGAACGAAGCATGGTGCCGCTTCTTTCACGACAATGGCTGGCTGGTGGGACTTTCGCTGGATGGCCCCGCCGATCTCCACGATACCTACCGCGTTAACCGCAGCGGCAAGCCGACGCACCACAAGGTGATGAACGCTATCGACATGCTGGTAACGAATCAGGTGGAGTTCAACCTGCTGGTGGTGGTGAACCGCCTTAACAGCCAGCACCCTCAGCGTCTGTATCGCTATCTGCGCGGCCTGGGGACGCCATTTTTGCAGTTTATCCCGCTGGTTGAGCGCGATGAGCGCGGGGAGCTAAGCGCGGAGTCGGTGACGGCGCAGGCGTGGGGCGCGTTCCTTAACGGTGTCTTCGATGTCTGGGTGCGCGAAGATATTGGCCGGGTCTACGTTCAACTGTTTGATTCGACGCTGGGCATCTGGAGCGGCTATGCCTCACAGATGTGCGCACTCAGTGAAAACTGTGGCCACGCTTTTGCGCTGGAGGCCAACGGCGATTTATATCAGTGCGACCACTACGTTGACCCGAAATACCGGCTGGGCAATATTCATCAGCAGACCATCAAAACGCTGAATGCGCGATCTGAGGCCACCGCGTTCGGTCAGCAAAAATCAGCGACACTAACCCAGGACTGCCTTCAGTGTCCGGTGCTCCGTTTTTGCCACGGCGACTGCCCCAAGCACCGCCTTGACGCAGGTAAGAGCGCGCTATGCGCCGGCTATCGCCAGTTCTTCACCTACAGCGCACCGCATATGCGAACGATGCGCGACCTGCTGAAACAGCGCCGTTCACCGATGGAATTGATGGCGATGCTGAATCAGAGCCATTGTTAATCCACCGCAACGTTTTAGCTGTCTTTTGCCGAGCCGGTGCTGTTATCCGGCTCAGAGTGCGAGCCAGGACATAAAAACGAATAAAAATAACACTTCTTATTTTAAAAGTAACATCACTATCATCTTGTTTATCATTGGTATTTATTATTTTATTTCATATTGCTCTATAAAAGTACCAGCGATATAACTCGGTTTTGTGTCGCCCCTCTCTTGCCGCTATCTACCATACTACGCAAAATATATTCTGCCGCATCTCGCGGAATACCACGCTTATTACGTCAGGGGAAAATGATGAAAAAGATCTTTTTATGCTGCGCAGCAGGCATGTCGACCAGCATGTTAGTGGAAAGAATGAAACAGTCAGCCGCCAGTCGCGATATTGCGGTGGAAATTACCGCCGTTCCAGTTTCTGAATTTGGGCAGATAGTCGAAGAGGCTGATGTTATTTTATTAGGCCCACAGGTGAAATTTCAGCTGCAGAGTTTATCTACCGCCGCTGCACCTCACGGTGTCCCTGTTGCCGCCATCGATATGATGCAATATGGCTCAATGCAGGGCGATAAGGTGCTGGATCACGCGCTGTCTTTATTACCGAAAGCACAATAAGGACAGGTTATGAAATATCATTTTCCTGATAACTTCTGGTGGGGTACCGCAACCAGCGCCACCCAGTCCGAAGGACATATTTCTGGCGATGGCAAAGGTAAGAATATCTGGGACCACGCCTCACATGAGTTTAACGACCGCTTTTATCAGGGTGTCACGTCCGATGATACCTCGACGTTTTACCAGCACTATCGGGAAGATATTCAGCGCGCAAAGGACATTGGCCTGAATTCATTTCGCACCTCGCTCTCCTGGTCCCGCTTAATTCCTGATGGCGATGGTGAAGTCAATCCGCAGGCGGTGACGTTCTATAATGCGGTGATTGATGAATTATGCGCACAGGGCATTGAGCCGTTTATCAATCTCTACCACTTCGATATGCCGATGGCGTTGCAGGAAAAGGGCGGCTTTGAGAATCGTGAAGTGGTGGAGGCGTTTGCCCGCTACGCGCGGATTTGCTACCAGCTATTTGGCGACCGCGTGCGCTACTGGTTTACCTTCAATGAACCGTTAATACCGGCCGAAGCCGGATATTTACACCCTCGCCATTACCCTTACGTCACCGATTTTCGGCGCGCGGCGCAGGTGTTGCACCATATTGTGCTGGCGCACTGTAAAGCCGTGGCGGCGTGGCGTGAGCTGAATCTTGCCGGACAGATCGGCATTATTATGGATGTGATTCCGGTCTATCCGCGCAGCGATACGCCGGAAGACCTCAAGGCTGCCGCGATGGCCGATCTTTTCTATACCCGCAGTATCAACGAACCTATTTTACTGGGCCGCTATCCGCAGGAACTTATCGATATTCTGCAAGAGCACAATCAACTGCCGGAATCGTTACCCGAGGACTGCGCGTTAATTGCCAATACCCGAATCGACCTGCTGGGGATTAATTACTACCGCCCACGGCGTGTGAAAGCGCGGGAAACACCACTCGATGAGCCGCACGGTTTTGTGCCTGAGCGATTTTTTGAAGAATATATTATGCCGGGACGCCGTATGAATACTTCGCGCGGCATTGAGATTTACCCGGCCGCGCTTTATGACATCGCGATGGTGGTGAAAGAGCGTTACGGCAATTTGCCGTGGTTCGTGTCAGAAAATGGTATCGGTATTCAGGATGAAGAGCAGTTTATGGTCAACGGCCAGGTGCAGGATGATTACCGCATTGAATTCCTGAAAGAGCACCTGAGTTATCTCCACAAGGCGATGGCCGACGGCAGCAATTGTCTGGGCTACCACATGTGGACCTTTATTGACTGCTGGTCATGGCAAAACGCCTATAAAAACCGCTATGGCTTCTATCGTCTGGATTTAGCCACCCAGCAGCGCTCGCTGAAAAAGTCCGGGCAATGGTTCTCAACGGTGATTGCCAATAACGGTTTTACGGGGGAATAACATGTCTTACTTTGAACGGTTGGCTGAAAAAATGCTGCCGGTGGCTAATGCCATTGGTAACCAGCGTCATATGCAGGCGATACGCAACGGCTTAATTTCTATTTTGCCGCTGACCATTGTCGGCTCATTTTTCGTTATTCTGCTTAATATCCCGATCAAAGGTTATATGGATTTTATCGCGCCGTGGCGCGATATCCTCGACGTGCCGTTCCGCTTTACCGTTGGCTTAATGTCGCTGTACGCCGCGTTTACCATCGGTTCGTTTTTAGGGAAAAGCTACAAGCTCAACGATATTACCAGCGGCCTGTTGGCGATGTTAGCAACGTTGCTGATGATTGTTCCGGTCAACATTAAAGAGGGCGTTACCGTCGCCGGTGATGCCATCTCCGGGCGTTATATTCCGGTTGCTTCGCTGAGTTCGCAGGGGCTGTTTGGCGCGATTATCTCTTCGCTCATTGCGATAGAGATCTACCGTTTTATTAAAGTCCGCAATATTGAAATTAAAATGCCAGCAGGCGTGCCGCCGGTGGTCGCCAGTTCGTTCTCGGCGCTGTTCCCGACGCTGGCGGTAGTGCTGATATTTTGGATCCCGCGGCATTTCTTAAATATCGATATCAACGCCATCATCAGCTATATCATCATGCCGCTGAAGGGCTTTATGACGGGCACCAACCTGTTTGGTGGCATCGTCACGCAGTTCTTTATCGACCTGTTCTGGGTGTTTGGGATTCATGGCCACGCGGTGATGGGGCCATTGATTCGCCCGCTGTGGGATCAGGCGATTGTGCAGAATATGGAGCTGTTCCAGGCCGGAACCAGCGCCTACGATCTGCCGAATATCTTCACCGAACAGTTCTTCCAGTGGTATGCCCAGATGGGCGGTACCGGCTCCACGCTGGCGCTGGTGGTGCTGTTTATTCGCTCGAAGGTTATCTATCTGAAATCACTGGGTAAGCTGTCGTTTATTCCGGGGCTGTTTAACATCAATGAGCCGATGATTTTTGGTGCACCGATCGTCATGAACCCGATTCTGGCGGTGCCGTTTATCCTCGCGCCGATGGTGAACACCGTGGTGGTGTACCTGTTTACCATCAGTGGACTGATTCCGCGCATGATGGTCAAGCCGCCGTTTACCATCCCCGCGCCGCTGGGGGCGCTGATTACCACCAACTGGAACCTGATTGCCTGCGGGCTGGTGTTTGTCTGCTTCTTTATCTCGCTGGCGATCTATTACCCGTTCTTTAAGGTCTACGAGAAGAAGATGCTGGAAACCGAGCAGGCTCAGCAGGAAGAAGAGCAAAAAGCCAAACAGCTGGCGGACGCATAATTCGTCATGCTCAATGCGCCAGCCGGAGTCCCAGCTGGCGCATTCTCGTTTTTATCCCGCTACATCTATCAATTCCAGCGGCGATTAGCGCCCTTTTGCCAGGTACTGCGCCATTTCGGCTTCCGGCACCATACCGCCGCCCGTTGCCCACACCAGGTGGGTGGCGTTATTGAGCTGTTCCGCGCTAAAGCCGTGCATCTGCTGGTACTCCGCAGAGGCGCAAACGTGCTGAGGACCGGCCATCCCCGCCAGCGCAGAAGGCTCAAGACGGATATTTTCTTCCTGCGCCAGCCAGCCCAGCATGTCGTACATCGTCTGATCATCCAGGGTATACAAGCCGTCGAGCAGGCGCTCCATCGCGCGCCCAACAAAGCCCGACGCGCGGCCGACCGCCAGCCCATCCGCTGCTGTCAGGTTGTCGATGCCAATCTCTTGCACGGAAATGTTATCGTGCAGCCCGGTATAAACCCCCAGCAGCATGCACGGTGAATGCGTTGGCTCAGCGAAGAAGCAGTGGACGTTATCGCCAAACGCCAGCTTCAGGCCAAATGCTACGCCGCCAGGACCGCCGCCAACGCCGCATGGCAGATAGACAAACAGCGGGTGCTCGGCATCCACCACGCGCCCCTGCTGCGCAAACTGCGCCTTCAGGCGCTGGCCCGCGACCGCATAGCCTAAAAACAGCGTGCGGGAGTTTTCGTCGTCGATAAAGAAGCAGTTCGGGTCAGTTTCCGCCGCCTTGCGGCCTTGCTCTACCGCTACGCCGTAATCCTCTTCGTATTCGACCACCGTCACGCCGTGGCTGCGCAGCTTGGCTTTTTTCCAGGCGCGGGCGTCGGCGGACATATGAACCGTCACCTTAAAGCCAATGCGGGCGCTCATTATGCCTATCGACATGCCCAAGTTGCCGGTGGAGCCTACCGCGATGCTGTACTGGCTGAAGAACTGTTTGAATTCAGGGGATAACAGAATGCTGTAGTCATCTTCGGTGGTCAGTAAACCGGCTGCCAGCGCCAGTTTTTCCGCGTGGGTCAGCACTTCATAAATGCCGCCTCGGGCTTTAATTGACCCGGAAATAGGCAGATGGCTGTCCTTCTTCAGCAGAATTTCGCCGTGGATAGACTGGCCGTACTCTTTTTCCAGTCGTTTCTGCATGGCCGGGATAACGGCGACTTCAGACTCGATAATGCCGCCGGTGGCCGCGGTTTCTGGGAACGCTTTTGCCAGATACGGTGCGAAGCGCGTCAGGCGATCGTGGGCATCCTGAACATCGCGTTCGGTCAGGCCAACATACGGTAAACCTTCCGCAAGAGAGGTGGTGCCAGGATTAAACCAGGTCGTTTCCTTGAGAGCGACCAGATCGTTCACTAAAGGATACTGGGCGATAAGTGTTTGAATGTTTTCCATAGTCAGTCTCTTTGCGCTTAGATAATAAAGGAAAGCAGGAATGTGCAGGCCAGTGCAATAACCGACGCGATAAATGTCGCCGTCGTATAGTATTTAAACGTCTCATTCAGGGTCGCGCCGCAGTATTGCTTCACCAGCCAGAAGAGGGAATCGGTGACGATTGTGCAGCCAATTGCACCGGAACCGATGGCAATAGCGATGATCTCCGGGCTGACGTTGGGATAGAGCGGCAGCATCGGTGCCACAATTGCCGTCGCACCCATCATGGCGACGGTGGCAGACCCCACCGCGGCATGCAGAATTAACGCCACCAGCCAGGCCAGCAGAATCGGGTGCATGTGCATGTTGGAGAGGATGAGGGCGAGCGTATCCGCCAGCCCGCTGCTTTTCAGGATAGCGTTGAATGCGCCGCCTGCGCCGATAATCAGCAGGATGTTGGCAATGGAGCCAAAGCCGTTTTCGGTGTGGGTCAGCAGTGCGCCCATGCCGATGTGCTGGCGCAAACCGAGGATGTAATAGGCCACGAAGACCGCGATAAACATCGCCGTTATTGGATTACCGATAAACTCCAGCAGCGTATAAACCGCGCTGTCTTTTGCCATATTCAGCTCAGCGACGGTTTTGACCAGCATCAGGCCGATTGGCAGCAATACGGTAAACAGCGTGGCGCCAAGTGAAGGCAGCGTGCTTTCATCGCGAACCTTAAGGTCGGAAAACTCAGCCGGTACCGGCTTAAACGGCAGACGGTTGCCGAGGAATTTCAGGTACAGCGGCCCGCCGATAAGTGATGCCATTAAGCCCACCAGTAAACCGTAGACAATCACGGTACCAATATCCGCGCCCAGCTTATTCACTACGAACAGCGCGGCCGGATGCGGAGGGACAACGCAGTGCACCGCCATCAGCGCAGTACACAGCGGGATCGCCAGCTTCAGCAATGAGGTATTGGTTTTTTTGGCAATCGAAAAGGCCAGTGGAATCAGCAGCACCACGCCAACTTCAACGAACAGCGTGATCCCGCAAATCAGCCCGACCAGCACCATAATGACGTCGGCCGAAAGCCAGCGGCAGCGCTGCAGCGTCAGGCCAATACGTTCTGCCGCGCCGGATACTTCCATCATCTTGCCCAAAATGGTGCCGAGGCCAATGACGGCGGCGAGGAAGCCCAGCGTCCCACCGATACCACTCTCAATGGCGTTAACCATATCCAGCGGGCCCATGCCCATCATCGTACCCACGAAGAAGCTGGCTAACAGCAGTGCCAGAAACGGGTGGAACTTGAACTTCACGATGGTCAAAACGATTAACACGATGCTTATCAGCAGCGTGCTCACAACCCAGATTTGAGAGTGCATAACTCACCTTGCCCTGTGATTAATAGGGTTATATTGGACAAAAATAAGGCATGGTCTGACAAACGATATAAATCCGCTTTCACATGAGCTAGATTGAATCAACATGGTGATTAAGGTCTTATTTCGCCATGTTTATGCGATATGGTTCACCTTGGTTCATCTTTGTGCTGATTTTTACGACGCTTTTTTTTACACTCCGCGGCATAAATCAGGAGGAGAGAGGTGAGTATGGATCCCATTCGTGAGGTCAGAAATCGGCTGCTTAATGGCTGGCAGCTATCAAAGCTCTATACCTTTGAAGTGGCGGCAAGACACCAGTCGTTTGCGCTGGCGGCCGATGAGCTTTCATTGAGCCCCAGCGCCGTCAGCCACCGTATTAATCAGCTTGAAGAGGAGCTGGGCATTCAGCTTTTTGTCCGTTCGCACCGAAAGGTGGAGCTGACCCACGAGGGAAAGCGGGTGTTCTGGGCGCTGAAGTCGTCGCTGGATACGCTGAACCAGGAAATTCTCGATATCAAAAACCAGGAGCTGTCCGGCACGCTGACCGTCTATTCGCGCCCCTCCATCGCGCAGTGCTGGCTGGTGCCGGCGCTGGGTGACTTTACCCGCCGCTATCCGTCGATTTCGCTGACCGTCCTGACCGGCAATGACAACGTCAATTTGCAACGCGCTGGGGTCGATCTGGCGATCTATTTTGATGACGCGCCCTCTGCGCAGCTGACGCATCATGTCCTGATGGATGAAGAGATTGTGCCCGTATGCAGCCCGGAATACGCGCGCCGCTACGACCTCACCGACAGGCTGGTGAACCTGCCGCACTGTACGTTGCTGCATGACAGACAGGCGTGGAGTAATGATTCCGGTACCGATGAATGGCACAGCTGGGCGCAGCATTATGCGGTAAATTTGTCGACATCGTCGGGCATTGGCTTCGATCGTTCGGACTTAGCGGTGATTGCTGCGATGAACCATATTGGGGTCGCGATGGGGCGTAAACGGCTGGTGCAAAAACGCCTCGATAGCGGGGAGCTGGTCGCGCCGTTTGGCGATATGGCGCTGAAATGTCATCAGCGCTATTACATCACCACTCTGCCCGGTCGGCAGTGGCCGAAAATCGAGGCGTTTATTGGCTGGCTACAGGAACAAGTTAAATAGCGGCGGTAAGCGACAGATGCCGCTTGCCCGCGTTTAAACGGCCTGTCCCTGCTGCGACATGCGCGACGCCAGCGGCAGCCAGCAGAGGAAAATCAGCAGCCCCATCAGCGTCATCAGCAGGCCAATGCTGGCCTGCCCGGTTTGCGGCATCATCGCCGACAGCCAGGCCAGCACGCCGGAACCGATGTTTTGCAGGCCGCCTACCAACGCCCCGGCGGTACCGGCGAGGAATGGGAACGGCTCCATCGCGCCGCTGGTTGCCAGCGGGAACAGCATGCCAGCACCAAAGAAGAACAGCGCGGCGGGCACCAGTAGCGTCCAGATATTCATCACGCCGAACAGACCTGGGATCCACATCATCAGCCCTGCAGCAAGGCAGCTGAGTACCGACTGCCACATCATTGTGGAGAAACGCTTGTTTGGACGCCCGGCAAACCATGCGCCGAAGAACGCCGCCGGAATCGGCAGAATAAACAGAATACTCACCGTCATACTGCTGAGCCCCAGCACGCCGCCCATCAGGACGCCGGAGCTGGCTTCAAACACCGCAATCCCCGCCAGCCCACCGATTAGCATCAGCAGGAAGCAGTTAAAGCCGCTGTTACCAAACAACGTTTTATAGTTGCTGATAAGCCGCGTTTTTGGCGCTCCGGTCGGGCGGGTTTCCGGCATCCAGCGCGCCATGCTGAAGGTCACACCCGCGCACAGCACCAGCAGGAAGCCGTAGCAGGCGCGCCAGTTAATCAATGTTTCGAGCACGCCACCAATCAGCGGAGCCAGCAACGGGCTCACCAGAATACCCATGTTTAACAGGCTGTTGGCGTGGCGAAGCTGGCTGCCTTCATACAGATCGCGCGGTAGCGTACGCGCCATCACGCCGCCGACGCCGGTCCCCATGCCCTGCATGGCGCTGGCGGCAATCAGCACCGTCAGGCTGTGAGTGGTGATAGCGACCAGCGTGGCCAGCATAAAAATCGACATCCCGACCAGAATAACCGGACGGCGTCCGACTCTGTCGGACAGCGGGCCGTAGAACAGCTGGGAAACGCCGTAGGTCAGCAGATAGGCCGCCATCACGCTCTGCACCGCCCCTTCACGGACGTTAAGATCGTTCGCCATCTGGGCAATCGCCGGGATATAAATGGTTTGCGCCATCTGTCCGACGGCCACAAGCAACACCAGCATCACCAGGATATTGACGTTTCTGTCTCTTTTCATTTCGCTGATAACTTTATAAAAATTAGGTTTATAAGAATAAATGTCTAGGTAATGCGCTAAAAGCGAGAGGAATCTACCATAACGAGATGATGATTTAACCATCTATCATGTAAATGAAATGTGTGATGCAGGCAGGATTTATACACGTTAAACGGCAACAATAGTTGCCAGTATTTTCAGGAGAGGCGCAGCAAAATGGCGCCGGCGGCGATGCCGAAGGCCGCAAAGAAACGCAGGCCGGAAACACGCTCTTTGAGCAGCAGCCAGGCGATGATGGCGCCGAACAAAATAGAGCTTTCGCGCAGGGCCGCAACCACCGCCAGCGGGGCCTGAGTCATCGCCCACAGCGCCAGGCCATAGGAGCCCATGGTGCCCATTCCGCCCAGTAAACCTTTCTTCCAGTGCTGCGCCAGATAGCGCGATGCCTCCCGGCGGCGGGTCATCATTGCCCACGCCAGCAGGCTGCTGCCGTTAAGGCAAAATGACCACACCGTGTAGCCAAAGGCGGAACCTGAAAGGCGTACGCCGGTGCCGTCGATGAGCGTATAGCCGGCAATAATACAGGCGTTGAACAGCGCCAAAACAACGCCCAACTGCGAGCCAGAACGGCCATTTAATGCCATCCCCAGAATCGCCGTACAGATCACCGCAATGCCGAACCAGGCCATCGCCGAGAGAGGGTCGCCCAGCAGCAGCACGCTAACGATAGCGACCAGCAGCGGTGCGGTGCCGCGCATCAGCGGATAGGTTTGGCTCATATCCGAAATCTGATAGGTCTTCGCCACCAGTACGGTGTAAATAACCTGCAAAATCGTCGAGGCAATCAGGAACGGAACGCTGGCGCTTGAGGGGGCGGGGGCGAAGGGCAGCAGCAGTAGCGCAATGAGCGCGGCGGAGCCGGTGACGCCGATGGCCGAGTAAAGCTTGTCGTTTCCCGCTTTGACGATAGCGTTCCAGGTTGCGTGCAGCAGGGCGGCGAACAGCAAAATGCAGAAAACAGAAAGCGTCATGATAATGCGTTGCTCAGGGGTATTTCACCAAAACGTAACACAACCGACGGGCGGCAACCAAGGCCAGAAATAGGGGAAAAAAGGGACAGATTGGATTTTTTCCCTGACGGTAGAAATGTGATCTTTGCTGCATTTTTGTGCGGATGAAAATATTTCCATTGTCAGCATGAAAAAGCTGTGTTTGTATGAATTCACTTTATGAATTCGAGATAGACCCTTAATGACTCCAACCATGATGACCTCGACGCTACTAAAAACCGCGCTACCAGCCGCGGTAGTCGTCGTGCGTGTGGTGGTGGTCGTCGGCAATGCGCCGTAGGGTCAGGAACACACACGATTCCAAACCCCGCCGGCGCAAACCGAGCGGGGTTTTTAGTTTCTAGCCCCCCGCCCGGAAACGCGAAGTGGCTCAAGCTGCAGTCAACGCATCTGCAACTTGAAGTCCTTAGCGTAAAGTCGGCCCAGAATAAAAGGACTGGAGCATGGCAAGTTCGGGCACAACAACACAAACACAGCGCTTTACCGGCGCGCAATTGATCGTTCATTTACTGGAACGTCAGGGGATCACCATGGTCACCGGCATTCCCGGCGGCACGGTGTTGCCGCTGTACGACGCATTAAGCCAAAGCAAACAGATCCGCCATATTCTGGCGCGACACGAGCAGGGCGCCGGTTTTATCGCTCAGGGCATGGCGCGAACCCACGGCAAACCGGCGGTGTGTATGGCCTGTAGCGGCCCCGGCGCCACCAACCTGGTGACCGCTATTGCCGATGCGCGCCTCGACTCCATTCCGCTGGTGTGTATCACCGGCCAGGTTGCCTCCTCGTTAATCGGCACCGACGCTTTCCAGGAAGTCGACACCTACGGTATCTCTATCCCCATCACCAAACACAACTACTTAGTCCGCAACATCAATGAATTGCCGCAGGTTATTGCTGATGCCTTCCGGATTGCGCAGTCGGGGCGTCCCGGCCCGGTGTGGATAGACATTCCTAAGGATGTACAGACCGCTGAAATTGAAATCAGCGAGCTGCCGGAACCCGGTGGCCGTGCGCCGACCCCGGAATTTAGCACCGAAAGCGTGAGTGAAGCGGCGGCGATGATTAACGCCGCCCAGCGTCCGGTGCTGTATCTGGGCGGTGGCGTGATTAACGCCCCGGCGCGCGTTCGCGAGCTGGCCGAAAAAGCCAATCTGCCGACCACTATGACGCTGATGGCGCTGGGTATGCTGCCAAAAGCGCACCCGCTGTCGTTAGGTATGCTGGGGATGCACGGCGCGCGCAGCACCAACTTCATTCTGCAACAGTCTGATTTACTGGTTGTTTTAGGTGCACGTTTTGATGACCGGGCAACCGGGAAAGTGGCGGAGTTCTGTCCGGACGCGAAAATTATTCATGTCGATATCGACCGCGCCGAGCTGGGGAAAATCAAGCAGGCGCACGTGGCAATTCAGGCAGATGTAGATGATGTTCTGGCGCAGCTGCTGCCGCAGATTGAAGCGCAGCCGCGCGATGCGTGGCGCGGCAAAGTGGCCGAGCTGCAGCAAGAGTTTCCGGGCGCGATCCCTGAAGCGGGCGATCCGCTCAGCCATTATGGCCTGATTAACGCCGTCGCGGCCTGCGTTGACGACAACGCCATCATCACCACCGACGTGGGCCAGCACCAGATGTGGACTGCGCAGGCCTATCCGCTGAACCGTCCGCGCCAGTGGCTGACCTCTGGCGGTCTGGGCACCATGGGCTTTGGTCTGCCTGCGGCGATTGGTGCTGCGCTGGCGAACCCGGATAAAAAAGTGCTGTGCTTCTCCGGCGACGGTAGCCTGATGATGAATATTCAGGAGATGGCGACGGCGGCAGAAAACCGGCTGGATGTGAAAATCATCCTGATGAACAACGAAGCGCTGGGCCTGGTGCATCAACAGCAGAGCCTGTTCTACCCGCAGGGCGTGTTTGCTGCCACTTATCCGGGCATGATTAACTTCATGCAAATTGCCGCCGGGTTTGGGCTTGATACCTGCGATTTGAACAACGAAGCAGACCCGCAGGCCGCGCTGCAAGCGATTATCAATCGTCCAGGGCCGGCGCTGATTCACGTGCGCATCGACGCGCAGCAAAAAGTGTATCCGATGGTGCCGCCGGGTGCGGCAAATACCGAAATGGTGGGGGAATAAGCCATGCAACAACAGACTCATGACAACGTCATTCTCGAACTCACCGTGCGTAACCATCCCGGCGTTATGACTCACGTCTGCGGGCTGTTTGCCCGCCGTGCGTTCAACGTAGAAGGCATTCTATGTCTACCGATTCATGGCAGCGACCACAGCCGCATTTGGCTATTGGTCAACGATGACCAGCGTCTGGAGCAGATGATGAGCCAGATAGATAAGCTGGAAGACGTGGTAAAAGTGGCGCGTAACCAATCCGATCCGTCGATGTTTAACAAAATCACCGTCTTCTTCGAGTAACCCGCTCAAAGCTTGAACGCCAGCGCGCTTATGGTTAAGGTAAGCGCGTTTTTTACCCGCCAGGACAGAACTCATGATCACCGTTGCCCTTATTGACGACCATCTTATCGTCCGCTCCGGCTTTGCGCAGCTGCTGGGGCTTGAGCCTGATTTACAGGTGATTGCTGAGTTTGGTTCCGGTCGTGAGGCGCTGGCGGGGCTGCCCGGGCGCGGCGTGCAGGTCTGCATCTGCGATATTTCGATGCCGGATATCTCCGGGCTTGAGCTTTTAGGCCAGCTGCCGAAAGGCATGGCGGTCATCATGCTCTCGGTTCACGACAGCCCGGCGCTGGTGGAACAGGCGCTGAACGCCGGTGCGCGCGGTTTTCTCTCTAAACGCTGTAGTCCGGACGAGCTGATCGCGGCGGTGCATACGGTCGCCACCGGCGGCTGCTATTTAACGCCGGATATCGCCGTCAAACTGGCCGCTGGACGCCAGGACCCGCTAACTAAGCGCGAACGGCAGGTGGCGGAAAAACTGGCGCAGGGGATGGCGGTGAAAGAGATTGCCGCCGAGCTGGGGCTGTCACCGAAAACGGTGCACGTACATCGCGCTAACCTGATGGAAAAGCTTAACGTCAGCAACGACGTTGAGCTGGCCCGCCGGATGTTCGACGGCTGGCAATGAAAACGCTCCTCTCCCGCTTCATCACCGTTATTGCCTGCTTTTTTATCTTCTCCGCCGCGTGGTTTTGCCTGTGGAGTATCAGCCTGCATCTGGTGGAACGGCCTGATTTAGCAGTGCTGCTCTTCCCGTTCGGCCTGCGTCTGGGGTTGATGCTGCAATGCCCGCGCGGTTACTGGCCGGTGTTGCTGGGGGCAGAATGGCTACTGCTGTTCTGGTTGGCGCAGGAAGTGGCGCTGACGCATCTGCCAATATTGATGATCGGAAGTCTGCTGACGTTGCTGCCGGTAGCGCTCATTTCCCGCTATCGCCATCAGCGCGACTGGCGCACTCTGCTGTTACAAGGCGCTGCGCTTACCGCTGCCGCGCTGCTGCAATCGCTGCCGTGGCTGGGGCAGGGGGAAGAGGCGCTCAACGCGCTGCTGCTGACCCTTACCGGCGGGCTGACGCTGGCACCCATCTGCCTTGTCTTCTGGCACTATCTGACCAGCACCACCTGGCTGCCGCTAGGCCCGGCGGTGGTTTCCCAGCCGGTCAACTGGCGCGGGCGTCATCTGGTCTGGTACCTGCTGCTGTTTAGCGTCAGCCTGTGGCTCCAGCTTGGCCTGCCGAATGAACTGTCTCGCTTCACGCCGTTTTGTCTCGCCCTGCCGATCATTGCGCTTGCCTGGCACTACGGTTGGCAGGGGGCTCTGATTGCAACGCTGATGAACGCCATTGCGCTGATTGCCAGTCAGACCTGGCACGATCACCCGGTGGATTTACTGCTCTCTCTGTTGGCGCAAAGCTTGACCGGGCTGCTGCTCGGGGCTGGGATTCAGCGTCTGCGCGAACTGAACCAATCGCTGCAAAATGAGCTGGCGCGTAACCATCGCCTGGCGGAACGGCTGCTGGAAACTGAAGAGAGCGTGCGCCGCGACGTGGCGCGTGAACTGCACGACGATATCGGTCAGACCATCACCGCGATTCGTACTCAGGCAGGCATCGTGCAGCGCCTGGCGCCTGAAAATACTGGCGTGAAGCAAAGCGGGGCGCATATCGAACAGCTGTCGTTGGGAGTCTACGATTCGGTGCGCCGTCTGCTCGGCCGCTTACGCCCACGCCAGCTCGACGATCTGACGCTGGAACAGGCCATCCGTTCGCTGCTGCGTGAAATGGAGCTGGAGAGTTGTGGCATCGTCAGCCATCTCGACTGGCAGATAGACGAGTCTGCGCTCAGTGAAGGTTTGCGCGTCACGCTGTTCCGCGTCTGTCAGGAGGGGCTGAACAACATTGTGAAGCACGCCAGCGCCAGCGCCGTGACGCTACAGGGGTGGCAACAGGACGAACGGTTAATGCTGGTGATTGAGGACGACGGTAGCGGTCTGCCGCCGGGCTCGAATCAACAAGGTTTTGGCCTCACCGGGATGCGCGAACGCGTGGCGGCGCTGGGTGGGTCGCTGACTATTTCCTGCATGCACGGCACACGCGTCAGCGTGTCGCTGCCCCAGCGACACGCGTAAGGAGCATTGATGCTGACCTTTTTTAAAGCCCCGGCTAATGCGCCGCTCATCACTGATAAACAGGAAGTCGATGCCCGTTACCGCTACTGGCGGCGGCATATCCTGTTGACCATCTGGCTCGGCTACGCGCTGTTCTATTTCACCCGCAAAAGCTTTAACGCCGCGGTGCCGGAAATTCTCGCTAACGGCGTGCTGACCCGCAGCGATATTGGCCTGCTGGCGACGCTGTTTTACATCACCTACGGGCTGTCGAAGTTTGTCTCCGGTATCGTCAGCGACCGCTCCAACGCCCGCTATTTTATGGGCATCGGCCTGATTGCTACCGGGGTGGTTAATATTCTGTTCGGCTTCTCCACCTCACTGTGGGCCTTCGCCGCGCTGTGGGCGCTGAACGCCTTCTTCCAGGGCTGGGGATCGCCGGTTTGTGCCCGTCTATTGACCACGTGGTATTCACGTACCGAACGCGGCGGCTGGTGGGCGCTGTGGAACACGGCCCACAACGTCGGCGGGGCGCTGATCCCCATCGTGATGGGCGCGGCGGCGCTGCACTACGGCTGGCGCGCCGGGATGATGATGGCCGGCACGATGGCTATCGTGGTCGGCATTTTTCTGTGCTGGCGGCTTCGCGACCGACCGCAGGCTATCGGCCTGCCGCCGATTGGCGACTGGCGGCATGACGAGCTGGAAATCGCCCAGCAGCAGGAAGGCGCCGGGCTGACTCGCCAAGAGATCCTCACTAAATACGTGCTGTTTAATCCGTATATCTGGCTGCTTTCCCTGTGCTATGTGCTGGTGTACGTGGTGCGCGCGGCGATCAACGACTGGGGCAATTTGTATATGTCCGAGACGCTGGGCGTGGATCTGGTGACCGCCAATACCGCGGTGACCATGTTCGAGCTGGGTGGGTTTATCGGCGCTCTGGTGGCGGGCTGGGGATCGGACAAACTGTTTAACGGCAACCGTGGGCCGATGAACCTGATTTTTGCCGCCGGGATTTTGCTCTCGGTGGGCTCGCTATGGTTGATGCCGTTTGCCAGCTACGTAATGCAGGCGGCGTGCTTCTTCACCACCGGATTTTTCGTCTTTGGCCCGCAAATGCTGATTGGTATGGCGGCGGCAGAGTGTTCGCACAAAGAGGCGGCCGGTGCCGCTACCGGGTTTGTTGGGCTGTTCGCCTATCTTGGCGCATCGCTCTCCGGCTGGCCGCTGGCGAAGGTGATGGAAGTCTGGCACTGGACCGGCTTTTTCGTGGTGATCGCCATCGCGGCGGGGATTTCAGCCCTGCTGCTGCTGCCGTTCTTAAACGCTCAGGCGCCGCGCGAAGCGTGACCCGCCTCACCTTTCTACGTCGAATGACCTAAAACTAGGAAATTTTCCCGGTTTCACCTGGACGCTGTCTCAGGCATCTCTCCCGGCTGATTTTTACAATGCCTGCTATTCGCAGGTATAAAAATCAGCTCAGGAGTAACCCAATCATGCTGGCCTTCTTAAACCAGGTGCGTAAGCCGACCCTGGATCTGCCGCTCGATGTGCGGCGTAAAATGTGGTTCAAGCCGTTCATGCAGTCCTATCTGGTAGTCTTCATCGGCTACCTGACCATGTACCTGATCCGCAAAAACTTCAACATCGCGCAGAACGACATGATCTCCACCTACGGGCTGAGCATGACGCAGCTGGGGATGATTGGCCTGGGCTTCTCCATCACCTACGGCGTGGGTAAAACGCTGGTTTCCTACTACGCCGACGGCAAAAACACCAAGCAGTTCCTGCCGTTCATGCTGATCCTCTCCGCCATCTGTATGCTTGGCTTCAGCGCCAGCATGGGCGCGGGTTCAACCAGCCTGTTCCTGATGATTGCCTTCTATGCGCTGAGCGGTTTCTTCCAGAGTACCGGCGGCTCGTGCAGCTACTCGACGATCACCAAATGGACGCCGCGCCGTAAGCGCGGTTCCTATCTCGGGATGTGGAATATTTCCCACAACCTCGGCGGTGCAGGTGCGGCGGGTGTGGCACTGTTTGGTGCCAACGTTCTGTTCGACGGCCACGTTATCGGCATGTTTGTCTTCCCGTCGATTATTGCCCTGATTGTCGGCTTTATTGGCCTGCGCTACGGCAGCGATTCCCCGGAATCTTACGGCCTTGGCAAAGCGGAAGAGCTGTTTGGCGAAGAGATCAGCGAAGAGGACAAAGAGACCGAAGAAAACGAGATGACCAAGTGGCAGATCTTTGTTGAGTATGTGCTGAAAAACAAAGTTATCTGGCTGCTGTGCTTCTCCAACATCTTCCTGTACGTGGTGCGTATCGGCATCGATCAGTGGTCTACCGTCTATGCCTTCCAGGAGCTCAAGCTCTCCAAAGAAGTGGCGATTCAGGGCTTTACCCTGTTTGAAGTGGGTGCGCTGGTCGGCACGCTGCTGTGGGGCTGGCTCTCTGACCTGGCAAACGGTCGCCGTGCGCTGGTGGCCTGCGTGGCGCTGGCGTTGATTATCGCCACCCTCGGCGTCTATCAGCACGCCAGCAACCAGTACGTTTACCTGGCATCGCTGTTCGCCCTCGGCTTCCTGGTGTTTGGTCCACAGCTGTTAATCGGCGTGGCGGCAGTCGGTTTTGTGCCGAAAAAAGCGATTGGCGCGGCAGACGGCATTAAAGGCACCTTCGCTTACCTGATTGGCGACAGCTTCGCTAAGCTCGGCCTCGGGATGATTGCCGACGGTACGCCAGTCTTCGGCCTGACCGGCTGGGCGGGCACTTTCGCCGCGCTGGATGCTGCCGCTATCGGCTGTATCTGCCTGATGGCCGTGGTGGCGGTATTCGAAGAACGTAAAATTCGCCGCGAAAAGAAAATTCAGCAGTTAAAAACCGCTTGAGTATGTAGGCAGTAATGTTTGCCCGGCCACTGCGCCGGGCTTTTTTTATGCTTCGCGCTGGCTGGTTTCATGCAGCAGTTCACGCAACCACTGCTGCGCCGTGTCGCGGTGGCTGCGTTCGTGCCAGGCCATGCTTTTGGTGAACCCTGGGATCTCAACCGGTGGTTTCTGGACGCAAATCAACGCCGGTGAACGGGCCATTCGGCTGGGCACGACCGCGATCATTTCGCTCACCGCCAGCACCTCCGGTAGCACCAGGAAACTGCTGACCGACAACCCAATACGCCGCTTGCGGCCCACTTTAGCCAGCGCATCGTCGGTGACACCCCAGAAACTTTCCCCTTCGTAGGAGACCAGAATATGCTCCAGCGAGCAGAAGCGGTCGAGCGTCAGCGGTCGTTGGGCGTCCGGATGTTCGGCGCGCAGCATGCAGACGTAGCGCTCCTCGTACAGCGTGCGGCTGTGTAGATCGCCAGGAGTGGTGTTGGGCGTGAGCAGCGCGAGATCGATCTTTCCCTGCTCAAACTGGCTGCTTAATCGCTCGGGTTCGACCGGAACCACCCGCACGCGGATACCCGGCGCTTGTACTTTCAGCGCGGCAATAAACGGCACCACCACCGCTTTTAAGGCGTAGTCGGTGGCGGCGAGAGTGAAAGTGAGTTCGGCGGTGCGCGGATCAAATTCGGCGGGTTGAAGCAGCGCATTGATATCGCTCAGAATCTTTTTCACCGTCGGCGCGAGCTGCTGGGCGCGCAGCGTGGGCACCATGCCGTGCGGTGCGCGAATAAACAGCGGGTCATCGAAGTTATCCCGTAGACGGGTCAACATACCGCTGACGGCGGGCTGAGTGAGCGACAATCGCGCCGCCGCGCGCGTCACGCTGCGCTCATCCAGCAGTGCATCCAGCGTTTTCAGCAGGTTAAGGTCGAGCGTACGGATATCCGTTTTCATCCCCTGGTTCACTCTCCGGTTGCGGTTTTCTGATGCGAGTCAGCGATCTCCTGAGCGGTAAATGTAAACGTTTCGCCGTCAAAAAGCCCCATGCTGGTGAGTTTTAATGCCGGGATAACCGGCAGCGAGAGAAACGCCATCTGGATAAACGGCTCATCCGGGAGCGAACCGCAAGCGCGGCCAGCGGCCTTCAAATCGTCGATTTTCGCCGCCAGCGTGTCGGCGGTGTCGGTGCTCATAAGGCCTGCAATGGGCAGCGGCAGGTGGCTTTGTACTTTGCCTTCGCGCACCACGCACTGCCCGCCACCATCGGCAATCACCTGATTCACCGCCAGCGCCATCTCCTCGGCGCGACGACCGATCACCACAATATTATGGCTGTCATGGCTGACGGTCGAGGCCAGTGCGCCTTCGCGTAACCCAAAGTGGCCCAACAAACCACAGGCCGGAGGAAGCTGGTGACCATAGCGATCGAGCACCGCGATGTAGCAAATATCCTCACGTTCAAAGCCATTTTCCGTGTACCGCGTGGATCCGGCGGGCGTCACCAGCTCGTTGGCAATCACTTCGATCACCCGGTAGCGCTTGCCTGGCGTGAAGTGCAGGGCGAAATCGCTCGCGGAAACGGGCTGGCGGGCAATGGTGTTGCCATACGGTGGGGCCGTTTGCTCAAGCCGGGTGGGCTCCTGCGACTGTAGGGTGTCGGCATCAATAGGCTGACCTTTGATAAACACCTGCTGCACCGTCACGTTGTGGACATCGCTTAGCAGCACAATATCGGCCTGTTTTCCCGGTGCCACAAGGCCCAGATGATGCAGGCCGAAGTGGCGTGCGGCGGACCAGCTGGCGACGCGATAGGCCACGTGTGGCGGTACGTTATGCTGTAAAATGAGACGGCGAATCAGCGCGTCAATATGCCCTTCATGGGCAATTTCCCACGGGTTACGATCGTCGGTACACAGCATGCACTGCGGGCTGTTGAAGGCGTTCAGCAGCGGAGCCAGCGCGTTGAGATTACGGGCGGCCGACCCTTCTCGCATCATCAGTGCCATCCCCAGCTCGAGTTTGCGTCGACCCTCTTCCAGCAGATAGCTTTCGTGGCAGTTTTCCACTCCGGCCGCGATGTAGGCGTTCAGCGCCTTACCGCCCAATCCCGGACAGTGGCCGTCGATCGTCAGGCGGCGAAAGGCGTCGATTTTATTGAGCTGAACGTCTTGTCCGGCGACTACGCCGGGGTAGTCCATCATCTCCGCCAGCCCGGTGACTAACGGGTGATCGCGCCATTTCACCATTTTTTCGAGGGGAAAGTCCGCACCGTTTACATCGCAGCCCGCCAGCGCAGGCACGCAGGAGCTGACCTGCAGATACTGGTTTTGCATGGCCTGTTCGGCACAGCGGACGAACCAGGCAAACCCGGCTTCACCCATGACGTTGACGATTTCATGCGGGTCGCAGATGACGGTGGTGAGCCCGCGCGGTAGCGTTGCGGTTTCAAACGTGACCGGCGTCATCATACTGGACTCAATATGTAAATGGGCGTCGATAAAGCCGGGAACCGCCGTCGCGCCGTGCGCATCGACGCACTGCCGTGCGGGGGCATCAGTGTATTCGACGCCGATACCGGCAATATGTCTCCCCTTAATCACGATAGGGCCGGCGATATCACCGCCATTGATTAAATCAAGCAGCCGGACATTATCAATAATATAATCGGCAACGGCCTCGCCACGCGAAACGGCTAACAATTCCTGCTGTTCCTGGCGACTAATATAATGAAATTTATAGTTAATGGGATTATTCATGTTTTTCTCATTTTGATTTTATCAATTTGATTCTTATTTATCGCTAAATATTTTTGGTAATTATTTTCAGTCTATCGACTAACGTACCTTGGCAATGTGATTGCAATCACTGAATCAAGGTTGGCAGATACTTTAAAAAGAGATGACATTATCTCTGAATAAATGGAAGAAAAAATGAAAGGTCAGTTGGTTGATGATGTAGATAATAAATCAGGTCGTCTTGCCAGCTTATTTAAGCTTCATCAACATGGTACGACCGTGCGTACCGAAATGATTGCCGGAATGACAACTTTTTTAACCATGGTGTACATCGTGTTCGTTAACCCTCAAATATTGGGCGCCGCGCAAATGGACCCCAAGGTGGTGTTTGTCACCACCTGCCTGATTGCCGGTATAGGCAGCATCGCAATGGGACTCATTGCTAACCTTCCCGTTGCTCTGGCACCGGCGATGGGCCTGAATGCCTTTTTCGCCTTCGTGGTGGTAGGAGCGGTCGGCGTCAGCTGGCAAACGGGGATGGGAGCTATATTCTGGGGAGCTGTCGGATTATTTTTACTGACGCTTTTTCGGATTCGTTACTGGATGATTTCAAATATCCCTGTCAATTTACGCGTCGGCATCACCAGCGGCATTGGCTTATTTATTGCGCTGATGGGGTTAAAAAATGCTGGCGTCATTATCGCCAACAGCGATACGCTGGTCGCTATTGGTGACTTAAATTCTCATTCCGTACTACTTGGTATTTTAGGCTTCTTTATTATCGCCGTCCTGTCATCACGAAATTTCCATGCGGCGGTACTGGTTTCCATTGTGGTGACATCCTGCTGCGGGTTATTTTTCGGTGATGTTCATTTTAATGGCGTTTATTCTATTCCACCAAGTATTAGCGGCATGATCGGTGAGGTTGATTTACGCGGCGCGCTATCGCTTGATCTGGCCGGGATTATTTTTTCTTTTATGCTGATCAATTTATTTGATTCATCAGGAACATTAATTGGCGTCACGGATAAAGCTGGGCTAATCGATAGTAATGGTAAATTCCCCGGCATGAATAGAGCGTTGTATGTCGATAGCCTCAGTTCAATCGCCGGGGCCTTTATCGGCACTTCTTCAGTCACCGCGTATATTGAGAGCACTTCCGGCGTAGCGGTTGGCGGCCGTACGGGGCTGACGGCCATTGTGGTTGGCGTCTTGTTTTTACTGGTGATGTTTTTCTCGCCGCTAGTGGGGATGGTTCCCGCCTATGCCACGGCGGGGGCGCTGATTTTCGTCGGTGTGCTGATGACATCGAGCCTGGCGCGGGTCAACTGGGATGACTTGACCGAATCGGTGCCCGCGTTTATTACCACCGTAATGATGCCGTTTAGTTTCTCTATCACCGAAGGTATCGCGCTGGGCTTTATGTCGTACTGCATTATGAAACTGTTTACCGGACGTTGGCGCGAGCTGAATCTGTGCGTGGTCGCGGTGGCAGTGTTATTTGCGCTGAAGATCACGCTGGTGGATTAGTACAGGTGGGTGGTTTCCAGATATCATGGGCGCTAAAGAGACAGGAGAACTCATGGTCTGGATTATGCTGGCCACATTGGTCGTGGTCTTTGTTGTCGGGTTTCGGATCCTCACTTCCGGGCCGCGACGGGCGATTCGCCGTTTAAGTGAGCGATTGGCGATTACACCGGAGCCGGTAGAGTCGATGATTGACCAGCTGGGGAAGGTGCAGGGCGATGAGTATTTACGCTACCTGGAACGGCCAAATGAAGCGCATTTGCAGAATGCGGCGCAGGTATTGCTGATTTGGCAGGTGTGCATCGTCGACGGCAGTGAGCAAACGCTGGTGCGCTGGCACCGGCTGCTGCAAAAAGCCCGCCTGGCGGCGCCGATAACCGACGCCCAGATACGTCTGGCGATGAGCTTTATGCGTGAGCTGGAGCCGGATTTCAATGAGCTGAACGCGTTCCAGCATCGCTATAACGCATTGTTCCACGAAGAAAATGGCGTCCACTGGCTGCACTGATATCACTCTGTGTGATGTTGATTATTTATAATGGTGATTATATTTATATCACTCGCGGATGCATGATGAACCTCATCAACAATATGACTCACGAGGTTCATCATGAAACAGTCCATGCAACAAAGCGCCATTGTCTGGCCAGAAGCGTATCTGCCGGGCACCACCGACAACTTTGCCTCCAATGAAATCATCGTTAGCGGCCTGACGGCCAAACAGATCTGGGCGCAGCTTGATGACACCACGCGGTGGCCTACCTATTACAGCAACGTCGCTGATATTCACTTCCACGATGGCAGCGGCCCGCGACTCAGCGCCAACGCCCGTTTCCGTTTTTCCACCTTCGGTTTCCCGATTGAAGCGCAAATCACGGAATATGTGCCGCCGGTTGATGGCCTGGCCGCGCGTATCGCGTGGCACGGTTGGGCTGAAGGCGATGCCACCACGCGTCTCGACGTGATTCACGCCTGGCTGTTTGAAGATTTACCGGGCGGCCGCGTGCGTATCCTGACCCAGGAATCACAGATTGGCGTTCCGGCGCAGGAGCTGGCGCGTACTCTGCCGAATCCGATGATTAACGGCCATCAGGAGTGGATTAGCGGTCTGGTCAAATCGGCGCGCGGTGAATGATTCAGTCGCCCGAATAGGTTTCAGCGCCTATCCGGGCCGCTGAGAAAATGCGATACCGCGACGGCAGTTGCCAAAACGTTAAATACGTCACATCTAAAATGTTACACTGCGTGGCTTTTCTCCAAAAACTCCTCCGCAGGTAACAATAATGAGCACACATATCGAAGAAAAAACCCGCGCTGAGGGCGTCGCGCGGCCCAACTGGTCGGCAGTGTTTGCCGTCGCGTTTTGCGTCGCCTGCCTGATTACCGTCGAGTTTCTACCGGTCAGCCTACTGACGCCGATGGCGCAAGACCTCGGCATTTCTGAGGGCGTGGCCGGGCAGTCCGTTACAGTCACCGCATTTGTCGCCATGTTCGCCAGCCTGTTCATTACCCAGGCGATCGGTGCCACCAACCGTCGCTACGTGGTGATTCTGTTTTCTATCCTGCTCACGCTCTCTTGTCTGCTGGTGTCGTTCTCCAACTCATTCACGCTGCTGCTGTTAGGCCGCGCCTGTCTGGGGCTGGCGCTGGGCGGGTTCTGGGCCATGTCGGCGTCGTTGACCATGCGTCTCGTTCCCGCGCGGACGGTGCCGAAAGCGCTGTCGGTGATATTTGGCGCGGTGTCGATTGCGCTGGTGATAGCGGCCCCGCTGGGCAGCTTTTTAGGCGGGATTATCGGCTGGCGTAACGTCTTTAACGGCGCGGCGGTGATGGGCGTGCTGTGTACGCTTTGGGTACTCAAAGCCCTGCCTTCTCTGCCGGGTGAACCTGCCCACCAGAAACAAAACATGTTCAGCCTGCTGCAGCGTCCTGGCGTGATGGCCGGGATGATCGCCATCTTCATGTCGTTCGCCGGGCAGTTTGCCTTTTTCACCTACATTCGCCCGGTGTATATGAATCTGGCCGGGTTTGATGTCGATGGCCTGACGCTGGTGCTGCTGAGTTTTGGTATCGCCAGCTTTGTCGGCACCTCGTTCTCGTCGGTCATTCTCAAGCGTTCGGTCAAACTGGCGCTGGCTGGCGCTCCTTTCGTGCTGGCTTTGAGCGCACTGGTGCTGGTGCTGTGGGGCAACGATAAAGTGGTGGCGGCGGGCATTGCGATTGTCTGGGGTCTGGCGTTTGCGCTGGTGCCGGTAGGCTGGTCAACGTGGATCACCCGCTCGCTGGCCGATCAGGCGGAAAAAGCCGGTTCTATTCAGGTGGCGGTCATTCAGTTGGCGAATACCTGCGGCGCGGCGGTGGGCGGTTTTGCGTTAGATCGCCTGGGCCTGGTTTCGCCGCTTATTCTCTCCGGCATATTGATGCTGCTCACCGCGCTGCTGGTGACCGTTAAGGTGAAGATTAAGCCTTAGTTTTGACTAGAAAACCTTGCGAGTGCTTTATCCAGCCTGCGGCATTATTGCCCGGCAGGCTGGATAACAGCGGCGTTTACGGGCGCTCGCCCTTCGCCAGGCGGGCGTTAATATCGGCAATGACGCCCGGTAAATCCGCCAGCGAATCCACCACATAGTGCGCCCCTGCGGCGTAGAGTTTCCCGGCCGCGTGCTCGCGGCGAGTGGCAATTTCCTCCGCCGTCATCGCCTGAAATTCCTCCCATGTAGCCCCAAATTCATTGCCGGATAGCGCCAGACCCACGCTCCACATCCCGGCATTCAGCCCTTCGGTAATACCCGGCGCGGCGTCATCCACCTTCACGCAGTGGGCGACGTTATCAACGCCCAGTGTGATGACGTTTTGCAGCGCCATCCACGGGCCTGGACGGCCACCGGCGGCGAGGTCGTCAGTGGCGACCCAGTGGTCCGGCGCATAGCCGTGTTCGGCGGCGGCGGGGACCAGCTTTTCCATCACCGCGCGAGGGTAGCCGGAGCAGGAGCCAATTTTGATGTTGTCAGCGCGTAATGCGGCGATTGTGTCGACAACCCCTGCAATCGGTGCGGAAAAATCAACAACTTTTGCGATTTGTAGCGGCATAAAGGTGGCATAAATAGCGTCGATATCCTCAGACGTCATCGAATGGCCAAATTTAGCCTGCCAGCGCGCATCTACGGTGGGTAGTTTTCCCAGCGCTTCAATATGCTGCCATTTGCCCAACCCCATCGGCACCCGCGCCTCGGCGAGGGTGATTTCCACGTCAAACGCCCGACGAAAGGCTTCGACGAAGATTTGCGTTGGCGCAAAGGAGCCAAAATCTACGGTGGTACCGGCCCAATCGAGGATCACTGCATTAATACAGTTCATAACGGCTCCTTATTTTGTCCAGTACATGGCGTTTTTGATGGCGGTGAGCAGGGCGGAGATATCCGAATCGTAGACTTCGCCAATGTTGCCAATGCGGAAGCAATCGCTTTGCGACACTTTGCCCGGATAGATAACAAAGCCCTGTTCTTTCAGTAAGTTGTAGAACTCTTTGAAGCGATACTGTGGGGTTTCCGGCGAATAAAATGCGGTGATGATCGGCGAATGTAGCTCATCGTCCAGTAGGGTGCTAAAGCCCAGTTCGCGCATCCCGGCAACCAGCCGGCGCTGGTTTTGCTGGTAACGCTGATGACGTGTGATAACGCCGCCTTCGTCGGCGAGTTCTTTCAGCGCCTGGGCGAACGCCAGCACGGTATGCGTCGGCGAGGTAAAGCGCCACTTGCCGTGGTTATCCTCCATACAGCGCCACTGGGCGTAGAGATCCAGCGACAGGGAGCGAGAGCGGCCTTTGCATTCAGCCAGTTTATCCGCACGGGCTATCACAAAGGCAAAGCCCGGCACGCCCTGAATACATTTGTTGGCGGAGCTGATCAGATAGTCGATGTTCAGCGCGGCAATATCCATCGGGATGCCGCCGAAGCTGCTCATGGCGTCAACGATATAGGTTTTGCCGTACCGCTGAGCCAACGCGCCAACCTCGGCGATCGGGTTGAGCATCCCGGTGGTGGTCTCACTGTGGACCATGGCGATATGCGTGATAGTGCGATCGGCCTGCAAAATAGCCTCGATAGCCGTGACGTCAGGGCGAATCACTTCGCCGCAATCATAGGCGTGGTGGGCAATATCCATCATCGTGGCCATTTCCACCATCCGGGCGCCGTACGCGCCGTTGCTGACAATCAGCACCTTATCCTGCGGCGCAAGCGTGCTGCCCAGCACGGCTTCGACGGCATAGCTGCCGCTGCCCTGCAGCAGTACCGAGGTGTAGCCTTCCGCTTTGGTGGCGAGCGACGTGAGCTGATGGCGGATCTCTTCAACCACGCCAAGGTTGTAATCGTCATCCCAGGTACAGCTGTCGAACAGCATCGCTTCTTTCACGGTGCGTGAGGTGGTCAACGGGCCAGGGGTCAGCAGCAGATAGTTACGCGAAGTCATGTTATTTACCTTTGGTCTATACCAGATTTGTATTTATCATGACGATCTTTCCCGCAAACGGTCAAAGGGAAAATGGCGCTGCAACAAAAAATTCATCTATCCCCGTCATCCTTCAGGCAGCATCTACGTGAGTAGGGCGAAGGATTTGGCGTATTTATCTGTATAATGACGACAGGAAAAGTGACAGCGAGCGAGCATGAAATCTATCCCAGGCGATATTCCCCAATACCTGCTCATCAAGGCGCAGCTACAGGCGCGCATTCAGAGCGGTGCATTAAAAAGCGGCGATAAACTGCCGTCTGAACGCGAACTGTGCGCGATCTTCAACACCACGCGTATTACCATTCGTGAAAGCCTGGCGCAGCTGGAGTCCAGCGGGCTTATCTGGCGCGCCGATCGCCGCGGTTGGTTTGTGACGCCTGAGCGTCTGTGGCTGGATCCGACCCAAAACACCAACTTCCATAAGCTGTGCCGCGAACAGGGGCGCGAGCCGAAAACCGCGTTATTGAGTGGTCAGTTAACCACCGTGCCGGTCGAGGTGATGGAGCCGCTGCAATTGCAGCCGTTCGATCAAATCTATCTGCTGACACGTCTGCGTTACGCCGATGGTCGCGCGGTTTGCTATTGCGAAAACCACTGCCTGCCGGCCCGCGTGCCGGAGCTGCTGCAGTACGATCTCAACGGCAGCCTGACCGAGGTGTATGAGGCCAACTACAACCTTGTCTATACCAGCATGCACCTGTCGTTTTATCCGACCGCGATGCCCGCCCAGGCCGCACAGGCGCTAGGCGTGATGGAAGGGCGTCCGGCGCTGCTGCTGCGCCGCCTCAACTACGATCAGCATGGCCGCGTGCTCGATCTGGATATTGAGTACTGGCGTCACGACAGCCTGCGCATTGAGGTGGATACCCACTGAAAAAACTGGGGGAGCGCCGTGCTCCTTCGGTGACACTCTGCACTTTTCTTCCCCCTTTCATCGTTTTGTCATAATCGGCGTTTAGCGTAAAAAGCAAATCTGGTATAGGCCAGAAAACAAAACATACGCTACGAGGCTATTACGATGAAACTCTCCCGACTTGCTCTGCTGTCCGTGTTTGCACTCGCCAGCGCCCCTTCCTGGGCGGAATCGGTGGTCACCGTCTACTCCATCGATGGTTTGCACGATGGCGATAACAGCTGGTATCAGACGCAGTTTGACGCGTTCACCAAAGCGACCGGCATTACCGTGCGCTACGTCGAAGGCGGCGGTGGCGTGGTGGTTGAGCGTCTGGCCAAAGAGCGCACCAACCCGCAGGCTGATGTGCTGGTCACCGCGCCGCCGTTTATTCAGCGTGCGGCGGCGGAAAAGCTGCTGGCGAACTTTAAAACCGAATCCGCCGCGTCAATTCCGGGGGCGAACGACTCCTACTCACCGCTGGTGAAGAACTATCTGAGCTTTATCTACAACGACAAACTGCTGAAAACCGCCCCCGCCAGCTGGCAAGATTTGCTCGACGGCAAATACAAAAACAAACTGCAATACTCGACGCCGGGCCAGGCGGCCGATGGCACCGCGGTGATGCTACAAGCCTTCCACAGCTTCGGCGGTAAAGAGGCCGGGTTTGATTATCTGGGCAAGCTGCAGGCCAATAACGTCGGGCCATCGGCGTCAACCGGCAAACTGACTGCGCTGGTCAATAAGGGGGAACTGTATGTGGCCAACGGCGATCTGCAGATGAACCTGGCGCAGATGGAACGCAACCCTAACGTGAAGATCTTCTGGCCGGCCAACGACAAGGGCGAACGCAGCGCGCTGGCGATCCCTTACGTGATTGGCTTAGTCCAGGGGGCACCGGAGAGCGAAAACGGTAAAAAGCTGATCAACTTCCTGCTGAGCAAAGAGGCGCAAACCAGCGTCAGCGCGCTCTCCTGGGGGATGCCGGTTCGCAGCGATGTGACGCCGGAAGACGCTCACTATAAAGCGGCGACCGCCGCGCTAGCGGGCGTACAAAGCTGGCAGCCAAACTGGGATGAGGTGGCGGTATCACTGTCGTCTGATATCGCCCAGTGGCACAAAGCGACCGACAGCGAGTAAGCCTGATGTTGATGAAAACGACCGCCGCTCACACCCCTGCAACGCAGGGGACTTCGGGGATTGTCCTCGACTTGCTGCGCGTGGCGTATCACGGCAACGTGGTACTTAAACCGCTCTCTTTAACCATTGAGCCCGGAGAAGTCCTGGCGCTAATTGGCCCCTCTGGTTCGGGAAAAACCACGGTGCTGCGTGCGGTGGCGGGGTTTGCCCAGCCGGCGGGCGGTCGTATTTTGATTGGTGATACGGATGTCACCCATCTGCCGCCCTACAAACGCGGCCTGGCGATGGTGGTACAAAACTACGCGCTGTTCCCCCATCTCAAAGTGGAAGATAACGTTGCGTTTGGCCTGCGGGCGCAAAAACAGCCCAAATCGTTGATCAATGAACGCGTGGTGCAGGCGCTCAAAACCGTAGGGATGAGCGATTATGCCACCCGCTATCCGCATCAGCTTTCCGGTGGGCAGCAGCAGCGCGTGGCGATTGCCCGCGCCATTGCCGTGCGCCCACGCGTACTGCTGTTGGATGAGCCGCTCTCCGCGCTGGATGCGCAAATTCGCCACAATATGGTGGAGGAAATTGCCCGTCTTCACCGCGAAATGCCGGAATTAACCATTCTTTACGTCACCCACGATCAAACCGAAGCGCTTACGCTGGCCGACAAAATCGGCATTATGAAAGACGGTTCGATGATTGCTCACGGTGAAACCCGCGCGCTGTACCAGCATCCGCCTAACCGCTTTGCCGCTGAATTCCTCGGCCGGGCCAATATTCTTTCCGCTACCGCATTGGGCGCCACCGATGCGCCAGGTCTGGTGGATGTGAGCTGCGGCGGCGCGGTGATTCGCGCGTTTAGCCAGGGCAGCCATCACGGTTATAACAAACTGCTGTGCATTCGCCCGCAGCATATGAGCCTGACGCCGCGCTCGGCCAACAGCAACCGCTTCAACGCCACCCTGCAATCGGTGCACTGGCAGGGGGATTTAACCCATCTGCTGTGTGATGTCGGCGGGGAATCGGTCCGTATCGTGATGACCCATGTGAACCCGCTGCCGCAGGCCGGTGACCGGCTGGCGCTGTGGTTTGAGCCTGATGACGCAGTCCTGATTGAGGTGTAACGATGTCGCTCACCCTAACGCTGGAAAAATCGACCCCGCTTCTGCGCCCGCTCCTGTGGTTATCTCTGCCGCTGCTGGTGCTGGCAACGCTGTTCTTCTGGCCGCTGTCGCTGATTATTGAGCAGGCGCTACGCGATAACAGCGGCAATATCGGCCTGCAAACCTTCTGGCAGGTGATTGAGTCGAAACGCTTTATGACGGCGCTGATGAATACGCTGCAAATCGCGCTGCTGGCCACCGCCGGGTGTTTAGTGCTGGGCAGCGTGATGTCGCTGATTCTGGTGTTTATTCCGTTTCCCGGTAGCGACCTGATTGGCCGGGTGGTTGATACCTTTATTGCGCTACCGACCTTTTTAATCACCCTGGCGTTTACCTTCATCTATGGCTCGGCGGGGCTGCTGAACGGCGCGTTGATGAGCCTGTTTGATTTTGAACTGCCGCCGGTCAACTTTCTCTACTCCATGCAGGGGGTGATCCTGGCGGAGATTACCGTGTTTACCCCGCTGGTGATGCGCCCGCTGATGGCCGCGCTGCGGCAAATTGATAAAAGCCAGCTGGAGGCCGCCAGCATTCTCGGTGCCCACCCGCTGCGGGTGATTGCGCAGGTGATTTTCCCCGCGGCGCTGCCGGCGCTATTGGCCGGCGGTAGCCTGTGTCTGCTGTTGACCACCAACGAGTTCGGCATTGTGCTGTTTATTGGTGCCAAAGGCGTGAATACCCTGCCGATGATGGTTTACAGCAAAGCGATTCTGGAGTCTGACTACAGCGTCGCCTGCATGATTGCGTTAATGAATATTCTGCTGTCGCTCGGGCTGTTCGCGCTGTATCGGCTGGCGGCATCACGCAGTGGGAAAAGGAGCTAACCATGTTGATTTGGTCACGCAAAGGGCGCGTTGCGGCGGGAGCGGTGGCGACGACACTGTTCGTCATCTTCTTTTTACTGCCGCTGGCGGTGATTTTAATGTCCAGCCTGAGCCAGCAGTGGAACGGGATTTTGCCGAGCGGCTTCACCCTTATCCATTTCGTCAACGCCTTCCGCGGTGCCGCGTGGGATGCGCTCTTTTCCAGTCTGGTTATCGGCTTTTGTGCCAGCCTGTTCGCACTGCTGTGTGGCGTTTGGGCGGCGCTGGCGCTGCGCCAGTATGGCGTGAAGGCACAGCGCTGGCTGAGCATGCTGTTTTATCTGCCCAGCGCAATCCCTTCCGTTTCCATCGGGTTGGGGATTCTGGTGGCATTTAGCCAGGGGCCACTGCAAATGAACGGCACGCTGTGGATTGTACTGACGGCGCACTTCGTACTGGTGTCGGCTTTCACGTTCAGCAACGTCTCAACCGGGCTGGCGCGCGTGTCGGCGGATATTGAAAACGTCGCCTCAAGCCTTGGCGCCTCGCCGTGGTATCGCCTGCGGCACGTGACGTTACCGCTGCTGATGCCGTGGATGATGTCGGCGCTGGCGCTGAGCCTCTCGCTGTCGATGGGCGAACTGGGGGCGACGGTCATGATTTATCCACCGGGATGGACCACGCTTCCGGTCACCATATTTAGCCTGACCGATCGCGGAAATATTGCCGATGGCGCGGCGTTGACCATCGTGCTGGTGGCGATCACTTTGCTGCTGATGATGAAGCTGGAGCGGATAGCGAAGAGATTAGGGCAGAAGTAAGTCGGCCCCCCTCTCCCCGATGAAGAGAGAGGGGAACCGACTCGCGTTTTAGCTTAGAACCAGGCTTCGAACATACCGCCGACGTTCAGCGAATC
>NZ_JAKCNS010000042.1 GCF_021440345.1 Kluyvera intermedia
TAAGTTGGCAGCATCACCCCAATCATGTTAACAACTTGAACACATAGTGGTGACATTATAAAACGTAAATCAGCCTGATTTTTAGCGGGTTTTAGCGCTATCCAGGAGGAGATATACGGCATCGGCAGCACAAAAATCCAATCGAAACGTTTATATTAGTGTTTTGTGCATTGTGTCGCATTTCGACAAAATGAATGGGTTTGTAACATTTTTATAAGGGTCAATAAGGAAGCATGATGGCTTTTTCAAAGTTCTCCTGCCCGCATCCTCAAAAGCAAAAACCCCGCCGAAGCGGGGTTTTTTAAGAGGTGAAACTGACCGATAAGCCGGGTTCTGTCGTTGGACAGTCATTCATCTAGGCCAGCAATCGCTCACTGGCTCAAGCAGCCTACCCGGGTTCAGTACGGGCCGTACCTTATGAACCCCTATTTGGCCTTGCTCCGGGTGGAGTTTACCGTGCCACGGACTGTTACCAGCCGCGCGGTGCGCTCTTACCGCACCCTTTCACCCTTACCTGATCCCACTTGCGTGGGCCATCGGCGGTTTGCTCTCTGTTGCACTTGTCGTGGGCTGTTACACCCCCCAGGCGTTACCTGGCACCTCGCCCTATGGAGCCCGGACTTTCCTCCCCTCCGCCCGTCTCCCCCGAAGAGGACGACGACGAAGCGGCGACTGTCTGGTCAGCTTCGGCGCGCAGTATAGAGGGTTTGCGCGCCAATGTCACCTTTGAGTCTGCATCCCCAGCAGAATGGTCGCCGCGACGTTGCGCGAGGTAAGGTAAATATTGTCCGCCGCATCGCGGAACGCCTCCTCCAGCGAACCAATGCGGTTGAGGACGCTGAACACCGAATCAATACCGTACTGATGCACAATCCCGACGTCGCGCGTCAGGCTTCCGGCAATACCAATCACCGGCTTGTGATATTTTTTCGCCACGCTGGCCACGCCAACTGGCACTTTGCCGTGAATACTCTGGCTATCAAGACGCCCTTCACCGGTGACCACCAGCGTGCAGTCATGAATATGTTCTTCCAGGTTGAGCGCCTGCGTCACAATCTCAATCCCACTGCGCAGATCCGCGCCAAGAAACGCCATCAGCGCCGCGCCCATACCGCCTGCAGCCCCGGATCCCGGAACGTCTTTCACGTCCACGCGCAGCGATTTTTTAATGACCTCGGCAAAATGGTCAAGGTTATGGTCCAGCTCGCGAATCATCGCCTCAGTAGCCCCTTTTTGTGGGCCAAAGATGAAAGAGGCACCAGATTCGCCGGTCAGGGGATTGGTGACATCACAGGCCACGCGAATGCTGCACGCCTGTAGGCGGGCATCAAGACGACTAATATCAATCTTGTTCAGGCTCATCAGGCTGCCGCCGCCAAAGCCGATGTCAGCCCCGTTGGCATCGCACAACTTCGCGCCCAGCGCCTGTACCATTCCGGCACCGCCATCGTTAGTGGCGCTGCCGCCGATGCCGATAATAATGTTTTTCACCCCGCTCTCCAGCGCCTGCAGGATGAGCTCCCCGGTACCGTAAGAGGTGGTAATTAAGGGGTTGCGTAACTCAGGTGGCACCAGCGCCAGCCCGCTGGCTGCTGCCATTTCGATAAACGCCGTGTGACCATCGCCCGAAATGCCCCACTGTGCCTCGACGGCTTCACCGAGAGGACCGGTGACGATTGACGTCACTGCCCGCCCCTGCGTTGCCGCGATCATCGCCTCAACCGTTCCTTCTCCACCATCGGCGACCGGCACGGAGACAAACTGCGCTTCCGGAAAGATTTCCCGAAATCCTTTTTCTATTGCCTGTGCTACTTCGGTAGCAGAGAGGCTTTCTTTATAAGAGTCTGGGGCGATTACGATTTTCATATCTGAACCTATTAGCGCACGACGGCGGATGGCGTATGACTTATCCGGCCTACAAGGTAGGCCCGGTCAGCAACGCGCAACCGGGCACGACGTCATTAGCGAGAAACTTCCACTTTCGCCAGTTTTTCGTAGTAGCACGCGATAGCGCTGTGGTCGGCGGTTCCCAGACCGTCGGCGCGCAACGCCTGCATCATCTCCATCACCGCCGCCGTTAACGGCAGCTGTGCGCCCACGCCGTGGGAGGTGTCCAGCGCGTTGGCCAGATCTTTAATATGCAGGTCGATACGGAAACCAGGCTTGAAGTTGCGGTCCATCACCATCGGTGCTTTGGCATCCAGCACGGTACTTCCCGCCAGGCCGCCGCGAATGGCCTGATAGACCAGATCCGGGTTCACGCCCGCTTTGGTAGCCAGCGTCAGCGCTTCGGACATCGCTGCGATATTCAGCGCGACAATCACCTGGTTTGCTAGCTTGGTCACGTTGCCCGCACCAATTTCACCGGTGTGCACCACCGAGCCGGCCATCGCTTTCATCAGGTCATAGTACTTATCGAAAATCGCCTTATCGCCGCCAACCATCACCGACAGCGTACCATCGATAGCCTTCGGCTCACCGCCGCTGACCGGGGCATCCAGCATGTCAACGCCCTTCGCCTTCAGCGCCTCGCTAATTTCGCGGCTTGCCAGCGGGGCAATAGAGCTCATATCAATCAGCACGGTACCCGGTTTGGCCCCTTCAATAATGCCGTTCTCACCCAGCGCCACCTCTTTAACGTGCGGGGAGTTTGGCAGCATAGTGATAATCACATCGCACTGCTCCGCAATCGCTTTTGCCGTGCTCGCCGCTTCCGCACCCGCCGCCATCACCTCAGCAACGCTTTCAGAATTACGGTCACAAACCACCAGCGAGTAACCCGCTTTCAGCAGGTTTTTACTCATCGGTTTACCCATGATACCCAGGCCAATAAAACCAACTTTCATCGTCATTTCCTCAATTTTGCGTTTAGTCGTGGTGGTTACTTTTTAAAGGCGTCGGCCAGCTTCTGCGTTCCGGCGCGGAACACGCCCAGATCGCTGCCAACGGCCACAAAGGTGGCGCCCCATTCCAGATAGCGACGGGCATCCGCTTCAACCGGAGCCAGAATGCCGCTTGGTTTACCGTGCGCTTTCGCACGGGCAAAAATGTGTTTAATCGCCTGCTGAACCTCCGGATGCGACGCATTGCCCAGATGGCCTAATGCCGCCGCGAGGTCGCTTGGGCCGACAAAGATGCCGTCAACGCCGTCAGTTGCAGCGATGGCATCGACACTATCTACGCCAAGCTGACTTTCAATCTGCACAAGAATGGTGATGTTCTTGTTGGACTGTGCGAAGTAATCCGGCACGGTGCCGAACATGTTGCCGCGGTGAGAAACGGAAACACCGCGAATGCCTTCCGGTGGATAGCGCGTGGAGGCAACCGCCTGCTCTGCCTGCTCCTGAGTTTCAACAAAGGGAATCAGGAAGTTATAGAAGCCAATATCCAGCATGCGCTTGATAATCACCGGCTCGTTGGTCGGGATACGCACCACCGGCGCACTGGCGCTGCCTTTTAATGCCATCAGTTGCGGGATTAACGTCGTCACATCGTTCGGCGCGTGTTCACCGTCCAGAACCAGCCAGTCGAAACCGGCCAGGCCTAACACCTCGGTGCTGATAGGGCTGGAAAGCGCTGACCAGCAGCCAATCTGAACCTGATGTGCAGCCAGCGCTGCTTTGAATTTGTTAGGGAAAATCGCGTTATCCATTTTCATTACCTTAAGTTAGTTGTGACTTACTTCCGCAGTTCCAGACGTTTGATGTCACCGACCACGAACAGGTAGCAAACCATCATCATCAGTGCAGAACAGCCTACAAAAATCAGTGCGCCATTAAAGGAGTGCAGCTCGCTGACGATATAGCCAATGACCAGCGGCGTAACGATGGAGGCAACGTTGCCAAAGACGTTAAACAACCCGCCGCACAGCCCAACAATCTCTTTCGGCGCCACATCGGAGATAACCGGCCAGCCCAGTGCGCCAAAACCTTTACCGAAGAACGCTAGCGCCATTAACGCCACTACCAGCACCGTATTGTCGGTGTAGTTACACAGAATAATCGTTGATGCCAGCAGCATACCCAGCACGATAGGCAGTTTTCGGGCGAAGGTCAGCGTGCAGCCACGGCGAATCAAGTAGTCAGAGAACAACCCGCCCAGCACGCCGCCGCCGAAACCGCACAGCGCAGGAATTGACGCCACCATCCCCACCTTCAGAATCGACATCCCTTTATCCTGCACCAGGTAAATCGGAAACCAGGTCAGGAAGAACCAGGTGATGGTGTTTAAGAAATACTGGCCAAAGAAGATACCTAGCATCATACGGCTGCTGAGCAACTGCTTGATGTAATCCAGTTTTGGACCTTTCGCCGCATCGCTGCCCGGCTTTTTATGGTCCATATCAACAACCGCACCGTTATCCGCAATGAACTTCAGCTCTTCTTTGCTCATCCGTGGGTGATCGGTCGGGTTGTGCATGAACTTGACCCACATGGCGGTCAGCACAAAACCAATCACCCCCATGACGGTAAAGACATGCTCCCAGCCCCAGGCAAAGGTCAGCCAACCCAGCAGCGGCGAGAACAGCGCTAATGAAAAATACTGCGCGGAGTTAAAGATTGCCGAAGCCGTTCCGCGCTCTTTGGTGGGGAACCAGGCCGCCACAATACGGGCGTTAGCCGGGAAGGACGGCGCTTCAGAGAAGCCCAGCATAAAGCGCATGAAGAACATTGAGACGCCAGCCCATGCCAGCGGGAAGAAGCCCACAAAGCCCTGCAGGAAAGTAAACAGCGACCAGAAGAACAGGCTATAGCTATACACTTTCTTCGAGCCAAATTTATCCAGTAACCAGCCACCGGGGATCTGCATGAGCAAGTAAGCCCAACCAAAGGCAGAGAAGATATACCCCATTGAAACTGCGCTCAGGTTCAGTTCCTGAGCAACGGACGTGCCGGCTATGGAGAGCGTTGCACGGTCTGCGTAGTTAACGGCCGTAACAATGAAAATAACCAATAAAATTAAATATCGGGTAGGCATACCCTTTTTTGATTCAGCAACATCAGCAGTATCGTGCATCATTTTATTATCCTCGGGTACAGGACACCTTAATTTTATTATTTTTTATTAAGGCGTATTTCTCTGACTATTTATTGATAACGGATACTTTCAAAAAACAAATCAGACACCATGAAATCGAGGTTCAGTATAATCAGGAAGCCACATCGACACATTGTGCATAAATCCAACTTAACCACTTTTTAAATACATTAAGTTGAGCATACGCACATAACACTGGGCGCTAATGCACAATTTCAACCATTGCTACCCTTGCCCCACGTGGCATCACGGCGAGAGGTGATCTGCGTCACATTCTTATATCCGAACTCCTGACATTCTTTATTCCATCATCAATGTGTTTCTATTTCCTATAACCAGAAGCGAAACACTTATATACATTATTCTTTTTACCCCGTTGCTGGAGAATGCTGGACAATGGCTAACATTGAAATCAGACAAGAGTCGCCGACTGCCTTTTATATAAAGGTGCATGCCACCGATAATGTGGCGATCATTGTTAACGATAACGGATTAAAAGCGGGAACCCGTTTTCCTGATGGTCTGGAATTAATCGAACATATTCCCCAGGGCCATAAAGTGGCATTGGTTGATATCCCTCTTAACGGCGAAATTATTCGCTACGGTGAGGTCATTGGTTACGCGGTTCGCGACATCGCGAAAGGCAGCTGGATAGACGAATCCACGGTCGCCCTGCCAAAAGCCCCGCCGCTGAATACGCTGCCGCTGGCCACAAAAGTACCGGAGCCGCTGCCGGCGCTGGAAGGCTATACCTTTGAAGGCTATCGCAATGCCGACGGCAGCGTGGGGACCAAAAACCTGCTGGGCATTTCCACCAGCGTGCACTGCGTCGCAGGCGTGGTGGATTACGTGGTCAAAATCATTGAGCGCGATCTGCTGCCAAAATTCCCGAATGTCGATGGCGTAGTTGGCCTGAACCATCTGTACGGCTGCGGGGTGGCTATCAATGCCCCAGCGGCGATTGTTCCTATTCGCACCATCCACAATATCGCACTGAACCCGAACTTCGGCGGAGAAGTGATGGTCGTTGGCCTTGGCTGCGAAAAACTGCAGCCGGAACGTCTGCTGGAAGGGACGGAAGATGTGCAGAGCATCCCGGTCGACAGTGCCAGCATCGTGCGTTTGCAGGATGAACAACACGTCGGCTTCAAATCCATGGTCGATGACATTCTCATTGTCGCCGAACGTCACCTGGAAAAACTCAATCAGCGCCAGCGTGTCACCTGCCCGGCGTCAGAGCTGGTAGTGGGAATGCAGTGCGGCGGCAGTGATGCATTCTCCGGCGTCACCGCCAACCCAGCGGTGGGCTACGCCTCCGACCTGCTGGTCCGCTGTGGCGCGACCGTTATGTTCTCGGAAGTGACCGAAGTCCGCGATGCGATTCATCTGTTAACGCCGCGCGCCATCAATGAAGAAGTCGGTAAACGCCTGCTGGAAGAGATGGCCTGGTACGATAACTATCTTGATATGGGGCAAACGGACCGCAGCGCCAACCCGTCCCCGGGCAACAAAAAAGGCGGTCTCGCCAACGTCGTAGAAAAAGCGCTGGGCTCGATTGCGAAATCGGGTAAAAGTGCCATCGTCGAGGTGTTGTCGCCGGGTCAGCGCCCGACCAAACGCGGCCTGATTTACGCCGCAACGCCAGCCAGCGATTTTGTGTGCGGTACTCAGCAGGTGGCGTCCGGGATCACCGTACAGGTCTTTACCACCGGCCGCGGGACGCCTTACGGCCTGATGGCGGTGCCGGTTATCAAGATGGCCACCCGCACCGAGCTTGCCAACCGCTGGTATGACTTAATGGATATCAACGCGGGGACAATTGCCACGGGCGAGGAAACGATTGAAGACGTCGGCCTGAAGCTGTTCCATTTCATTCTCGACGTCGCGAGCGGGCGTAAGAAAACCTTCTCGGATCAATGGGGGTTGCATAACCAGCTGGCGGTGTTTAACCCGGCTCCGGTAACCTGATAGCCGTTTACCGACAAAAAGGGGGAGCATAAACGCTCCCCCTTTTTTAATCCGCCAGCGAAACCAGAATCACGTCGATGCCGCTTTTGCGCAGCCCTTCGAGGCTTTCCACCGGGATCCCTTCATCGACGATAATCATATCGACGCGCTGCATATCGATAATTTTATGCAGGCTGGAGCGGTTAAACTTGCTGGAATCGGTGACCACCACGATTTTTTCCGCCACTTCGCACATCCGCCGATTCAGCCGCGCCTCATCTTCATTATGGGTGCTGATCCCACGCTCAAGATCGATGGCATCCACGCCTAAGAACAGCATGTCGAAATGGTAATTTTGCAACGATTGTTCGGCCTGATCGCCATAAAAAGACTGCGACTGACGACGAAGATGACCACCGGTCATCAGCAGCTCAACGCCGTCGGCTTCCAGCAGCGCATTAGCCACGTTCATCCCATTGGTCATGACAATCACGTCGGTATGCTGGCGCAGCATACGCGCGATTTCAAACGTGGTTGTCCCGGAATCAAGAATGATGCGATTTCCGGCTTTAATCAGCTGCGCCGCCTCGGCCGCGATACGCCGTTTGATGGCGGTATTGAGCGAGCTTTTATCTTCAACAGAAGGCTCATTACCCGGCACGTTGCTGTCGCAAATCAGTGCACCACCGTAAGCACGAACCGCGATCCCCTGTTTCTCCAGGAAAGCCAAATCATTGCGAATAGTGACCGTTGAGACGCCAAAATCATTGGAAAGATCGTTAACCTGCACGCTTCCTTGCTGGCGCAAACGCTGAATGATGAGCTCACGCCTTTCACTGGTGCCCGTAATACGTTTTTCAGTCGACATTGCAGTGCTGCTCATAGTGCATCCCTTAACCCAATCTTTCGTTTCATTTCGATTTTCATATTAACGCCTTTCCTTTGCCAGAATGCAAGTGCCACTCCCCCATTAGCCGCCTATCATCAGTATCCCAAATCTTTCATTATGTTTCTTTTGTGAAATAGATCGGAAAACTATTATCTTTCGTTTTATTTTTACAACACCATAATGCAGTATTAAACGAAACAAACCGAAAGATAACTGTCACAGCAATCTGTTCTGGAGAGGAAAGTGAAACATCTGACTGATACGGTAGCGCTGCATAAACAAGGTAAAGCAAACGGGATTTACGCCGTTTGCTCCGCACATCCGTTGGTACTTGAATCAGCGCTTCGCTTTGCCCACGCGCATCATACCCCTTTACTGATCGAGGCAACGTCCAATCAGGTTGACCAATTCGGCGGCTATACCGGAATGACCCCAGCTGATTTCCGAGGCTTTGTCTGCCAGCTCGCTGACTCACTGCACTTCCCCCAGGATCTACTGATTTTAGGCGGCGATCATCTGGGTCCTAACCGCTGGCAAAATTTACCCGCCGAACAGGCGATGCTCAACGCCGACGATCTCATCAAAAGCTATGTCGCGGCGGGCTTTAAAAAGATCCACCTCGATTGCAGCATGTCCTGTGAGGGCGATCCGGTGCCACTGACGGACGAGATCGTCGCTGAACGCGCCGCGCGCCTAGCAAAGATCGCCGAAGAAACCTGTATTGCCCACTTCGGCATCGCCGACCTGGTTTACGTCATTGGTACAGAAGTGCCCGTTCCCGGCGGTGCCCATGAGACATTAACCGAGCTGGCCGTTACTACGCCGGATGCCGCCCGCGCGACGCTCGAAGCCCATCACCATGCCTTTGAAAAACAGGGTCTGACTGCGATCTGGCCTCGAATCATTGCCCTGGTTGTGCAGCCTGGCGTTGAGTTTGATAACAGCCATATTATCGATTATCAGCCGCAGAAAGCCGTTGCGCTGAGCAAAATGGTTGAGGCTTATGACACGCTGGTCTTTGAAGCGCACTCCACGGACTACCAAACACCGCAATCGCTGCGCCAGTTAGTGAAAGATCATTTCGCTATCCTGAAAGTCGGCCCAGCGCTGACTTTTGCCCTGCGGGAAGCGCTCTTCTCCTTGGCCGCCATTGAAGAAGAATTGCTGCCAGCCAAAGCCTGCTCTGGCCTTCGCCAGGTACTGGAAAATGTCATGCTCGACCGCCCGGAATACTGGCAAAGCCACTATCACGGCGACGGTAACGCTCGTCGGCTGGCGCGTGGCTACAGCTACTCCGACCGGGTGCGCTACTACTGGCCTGATAGCCAAATTGACGACGCATTCGAACGGCTGGTGCGCAATCTGGCAGACGACCCGATTCCACTGCCGCTCATCAGCCAGTATTTACCGCTGCAATACGTGAAAGTGCGCGAAGGAGAGATCGGTGCCGCGCCACGTGAGCTCATCATTAGCCATATTCAGGACATATTGCAGCAGTACCACCACGCCTGCCTGGGCGTGACATCCGACAACGAATAACAACAAAGAGGAAAATACGATGCCAAATATTGTACTGAGCCGCATTGATGAAAGGTTAATTCACGGCCAGGTCGGCGTGCAGTGGGTCGGATTTGCAGGAGCCAATCTGGTGCTGGTAGCTAACGATGAAGTTGCCGAGGACACCGTACAGCAAAATTTAATGGAGATGGTGCTAGCCGAAGGGATCGCCGTACGTTTCTGGTCGCTGCAAAAGGTTATCGACAATATTCATCGCACTGCCGATCGGCAGAAAATTCTGCTGGTCTGCAAATCACCGGCGGATTTTCTCAAACTGGTTGAAGGTGGCGTTCCCGTCACCCGTATTAATGTAGGAAACATGCACTACGCCAATGGCAAGCAGCAAATTGCCAAAACGGTTTCTGTCGATGCCCAGGATATTGCCGCGTTTAACGGCCTGAAAGAGGCCGGTGTGGAGTGCTTTGTACAGGGCGTACCAACGGAAGCTGCCGTAGACCTCTTCAAACTCCTCTGAGGGATTCACAATGGAAATTAGTCTATTGCAAGCTGCCGCGTTAGGCCTACTCGCCTTTATCGCGGGGCTGGATATGTTCAACGGCTTAACGCATATGCACCGCCCGGTGGTGCTCGGGCCGCTGGTCGGCCTGATTCTGGGCGATCTGCATACCGGTATTCTGACCGGCGGTACGCTGGAGCTGGTTTGGATGGGCCTGGCCCCGCTGGCCGGCGCTCAACCGCCTAACGTGATTATCGGTACCATTGTCGGTACCACCTTTGCTATTACCACCGGCGTGAAGCCAGAAGTTGCCATTGGCGTGGCCGTACCGTTTGCCGTCGCGGTACAGATGGGCATTACTTTCCTGTTCTCCGTGATGTCCGGCGTCATGTCCCGCTGTGATCGCATGGCGGCCAATGCCGATACCGATGGCATTGAACGCGTTAACTACCTAGCGCTACTGGCATTGGGTATCTTCTATTTCCTTTGTGCTTTCCTGCCCATTTACTTCGGCGCAGAACACGCAAAATCCGCCATTGATGTGTTGCCAGAGCGTCTGATTGACGGCCTCGGTGTCGCAGGCGGCATCATGCCAGCCATCGGTTTCGCCGTGCTGCTGAAAATCATGATGAAAAATGTCTACATCCCCTACTTCATTATCGGGTTTGTTGCCGCAGCCTGGCTCAAGCTGCCGGTGCTGGCTATCGCCGCCGCCGCGCTGGCAATGGCGATGATTGACCTCATGCGTAAATCTCCTGAAGCAGCTGCACCAGCGGCGAAAAAAGAGGAATTCGAAGATGGAATCTAATCCACATGCGCTGCCGAACGTGTCGGAAAGCGAACAGACATTGCTCACCGGCGTGAATGAAAATATTTATGAAGATCAGAAAATTGGCGCAGATCTGACGCGAAAAGATATTAACCGTGTCGCCTGGCGTTCCATGCTCTTACAGGCTTCATTTAACTATGAACGTATGCAGGCTTCCGGCTGGCTCTACGGGCTGCTGCCGGCGCTGAAGAAGATCCATACCAACAAACGAGACCTGGCCCGTGCGATGAAAGGCCATATGGGTTTCTTCAACACCCATCCATTTTTGGTGACGTTTGTTATCGGCATTATTCTGGCCATGGAGCGCTCCAAGCAGGACGTTAACAGTATTCAAAGCACCAAAATTGCCGTCGGCGCGCCGCTGGGTGGGATTGGCGATGCGATGTTCTGGCTCACCCTACTGCCAATTTGCGGCGGTATTGGCGCCAGCCTGGCGCTACAGGGGTCAATCCTCGGTGCGGTTATCTTCCTGGTGATGTTCAACGTCGTCCACCTGGGCCTGCGCTTTGGTCTGGCGCACTATGCTTATCGTATGGGCGTTGCCGCTATCCCGCTTATCAAAGCGAACACCAAAAAAGTCGGCCACGCCGCCTCTATCGTCGGGATGACCGTCATCGGTGCGCTGGTCGCTACCTATGTTCGCCTGAACACCACGCTTGAAATCAAAGCGGGTGATGCGGTTGTTAAGCTGCAGGCCGACGTTATCGACAAGCTGATGCCTGCCTTTTTACCGCTGGTCTATACCTTGACGATGTTCTGGCTGGTGCGTCGCGGCTGGAGCCCGCTGCGCCTTATTGGTATCACCGTGGTACTGGGTGTTGTCGGCAAGTTCTGCCACTTCCTGTAAAGCAAATGAGGTCCGAAATGTTAGGTATTATTTTGACGGGGCACGGTGGGTTTGCCAGCGGCATGGAAAAAGCGATGACGCAGATCCTCGGCGAGCAGTCGCAGTTTGCCGCTATCGATTTTCCTGAGACCTCGAGTACCGCACGTCTCACCGCACAGCTTGAAGAAGCGGTGGCTGAGCTGGACGGTACGGAAGGCATTATCTTCCTGACCGATCTGCTCGGCGGCACACCGTTTCGCGTCGCCTCTACGCTGGCGATGCAGCAGTCGGGACGTGAAGTCATCACCGGCACCAACCTACAGCTGTTACTGGAAATGGTAATGGAACGCGACGGACTTAGCAGTGAAGCATTCCGTTTGCAGGCGCTGGAGTGCGGACATCGCGGCCTCACCAGCCTGGTTGACGAACTCGGGCGCTGCCGCGACGAGGCACCGGTAGAGGAAGGCATATGACGCAAATCCTGCGCGCCAGGCGTTTGCTGACTGAACAGGGCTGGCGAGACGATCATCAATTGCACATTGCCGATGGTGTGATTACGGCGATTGAACCGATCCCCGTTGGCGTCACGCAGCGCGATGCCGAGCTGCTGTGCCCTGCTTATATCGATACCCACGTCCACGGCGGCGCGGGAGTCGATGTGATGGACGAAGCACCGGATACGCTCGATACGCTGGCGATACACAAAACACGTGAAGGGGTTGGCGGCTGGCTGCCAACCACCGTCACCGCCCCCTTAAACATGATTCACCGGGCGCTGGAACGTATTGCGAAGCGATACCACGCCGGTGGCCCTGGCGCGCAGGTGCTGGGTAGCTATCTGGAAGGCCCCTACTTCACGCCGCAGAATAAAGGCGCGCATCCTCCGGCGCTGTTTCGCGAGCTGGATATCAGCGAACTTGATGAGCTGATAGCGGTCTCTCAAGGCACTTTACGCGTGGTCGCCCTCGCGCCAGAAAAGCCTGGGGCAGTAGAGGCCATTCGTCACCTCAAGCAGCAAAACGTACGGGTGATGCTAGGTCACAGTGCGGCCACCTGGGCACAAACCCGCGCCGCTTTTGATGCCGGTGCAGATGGTTTAGTGCACTGTTACAACGGCATGACCGGTTTACATCACCGGGAGCCGGGGATGGTCGGCGCAGGATTAACCGACCCGCGCGCATGGCTGGAGCTGATTGCCGACGGGCATCACGTGCATCCGGCGGCGATGAAACTGTGCTGCAGCTGTGCCAAAGAACGGGTGGTGCTGATAACCGATGCCATGCAGGCCGCCGGCATGCCGGACGGGCAATACACCTTGTGCGGCGAGCAGGTTGAAATGCGCGGCGGGATTGTACGCACCGCATCCGGCGGCCTGGCTGGCAGCACGCTATCCGTGGATGCTGCCGTGCGTAATATGGTGGAGCTCACCGGCGTTTCGCCTGCAGAGGCGATTCATATGGCATCGCTGCATCCGGCTCGTTTGTTAGGTATCGACGGACAGCTCGGGTCGCTGAAGGTGGGTAAACGCGCCAGCATTATCGCCCTTGATGGCGGCCTACACATTCAAGATATCTGGGTTCAGGGCCAGCGGCTCTCCCTTTAATCCCCTTTATGGTGTGCCCCTTTGGCCTTCGGTCGTCGATCGCAAGGCCTTTCTTTTCCTTTCTTTTCACAAAAGAACTTAATATTTTCTTATTTTAACTACTCATTAAAAATCAATTAGATAGCCACACCCTACGGTTCACCGATCACAGATTTCGTTTTATTTCATTTTTCGTCATTGAACTTTCGTTTTCTTTTCTATAGATTTTAATTAACTGATATACGAAAAAGTGAAACGAAACGAAAGACAACGACAATTTGCCTGCGTCTGATGTGGAATTCACAAGACTAAGGACTGAGTTATGCCAGAAACCTATACCCCAGCTCTCTCTGCAACCGGTACATGGACAGAAGAAGAGATCCGCCAGCAGCCGAACTGCTGGATCCGTTCACTCTCCAACATTGAAAAGATTCGCGCTGACATTGATGGTTTTCTTGCACCACTGCTGGCGAAAGAAGATCTGCGAATCGTGCTAACCGGCGCCGGTACTTCGGCCTTTATCGGCGATATTATCGCCCCCTGGCTTGCCAGCCATACCGGGAAAAACATCAGCGCGGTGCCGACGACCGATCTTGTGACCAACCCGATGGACTACCTGAATCCCGCCCATCCGCTGCTGCTGATCTCTTTTGCCCGTTCTGGCAACAGCCCGGAGAGCGTCGCCGCCGTTGAGCTAGCGAATCAGTTTGTTCCCGAGTGCTACCACCTGTCGATCACCTGCAATGAAGCAGGCAGCCTGTATAAAAATGCCGTCAACTGCGACAACGCCTTTGCGCTGCTGATGCCAGCGGAAACGCACGATCGCGGCTTCGCAATGACCAGCAGTATCACCACCATGATGGCGAGCTGTCTGGCGGTATTCGCACCAACCACCATCAACAGCCTTACCTTCCGCGACGTCGCAGACCGCTGCCAGGCCATTTTGAGTTCGCTGGGCGACTTCAGCCACGGCGTATTCGGTCAGGGAAGCTGGAAAAGAATCGTTTATCTCGGCAGCGGCGGCTTACAGGGCGTTGCGCGTGAATCAGCCCTGAAGGTACTGGAGCTGACCGCCGGCAAACTCGCCGCGTTTTACGACTCACCGACCGGTTTTCGCCATGGCCCTAAATCGCTGGTCGATAGCGAAACGCTGATCGTGGTGTTTATCTCCAGCCACCCTTACACCCGTCAGTACGATCTCGACCTGCTGGCTGAACTGCGCCGTGACCAGCAGGCAAAACGTGTCGTCGCCATTGCGGCAGACACCGATGCCATCATCGAATCAGGCCCGCATATCCTGCTGCCGCCAGCCCGTCATTTTAACGATATGGAGCTGGCGTTCTGTTTCCTGGCCTACGCCCAGGTCTTTGCGCTGACGCAGTCAATCAACGTCGGGAATACCCCCGATACGCCATCCGCCAACGGCACGGTCAACCGTGTGGTACAAGGCGTCGTTATTCACCCGTGGCAGGCATAAGAGGAATCAACCATGAGCATTATTTCCACCAAATATCTTCTGCAGGACGCTCAGGCAAAAGGCTACGCGGTGCCGGCTTTTAACATCCACAACGCCGAAACGATCCAGGCGATCCTCGAAGTGTGTAGCGAAATGCAGTCTCCGGTGATCCTCGCCGGGACGCCGGGAACGTTTAAGCATATCGCGCTGGAAGAGATCTACGCGCTGTGCCGCGCTTACTCCACCAGCTACGACATGCCGCTGGCGCTGCACCTCGATCACCATGAATCGCTGGATGACATCCGCCACAAAGTAAATGCCGGCGTACGCAGCGCCATGATTGATGGTAGCCACTCGCCGTTTGAAGAAAACGTGAAGCTGGTGAAATCGGTCGTCGATTTTTGCCACGCCCACGATTGCAGCGTTGAAGCAGAACTGGGGCGCTTAGGCGGCGTTGAAGACGACATGAGCGTCGATGCCGAAAGCGCATTCCTGACCGACCCGATGGAAGCCAAACGTTTTGTGGAACGCACCGGCGTAGACAGCCTTGCGGTCGCTATCGGCACCGCACACGGCCTGTATACCAAAAAACCTAAAATCGATTTCCAGCGTCTGGCTGAGATTCGTGAAGTGGTGGACATCCCGCTGGTGCTGCACGGCGCAAGCGATGTTCCCGATGAATACGTTCGTCGCACCATCGAACTCGGCGTCTGCAAGGTCAACGTCGCGACGGAGCTGAAAATCGCCTTTGCCGCCGCGGTGAAAGAGTGGTTTGCGGAGAACCCAGAAGGGAATGACCCGCGCTATTACATGCGCGTCGGGATGAATGCGATGAAAGAGGTGGTACGCAGTAAGATTAATGTATGCGGCTCAGCCAATAGGCTGCTCCCAACACCGCATGCTTAATATGCAGTGTTGAATTAGATAATAAAAAAATATTAATAACAACTTACCTCTCATTTTTTAAAGGTCATGAGCAGTTTCTCATGACCTTCATATTATACTGATAGAAATAATGGAGTATTCTACATGACACAGGAACATTCTATAAAGTCCCGGGTATGGGAATTTTTTCAAAGCCTGGGAAAAACATTTATGTTTCCCGTATCGCTATTAGCGTTCATGGGTTTACTATTAGGTATTGGTAGTTCAATTACTAGTCCATCAACAATTAAAAGCTTTCCATTTTTAGGTGGCGAATTAACACAATTGACTTTTGGCTTTATTGCTACCGTTGGTGGTTTTGCATTTACCTATTTACCGGTCATGTTTGCAATTGCCATTCCCTTTGGGATGGCGAAAAGAAACAAAGCGGTTGGGGCTTACTCAGGGTTTGTCGGCTATATGCTGATGAACATGAGCATCAATTATTATCTGACGGTCACCCACCAGCTCGCTGACGCCGCCACCATGAAGCAGGTCGGCCAATCGGTCGTACTCGGTATCCAGACCCTGGAGATGGGGGTGTTAGGCGGCATCATTGCCGGTGTTATCACCTATTTCCTGCACGAACGCTTTCAGGACACCGTGCTGCATGATGCCTTTGCCTTCTTTAGCGGCATCCGCTTTGTTCCTATTATCACCTCTCTGACGCTGTCGATCGTCGGCCTGGCTATCCCGCTTCTGTGGACCTACGTCGCCATGGGCATCGCCGGTATTGGCCATATCATCCAGAGCACCAGCGTCTTTGGCCCCTTCCTTTACGGCGTTGGCGTACTGCTGCTCAAGCCTTTCGGTCTCCACCATATTCTGCTCGCCATGGTGCGTTTCACTCCGGCAAGCGGCACTGAAATCGTTAACGGGCATGAAATTGCCGGTGCTCTGAATATTTTCTATGCCGAACTGAAAGCGGGTCTGCCTTTCAGCCCACACGTGACTGCCTTCTTGTCACAAGGGTTTATGCCAACCTTCATTTTTGGTTTGCCGGCGGTGGCGTTTGCTATTTATCGGACGGCGAAACCCGAGAATAGACCTATTATTAAAGGGTTATTACTTTCTGGAGTATTAGTTTCCGTTATTACCGGGATTTCCGAACCTATTGAATTCTTATTCCTTTTCATCGCCCCTGCGCTGTATGTATTCCATATTATTATGTCGGGTTTAGCATTAATGGTGATGGCGCTACTGGGAGTGACCATTGGTAATACCGACGGTGGGATTCTCGACCTATTAATTTTCGGGGTAATGCAAGGAACCTCGACGAAATGGTATTTGTTATTCCCGGTCGGCGTAGTGTGGTTTGCGGTCTACTTCCTGGTATTCCGCTGGTATATATTAAAACACGATATTAAAACACCAGGTCGTGAAGATTCTTCTGATGGCGCATCACAGGCTGTCGCGGCAAATACCAAAGCGCGCGGCAAGTCAAAATACGACCACGGGCTTATTTTGAACGCCCTCGGCGGCAAGGAAAATATTACGTCTCTGGATAACTGCATCACCCGACTACGTCTGGTGGTTAAGGATATGACGAAGGTTGACCAGCCAACGCTGAAACAGGCCGGTGCACTCTCCGTTGTCGTCCTTGACGCGCACAGCGTCCAGGTGATTATTGGCCCACAGGTTCAGGGCGTAAAAACCGGCATTGAAGCCTTAATTTAACCAGGAGTTGGACATGTTCGATTTCGATAAAATCATCGAGCGTAAAAGCGATAAGTGTCGTAAATGGGATCACTCATTTGTCTGCTCTCGCTTCGGCGAGGTGCCGCAGGATTTCATTCCGCTGTGGATTGCCGACATGGATTTCACATCTCCACCTGCCGTCATTGAAGGCTTTCAGCGTATTGTGGAACACGGAACCTTTGGCTACACCTACAGCTTTGATGAATTTTATGATGCCGTTATCGGCTTCCAGCGCGACCGCCACCATGTCAACGTCGAGCGCGATTGGATAACGCTCACCTACGGCACCGTTTCGACGCTGCACTACCTGGTACAAGCATTTTGTCAGCCGGGCGATAGCGTGATGATGAATACGCCGGTTTACGACCCCTTTGCCATGGCGACACAGCGCCAGGGCGTACAGGTACTGGCGAATCCGCTTAAAATTGAAGACAACCGTTATCATCTCGACTTTGCGCTTATCGAAGAGCAGCTCAAGCGCCACACACCAAAGCTTTGGCTTTTATGCTCTCCGCATAATCCATCCGGGCGCATCTGGACGCTGAGCGAAATTCGCCAGGCTTCCGATCTTTGCCAGCGCTATGGCGTTGTTCTGGTGGTCGATGAAGTTCATGCCGAGCATATTCTGGCAGGTGAATTCACCAGCTGTCTGGCTGCCGGTGGTGCGGCGCAGGACAATCTGATTCTGCTGACCTCACCCAATAAGGCCTTTAACCTCGGCGGACTCAAAACGTCGTACGCCATTATCCCGGATGCGCAGCTACGGCAGCGCTTTCGCCAGCAGCTGGAAAAAAACTCCATTACCTCCCCCAATATCTTTGGCGTGTGGGGGATAACGCTGGCCTATCAGCATGGCCTGCCGTGGCTGGATGCGCTCAACGGATACTTACGCAGTAACGCCAACTACCTTGCCGACGCCATCCAAACACATTTCCCGGAGTGGAAAATGATGACGCCAGAGTCGTCATATCTGGCGTGGGTCGATGTCAGCGGCAGCGGGCGCACGGCAACGGACGTGGTAAACCATTTTGCCCGCCATGCGGGGGTGATTATTGAGGATGGCAGTCATTATGTTCAGGATGGCGAACGCTTCATCCGCATTAACTTTGGCACACAGCGCTACTGGCTGGAACAGGCGATAGAGAGGATGCGAAAGCATTCCTGATGCCCAGAGAAAACAAAGGCAGATAACTTTCGTTATCTGCCTTTTTCTTTGCGATTCAAACCGCGTTGTCGAGCAACCGAAACGCGCAAGATTGGCCTATGGCTTACTCGCCCTGCTGCTCCAGCGCGTATTTATACAGCGCGTTTTTCTTCACGCCGTGAATTTCCGCCGCCAGCGCCGCCGCTTTCTTCAGCGGCAGCTCGCTTTGCAGCAGCGCCAGGGTGCGCAGCGCGTCGGCCGGCAGCTCATCGTCCTGAGCTTTATGGCCCTCAACGATCAGCACCATTTCGCCTTTGCGACGGTTTTCATCCTCTTTCACCCATGCCAGCAGTTCACCTACCGGTGCGCCATGGATGGTTTCCCAGGTTTTGGTCAGCTCGCGGGCCAGCACCACATAACGCGCCTCGCCCCACACCGCGACCATATCCTCAAGGCTATCGAGAAGACGGTGGGTGGATTCGTAGAAGATCAGGGTGCGCGGTTCCGTTTCGATTGCCTTCATCGCATCACGACGGCCTTTTGATTTGGCCGGTAAAAAGCCTTCGTAGCAGAAACGGTCGGACGGCAGCCCTGCGGCGCTCAGCGCGGCAATCGCTGCACAAGGCCCCGGCAGCGGTACCACGCGAATACCCGCTTCACGGCAGGTGCGCACCAGATGATAGCCCGGATCGTTAATCAGCGGCGTTCCGGCATCGGAAACCAGCGCGATGTTGACCCCCGCTTTGAGCTTATCCACCAGCATTTGCGCTTTTTGTTGCTCATTGTGATCGTGCAGCGCAAACATCCGGGCGTTAATCGCGAAGTGTTGCAGCAATAAACCGGTATGACGCGTGTCTTCAGCCGCAATTAAATCAACAGCTTGCAATACTTCGAGCGCTCGTTGGGTAATATCAGCCAAATTTCCGATAGGAGTAGGTACAATAAAGAGTTGGCCTTGAGAATTATCCGCCGATTCGTGTTGTTTCATTGTTTAGTCCGTATTGCCGATTTAATATTGAGCATTGCGTAAAAAATATCACTGGATACAGTATGGTACCCTCAACATTTTCTCGTATGAAAGCCGCGCGCTGTCTGCCTGTTATCCTGGCTGCGCTGATTTTCGCAGGCTGCGGAACCCAGGCTCCCGATCAGAGTGCCGCCCAACTTCAGGGCGCGACGCAGGCTGACTCCGGCTTTTATCTGCAACAGATGCAGCAAAGCTCGAATGATAGCAAGACCAACTGGCAATTACTCGCCATTCGTGCACTGCTGAAAGAAGGAAAGAGCCAGCAGGCGCTGGAATTGTACAACCAGCTGCCGCAGGAGCTTAACGCTGCCCAACGTCAGGAGCAGTCGCTGCTGGCCGTTGAGGTGAAGCTGGCGCAGAAAGATTTTGCCGGTGCGCAGGCGCTACTGCAAAAGCTCAAGGCCGATGATTTCGACAGCGCTCTGCAAGCACGTTTCTGGCAAGACACCATCTCCGCCGAACAGGGCAAACCGTCGCTGACGTTGCTGCGAGCGCTAATCGCTCAGGCTCCGCTGCTGACTACCCAGCCAGCAAAACAGCAAAACAGCGATGCCACCTGGCAGGTGCTCTCCTCCATGACTCAGGCGCAGGCGAACGCGCTGGTGATCAATGCCGATGAGAATGAGCTACAAGGCTGGCTGGATCTGCAGCGCGTGTGGTTCGATAACCGCAACGATCCTGACATGATGAAGGCAGGGATCAAAGATTGGCAGACCCGCTACCCGCAAAACCCGGGGGCGAAAGTATTGCCATCACAGCTGGCCAACGTGCAGAGCTTTAAACCGGCTTCGGTCAATAAAATCGCCCTGCTGCTGCCATTAAGCGGCCAGGCGTCGGTCTTTGGCCGTACCATTCAAAAAGGCTTTGAAGCCGCGAAGAACGGTATCACGTCGGTCAGCGGCAGCGCGGTGCCGGAACAGGTTGCGCAGGCAGCCTCCACGGATGTCGTCAGCCCTTCGCAGGCTGAAGTTACCGATTTGACCAGCCCGCAGACCCAGGCCCCGGTTCAAACTCCAGCATCCGCAGCGCCGGTTCAGGCCGCAACCTCTGCACTGCCAGAAACCGCACCGGCGCCAGCCACATCCGCTCCAGCGCCAGCCGCACAGCCGCAGGCAGTTGCCAGCGTCGCAGCGAATCCATCGGCTGAGCTGAAAATTTATGACACCTCCACCCAGCCGCTGAACCAGATTCTGGCGCAGGCGCAGCAGGATGGCGTCAGCCTGGTGGTCGGCCCGCTGCTGAAAAATAACGTCGATGAGCTGCTGAAAAGCAACACCTCGCTGAACGTACTGGCGCTTAATCAGCCGGAAAACGTGAGCAATCACGCCAACATCTGCTACTTCGCGCTCTCGCCAGAAGATGAAGCCCGCGATGCTGCACGCCATATCCACGAACAGGGCAAACAATCTCCGCTGCTGCTGGTGCCGCGTAATACCCTCGGCGATCGCGTCACTCAGGCCTTTGCCGATGAGTGGCAGAAGCTGGGCGGCGGCACGGTGCTGCAGCAGAAATTCGGTTCGCTGTCTGAACTGCGCGGTGGCGTGAACGGCGGCTCCGGCATTGCGCTGTCGGGCACACCGGTTATCTCCAGCCAGTCGCAGCCACAGGGCGTGACCATTGGCGGCCTGACCATCCCACCAGCACCAACCGATGCGCAGATTAGCGGCAGCGGTAAAGTTGACGCCGCTTATATTCTGGCAACGCCGGAAGAAATTGCGTTTATCAAACCGATGATTGCGATGCGTAACGGCAGCCAGAGCGGCTCCCTGCTATATGCAAGCTCACGCAGTGCCCAGGGTACCTCTGGCCCAGACTTCCGTCTGGAGATGGAAGGTCTACAATACAGTGAAATTCCAATGCTGGCGGGCAGTAATCCTGCGCTGATGCAGCAGGCGCTGCGTGCGGTCAACAATGACTACTCGTTGGCGCGTCTGTATGCGATGGGCGTTGATGCCTGGGCGCTGGCCAACCATTTTGCCCAGATGCGCGGCATGCCGGGCTTCGAGCTCAATGGCAACACCGGCGATCTCAGCGCCAACCCAGACTGCGTGATTAACAGGAAGTTATCATGGCTCAAATACCAACACGGACAGGTGGTCCCCGCCAGTTAACCACTAAACAGGTCGGCGACGCGGTGGAACTCCGCGCGCGTCGCTGGCTGGAAAAACAGGGGCTGAAGTTTATCGCCGCCAACGTGCATGAACGTAGCGGCGAGATTGACCTGATTATGCATGACGCTACGGTAACGGTGTTTGTCGAAGTCCGTTACCGTTCGTCTGCGGCATACGGCGGCGCAGCCGCCAGTGTGACCCGCAGCAAACAACATAAATTATTACAGACTGCCCGCTTGTGGCTTGCCCGGCACAATGGGAGTTTTGATACTGTGGATTGCCGTTTCGATGTGTTAGCCTTCACGGGCAATGAGATCGAATGGCTCCAGAACGCTTTTAGCTAACAGAATGTAAAGGGATATCGTGCTCGAAAGAATCAAAGTGTGCTTCACCGAAAGCATTCAAACCCAAATCGCCGCGGCGGAAGCGCTCCCGGACGCTATCTCCCGAGCAGCGATGACCCTGGTACAGTCACTGCTTAACGGCAACAAAATTCTCTGTTGTGGTAACGGTTCGTCCGCGGCCAACGCACAGCATTTTGCTGCCTGCATGATTAACCGCTTCGAAACCGAGCGTCCTGGTTTACCGGCGATTGCACTTAATAGTGATAATGTGGTCTTAACCGCGATAGCGAACGATCGCTTACACGATGAGATTTACGCCAAGCAGGTGCGCGCGCTGGGTCACGCCGGTGATGTGCTGCTGGCTATCTCAACGCGGGGCAACAGTCGCGATATCGTCAAAGCGGTCGAAGCCGCCGTGACCCGTGATATGACCATCGTCGCCCTCACCGGCTATGACGGTGGTGAACTGGCGGGCCTGCTCGGGCAACAGGATGTCGAGATTCGTATTCCTTCGCACCGCAGCGCGCGTATCCAGGAGATGCACATGCTCACGGTTAACTGCCTATGCGATCTGATTGATAACACTCTTTTCCCACACCAGGACGACTAAGGAGAATAAATGAAGGCAATTTCGACCCTCGCAGTCCTTATTTCCGCATTGCTGCTTCAAGGATGTATTGCAGCCGCCGTTGTTGGCACGGCCGCAGTCGGCACCAAAGCCGCCACTGACCCGCGTACCGTGGGAACTCAGGTAGATGACAGCACGCTGGAAGTTCGCGTAAACAGCGCCCTGTCGAAAGATGCACAGATTAAGAAAGAAGCTCGCATCAACGTGACCGCGTATCAGGGCAAAGTCCTGCTGACCGGTCAGGCGCCGGATCTTAGCCTCGCCGCTCGTGCGAAGCAGATAGCCGTCGGCGTTGATGGCACGACTGAAGTCTTCAATGAAGTTCGTCAAGGCCAGCCAATTAGCCTCGGCACATCGTCCTCCGATACGTGGATTACCACCAAAGTTCGCTCTCAGTTGCTGACGACCGACCAGGTGAAATCCTCAAACGTGAAGGTCACGACGGAGAACGGCGAAGTCTTCCTGATGGGTCTGGTCACCGACCGTGAAGGTAAAGCCGCAGCCGACATCGCCAGCCGCGTGAGCGGCGTGAAGCGCGTCACCACCGCGTTTACCTACATTCAGTAATCATGCTGCCCGGCAGATTCACTGCCGGGCCATTTCTCTAAGCTGGCTCGACGACAGTATCGTCACCGGTGCGCTTGCCGGATGCTTTGCCATTCTCAGCATCGCTTTCGCCACATCTTCCGCTTGAATCGACTTCCAGTTCCCCGGCAACAGGCTAAACAGCGGAGCCAGCAGCTGTTCATTGAGTCGTGGCAAACGGCGATCGCCCAGCAGCATGGAAGGTCGCGCCAGCGTCAACTTCGTCCAGCCTTGCGCGATCAGCGCCGCCTCCGCTTGCCCTTTGACGCGATTGTAAAAGAATGGCGATTGGGTGTTGGCGCCCATCGCGCTGACCACCAGCATCTGCTGCGCGCCGAGACGTAAACCGGTTAATCCGGTTTCCACCACCAGATCGTAGTCGACGTGAGTGAACGCTGACTTCGAGCCCGCCTCGCTCTGCGTGGTGCCCAAACAGCAAAAAACGGTATCAACAGGGGTATTCACTTCCGCCAGCGCCTGGCGCAGGTCGGTGTCATGTGGATTGCCAATACCGAAGGCGTGCTCCAGCGGACGGCGTGTGGGGGCGATGATTGATTCGACCTGCGACTCGCGGCGCAGCATGTTGAGTAAGTGCCCACCAACCAGACCGGTGGCGCCGGTAATCAGTACATGGTGCATAAGGGTCTCCGTAATTCCCCGACGTTGCTACGCCCGATGGAATCACCGGGCGGCTTCAGCGTGTAGGCCGGATAACGCATCTACGCGACCATCCGACAAGATGCCGCATCATACCTGACGGCTCGACGCTTACCAGGCCTACAGCGTTGACTCGGTCAGGAGTCTGCTGGATTTATCCATTACGTCTGTGCCGATATAACCCAATCAACTTATAAGCGGCAGGAATAATAAACAACGATAGCAGCGGCGCGGTGATCATGCCGCCAATCATTGGCGCGGCAATCCGGCTCATCACCTCAGAACCCGCTCCGGTTCCCCATAGAATAGGCAACAGACCGGCAATAATCACGGCGACGGTCATCGCCTTGGGACGTACGCGCAGCACCGCACCGTGATACAGCGCATCATCCAGGCGTTCCTCACTAAAGGTTTGCGGGTTTTGCAGCGCTGGATCGGCCTCGATAGCGTGGCGTAAATACATCAGCATCACCACCCCAAACTCGGCCGCGACCCCGGCTAGCGCAATAAACCCAGTACCGGTTGCTACCGACATATGGAACCCTTGCCAGTAGAGGAACCAGATTCCCCCGACCAGCGCAAACGGCAGGCTCATCAGAATCAGCAGCGCCTCTTCTACCCGGCGGAACGCCAGATACAGCAGGACGAAGATAATCATCACCGTCATCGGTACCATCAGCTTAAGCTTTTTGTTCGCGTGTTCCAGTAGCTCAAACTGACCGGAGAACGCCACGCTGGTACCAGGTTTTAGGGTGACGCTACGGCTGATTGCCGCCTGCAGGTCATGCACCACCGAGACCATATCGCGGTCGCGCGCATCGATATAAATCCAACTCGCCGGGCGGGCATTTTCGGTTTTCAGCATCGTCGGGCCAGAGACCACTTTCACCTGCGCTACATCACCCAACGTAATTTGCTGTTTGCCGGGGGTGAGAATTGGCAGCTGGCGCAGCGCCGTTGGGCCGTCGCGGAACCCCTGCGGATAGCGGATATTAATCGGGTATCGCGCCACGCCCTCCACGGTTTCCCCGATCGTTGCGCCACCAATGGCTGACGAGACAAACAGCTGCACATCACCCACGGTCATCCCGTAGCGGGCGGCTTTTTGTCGGTCGATATCCACATCGATATAGCGCCCACCTTCCAGCCGCTCTGCCAGCGCAGAGACGACGCCGGGCACCGTTTTTGCCACCGTTTCAATGTGCTGCGCGGTGTCATCAATATCGGCAAGTGAAGTGCCCGATACCTTGATGCCGATGGGGCTCTTAATGCCGGTGGAGAGCATATCGATACGGTTACGGATTGGCGGCACCCACAGGTTCGCCAGCCCCGGCAAACGCACGGTGGCGTCAAGCTCGTCGATAATTTTGTCGAGGGTCATTCCCGGCCGCCACTGATCCTGCGGCTTAAGCTGGATCGTGGTTTCAATCATCTCCAACGGCGCGGAGTCGGTTGCCGTCTCCGCCTTGCCGGATTTACCGAATACCGAGGCCACTTCCGGCACCGTTTTAATCAGCTTATCGGTTTGTTGCAGCAGTACCGCCGCCTGCCCCGGCGAGATCCCCGGCAGAGTAGAGGGCATGTACAGCAAATCACCTTCGTTGATTTTCGGCAAAAATTCACCGCCAACCTTGCTAAGCGGCCACAGCACGGTAAACATCGATAGCAGCGCCACCAGCAGCGTCAGCTTCGGCCAGCGCAGCACTTTCAGCAGTAACGGGTGGTAAATCGCAATCAGAAAACGGTTCAGCGGATTACTCGCCTCCGCCGGGATTTTCCCTTTAATCCAAAAGCCCATCAGAATTGGGATCACCACAATCGCCAGCGCCGCCGCCCCAGCCATGGCGTAGGTTTTGGTAAAGGCCAGCGGGCCAAACAGCCGCCCTTCCTGCCCTTCAAGGGTGAAGATCGGGATAAACGACAGGGTGATAATCAGCAGGCTGATAAACAGCGCCGGCCCCACTTCCACCGCGGCGTCGGTTATCTCCCGCCAGCGGGTGCCGTTGTCCATCGGCTGTCCGGGATGCGCCTCCTGCCAGTGTTCCAGCCGTTTGTGGGCGTTCTCGATCATGACGATCGCCGCATCTACCATCGCCCCTACGGCGATGGCGATCCCACCCAGCGACATAATATTGGCGTTCAATCCCTGGAAGTGCATGACGATAAAGGCAATGCACAGCCCCAGCGGCAGCGAGACAATCGCCACCAGCGCTGAACGCAGGTGCCAGAGAAACAGCGCGCAGACCACCGCTACCACGATGAATTCTTCAATCAGCTTCGAGCGTAGATTGTCGATAGCCCGGTCGATAAGCTGGCTTCGGTCGTAGGTGGTCACCACCTCCACGCCCGCTGGCAGGCTTTTTTGCAGCGATGCCAGCTTCTCTTTGACCGCCGTAATCACTTCACGGGCATTTTTACCGGAACGCAGCAAGACCACGCCGCCGGCCACTTCGCCCTCACCGTTAAACTCGGCAATCCCACGGCGCATTTCCGGGCCAATCTGCACCCGAGCCACGTCCTTCAGGTAGACCGGTACGCCGTTTTCTCCGGCCTTCAGGACGATATGGTTAAAATCTTCGAGACTTTTGAGATAGCCGGTGGCGCGGACCATGTATTCCGCCTCCGCCATCTCCACGGAGGAGCCGCCCGCCTCCTGGTTCGAAGAGGTGAGCGCCTGTTTAACCTCGCTTAAGCTGATGCCATACTGGGCGAGCTTCAGCGGATCAACCTGCACCTGATACTGCTTCACTACCCCGCCCACCGAGGCCACTTCTGCCACATTAGGGATCGTTTTAAGCTCGTACTTCAGGAACCAATCCTGCAATGAACGCAGTTCTGCCAGGTCGTGTTTGCCGCTTTTGTCCACCAGCGCATATTCAAAAATCCAGCCCACGCCGGTGGCGTCCGGGCCAATTTCCGAACTGACGCCCTGCGGAAGTTTGCCCTGCACCTGGTTTAAGTACTCCAGCACGCGCGAACGCGCCCAGTACAGATCGGTACCGTCTTCAAAAATGACGTAGACATAGGAGTCACCAAACTGCGAGAAGCCGCGTACCGTTTTGGCGCCCGGCACCGAGAGCATGGTGGTGGTCAGCGGATAGGTGACCTGGTTTTCCACAATCTGCGGCGCCTGTCCTGGGTAGCTGGTTTTGACGATCACCTGCACATCGGAGAGATCCGGTAGTGCATCGACCGGCGTATTCACAATCGTCCAGCCGCCCCACAGGCTTAGAAACAGCACGCCCATCATCACCAGGAAGCGGTTAGCGACCGAGCGCCGAATAATCCATTCAATCATCGCCGTCTCCTTAATGCCCGGCATGGGCGTCGGCGGTATGCCGCATCCGGTCCAACGCGCCGCTAATATTGGCTTCAGAATCAATCAGGAACAGGCCGTTAACCACGATGGACTCTCCCACCGAAAGACCGGCAGCAATGCCCGTCTTATCGCCGGACTCGTGCAGCACCTGTATTTTCTTCGGCACAAATTCGCCGTTGCTGTCCACCGCGATCACCCGCTGTTCATCGCCGGTGTCAATCACCGCCTGTGACGGGATCAGCAGCATTTCGTCGCTCTGCGCGTTGAGCTTCAGGTAGGCGTTCATCCCGGGTTTTAGCAACTCGTCGGGGTTATTGACCTGTAGGCGAACCTGTAATGTGCGGGTGGCCGGATCGACGCTCGGCAGAATAGACGTTTTCTGGATCGGGAAAGATTTGCCCGGATAAGCCGGAATAGAGACCGTAAACTGAGAGGAATCCTTGAGCAGCCAGGCAATCGACTCCGGCACCGCCGCGCTGATCCACACCGGATCCATGCCCTGAATTTGCGCCACCACGTTATCTTTGGCGATATTCATTCCACTTTTCAGGCTGAACGCGGTGAGTACGCCGTCAATCGGCGCGGTGAGGGTAAACTGTGTCTGCACGCGGCGCGTAGTGCGCATCCGCTGGATATCCGCTTCCGGCATCCCCGCCAGCCGCAGGCGTTCAAGCACGCCTTCCAGCTGAATTGCCGTACCGCCGGAGTTAGCCAGCAGCAGATATTCGCTCTGCGCTTCAACCCATGAAGGAATGGTCACCGTCACCAGCGGCGTCCCCTTACGCACCTTATCGCCCACCGTCAGCGGGTAAACCTTATCGATAAACCCTTCGGCGCGCGCCTGCACAATCACGAACTGATATTCGTTATAGCTGACGTTCGCTGGAAGGGTTTGGGCATAGTCGAGCCGCCCCTTGCTCACCGTGGCGGTACGCAGCCCCAGATTGTGCACCTGCGTCGGGTCAATACGCACGCCGCTCGACTGCGTATCGCCGCCTTCATCGGCGTATTTCGCCACCAGGTCCATGTCCATAAACGGCGATTTGCCGGGCTTTTCAAAGCGCACATCCGGCTTCATCGGATCGTACCAGTACAGCACCTTGCGTTCAGCCGGTGCGGACTCAGCCTTAGCTGAGGGCGCAATAAAGTGGCTAATGGCGGCCATCGACAGCCCGCCAATGATCAGGCTACCGACGATCGCCGCCGTATATTTTAATTTGGCTGTCGTCATGGTGATTACAGCGCCTTGATGTCCTGGAGGAGGGAAAGATTGCCCTGCTGAACGAAGCTGAAGTTAACCTGCTCACCTTCTTTGAGCTGTTTAATCGCCTCGGTCGGCTCACTAAAGGTGAAGCGCATCGTCATCGCGGGCCAGCCAATCGCGGGGATCGCCTGATGATCGATGGTTATCTTCTTCGCATCCATATCAATGAGTTTGACGATGCCAGTGCCCTCAATCACCTGCGCTTTCGCGCTCATGTCCATCATCTGCATATGGCCGTCATGCTGCATTTCTGCGGCCTGTACGTTCAGCGCCAGCATCATAAAAACGCCGCCAACCAGAGTAGTTAATTTACGCATCGCTTAAGACTCCTGAATAAAAAGTTAGGCTTTCCAGCCGCCGCCAAGGGCGCTGAACAGATTGATTTCGTTAACCTGCTGGGAATAAATCAGATCGAGGATCGCTTGCCGGGTAGCAAACAGTGAACGCTCGGCGTCCAGTACTTCGATATAGCTCACCGCCCCGCTGGCATAGAGCGCGCGGGCGCGTTGCAGAGTAATTTGCAGCGAGGCTAAATAGCGCTGCTGGGCCACCAGTTGCGCCTGAATGCTGTCGCGCAGCGAGAGCGTGTCGGCCACCGCTTTAAACGCCGCCTGAATTTTTTGCTCGTAGTTCACCACCGCCTGGCGCTGCTTCACGTTCGCCAGCGCGAGGTTGGCTTCGTTACGCCCGGCGTTAAAAATGGGCAGGTCAATCTTCGGCACGAAGTTCCACATGCCGCTGGCGGCGTTAAACAGGCTGGAGAGCGTTGAGCTGCTGCTCGAGACGCCGCTGGTCAGGGTAATCGATGGGAAAAATGCCGCTCGCGCCACGCCGATATTGGCATCCGCCGCGCGGAGCTGATGCTCTGCTTCCATAATGTCCGGACGCTGAAGCAGAATGGTGGAAGGCAGATTCGCTGGCAGCGGCAGCGGGTTGACCGCTGCGGCCGACTGCGTGGAGTCGGCAATCGTTGTGCTATAGACGCCCAGTAGCTGTTGAAGCGTATGGTTGGCCTGCGCCAGTTCGCCTTCGCGCTGAGCGATATCGGCGCGGGTGCTTTCAATCACCCCGCGCGCCTGTTCCAGCGCCAGCACGTTGGTGCTGCCGGTCACCAGCTGCTGTTCCACAAAAGCGTAAGACTGCTGGTAGTTTTTCAGCGTCTCTTTGGCAATCACCACCTGGGCGCTCAGACGGCGCTGGTTGAAATAGGCCTGGGAGACGTTGGTCACCACCACGATTTGCGCCGCGCGCTGCGCCGCCTGGCTGGCGGAGAAGTTCTGCCTGTCGGCCTCACTCATGTTTTTCAGCTTGCCGAAAAAGTCGAGCTCGTAGCTGAGATTCAGCCCCACATTGTAATTTTTGGTGGTGGCGTTCTGCCCCTGGAGATCGCCCTCATAGCTTGCACCAGAAGTGCCATTGAGCTGCGGATAGCGCCCGGCGTCGGTCACGTTATACTGCGCGCGCGCGGCTTCCACATTCAGCACCGCCATACGCAGGTCACGGTTGTTACGCAGCGCGACGTCAATCAAGCGCCTGGCCTGCGGGTCAGCGAAAAAGGTTTGCCAGCCGGTCTCTTGCCATTGGCTGCCGGTCGGCACCAGCGCCCCCCGGGAGAGCGAAAACTGTTCCGGAACGACCTTTTCGGGCGGCCGATAGTCCGGCGCCAGCGAAGTGCAGCCGGCCAGAATAAACGCCATCATCAGCGTCAGCGGTTTTAGAGTAAGCATGTCACGTCCTGTTCAGCCAAATCAGCAGGGGCTGGTAATGTGCATACCTTACGGGAGTGACTCTGTTTGCTCGGTGACAGGATAATGACAAAGTTGTCATTTAAGGCGCAGAGGGAAATTCGGCTGTGATCGCGTTGGCGAAAAATAGCGCTAATGAAAGACCCGGCTTTATTTCATCGGTAAAAAGACAATTATTTAATTCCAAATATTCGACGCCATCACACTCTATGATGAAAATAATAATCAGCTCACACTTTCACGACCATTCGGGTCGATAAAAGAATAAAACCAAAAATACAAAAACCAATAATTTCATACAGATAAAAATAACCCGTTAATTACAGCCTATTTTTACTGTGAAACTCGCCACACAACGGCACAATATCGACGCCGTGCCAATATTAAAACATTGTTTCACCCTAAGCCCCCTTCTATCATCATTTTGCTTCACCTTTTCACCCATCCTTACCTCTGTTCAGGGATAGATAGTCTCGCCCGTCAACCGGAGTCAAAAATGAAATTTAAAACTAAAGCGCTAGGTCTGGCCCTGTTATTCACCCTTTCACCCCATGCCTTCAGTGAACAACTCGACGTCTGGATCCGCGCCAGCAATGATTCAAAAGTTATCTATCAAAAGCTCGCCGACCAGTTCGAGAAGGAAACCGGGATATCGATAAAGTACTTTAATGCGGTCACTGACTTTGACCAGCGCCTAGCGCGCGCGGCCACCGGCGGCGCGTTGCCCGACGTGGTGTTTAACGACGCGATTATCGTCGGCCAAATGGTCCAGCTGGGTATCGTCGATGAGATTAAGCCGGGCGAGTTGAAAGGCGGCAGCGATGTGTATGAGGCGGCGTGGAAATCGACTCAGCAGCCGGATGGCAAATACTACGGCGTGCCCACCTCGGCTCACACCTACGCGCTGTTTATCCGTCAGGACTGGCTCAATAAGCTGAACCTGAAAGCGCCAACCAACTGGGATGAACTGAAAAAAGTCGCTCAGGCATTCACCCACGATGATCCTGACGGTAACGGTAAAAAAGACACCTACGGTTTTACCATGCCGCTGGCCACCACCCGTGGCTACGCCAGTTCATTCTCCTCGTCTTATCTTTGGCAGGCGGGCGGCAACTATTTAGTCGCGACCCAACCGGGGAAATTCAAGGCGGCGTTGGACAGTAAAGAGATCGCCAGCGCGATGGCCTTTATGCGCGGGATGGTGTGCGAAGGGCTGGCGCAGCCGGGCGCCATTAACCACACCACCGCCGACGCCAACACCTCGTTCCGCTCCGGCCAGACCGGCATGTACTCATCCGGCCCGTACCATATCGCGCTATTCGATAAAGATCCTGGCAAGCAAACCTACACCGTTGTGCCACCACCGGCAGGCCCCGGCGGCGCAGTCTCCATGGCGGAAGGCACCACCGCGTTTCTCATGAAAACCAGCCCGCGCAAAGCGGCAGCGAAGAAATTCCTCGAGTTTCTGATCTCACCTGAAGGACAGAAGATCGGTATGGCGGTGGATAGCACCTCGATGCCGATCGTCCGTCTGCCGGTGAACAAAACGCTGAATATCAAGGATTACCACGACGATCCGCGCTGGGCAGTGTTTGCCGAAACCTATGCTAAAGAAGGACGTTATATGCCGCAGATCCCAAACTGGATCCCGGTACGCCAGATTACCGCCGACGGCTTTAACAAAATTTACGCCAGCTGCGACGGGGATATTCCGGCAGTGCTCAAAGAGATAAATGACAAGGTTAACGAGGAGCTGAAGCGGCAGAACGCCTGGGCGGAGTAAGGGTCAAGCATGAGCCTGCGCCAGCCGCAGGCTCTTCCCCTGTCTTGCTATCGCCCCACGCTCCATTAGAATGGCCCCATCACACAGCGGCGATGGAGGGCGCGTGAAAATACTGGTTGTCGAAGATGAGATCAAAACGGGTGAATACCTGAGTAAGGGGCTAACGGAAGCGGGCTTCGTGGTGGATCACACCGACAACGGCCTCAACGGCTATCACCTGGCGATGACCGCAGATTACGATCTTATCGTGCTGGATATTATGCTGCCGGACGTGAACGGTTGGGATATCGTCCGCATGCTGCGCGCCGCCAATAAGGGTATGCCGATCCTGCTGCTGACCGCGTTGGGCACCATTGAGCACCGGGTAAAAGGGCTGGAACTCGGCGCCGATGACTATCTAGTGAAGCCGTTCGCCTTTGCCGAACTGCTGGCCCGCGTCAGAACGCTGCTCCGCCGTGGCGCTGCCGTGATTGTCGAAAGCCAGTTTCAGGTCGCCGATCTCACCCTCGATCTGGTTTCCCGCAAAGTCACCCGCGGCGATACCCGCATCACCTTGACCAGTAAAGAATTTACGCTGCTGGAGTTTTTCCTGCGCCATCAGGGCGAAGTGCTGCCGCGATCGCTCATCGCCTCCCAGGTGTGGGATATGAATTTCGATAGCGATACCAACGCCATCGACGTTGCCATTAAGCGCCTGCGCGGCAAAATTGATAACGATTTTTCACCCAAGCTGATTCAGACCGTGCGCGGCGTTGGCTATGTGCTCGAGGTCCGCGATGAAGGGTAATTTGCGCCGTCGTCCATTTTCGCTGGCGACCCGCCTGACCTTTTTTATTAGCCTCGCCACCATCATCGCTTTTGCCGCCTTTACCGGCATGATGCTGCATTCGGTCGAAAAACACTTTGCCGAACAGGACGTCAACGATCTTAAGCAGGTAAACGCCACGCTCAGTTCATTGCTGACCGCGCCGGATACTTCTGAAGCCGAGAAAATCAGCAACATCAGCAGCGCGCTGGCCAGCTATCGCAATATTGCCGTGCTGCTGCGCACGCCTGACAACCCACAGCTATATCGTTCCCCCAATGGGCCTGATTTATCGCCAATCTTTGCCTCTCCCCAGTTTGCTCAGGAGTTAAAAACCCAGCGTATGTTCCGCTGGGGAGGCAGCAGCATGCCGCCTATGCCGGGGCATGAAGCCAGCGCCAGGCCAACGACCACTTACCGGGTCATCGCCTCAACGTTCCATGACAACGAGCGCACCTACACGCTGCTGATTGCGCTGTCGATAGACTTTCATCTGCACTATCTCGATGAACTCAAACGCAACTTGATGATGATCGCCGCCGTCATTAGCCTGCTGATTATCGGGATCGTGTTGATCGCCGTGCGTAAAGGCCACCAGCCGCTGCGCAACGTGAGCATGAAGATCAAAAATATCACCTCGGATAATCTCGATGTGCGGCTGGAACCCGAGCGCGTGCCGATTGAACTGGAACAGCTGGTGATATCGTTCAACCAGATGATCGGCCGGATCGAAGATGTCTTCCGTCGGCAGGCCAATTTCTCTGCCGATATTGCCCACGAGATCCGCACGCCGATCACCAATCTGGTGACGCAAACCGAAATCGCCTTAAGCCAGCCGCGCACGGTTAAAGAGCTGGAAGACGTGCTCTATTCGAGCCTCGAAGAGTACAACCGGATGGCGAAGATGGTGAGCGATATGCTGTTTCTGGCGCAGGCTGATGAAAATCTGCTGATCCCGGAACGCATACCGTTAGATCTGCAGAGCGAAACGATCAAGGTCTTTGAATTCTTTGAGGCCTGGGCCGAGGAGCGCGAGGTTAAGCTGCGCTTTGTCGGGCAGCCGTCGCTGATTGAAGGCGATCCGCTGATGATCCGTCGTGTCATCAACAACCTGCTGTCGAATGCGATCCGCTATACCCCGCGCGGCATGTCGGTGACCGTGCAGGTTAGTGCCCAAGATGACAGCATTATCTATCGCGTGGAGAATCCAGGAACACCAATCCCTGCCGAGCATTTACCGCGGCTGTTCGATCGTTTCTACCGGGTCGATCCCTCTCGGCAGCGCAAAGGGGAAAACAGCGGTATCGGGCTGGCGATCGTCAAATCGATCGTGCGGGCACACGGCGGGAAGATCGGCGTGACGTCAGACACCGTCGCCACATGCTTTACGATTACACTGCCGAAGATGGGCAATTAGTCGCGCAGCCAGTGGAGCTTTTTGCCAAAGCCTAAGGTGTTGTCGGTGAACTTCAGCTCATCCAGACGCAGCTCCCAGACCGGGGCCGACAGGACGCGAGCAACCTGAAAACGGCGCACGTACAGCGCCCGTTTCTCCGCGGCCTCATCCCCTTCCAGCAGGCGAATTTCGCCTTTGAACTGTACGCCGCGAATGAGCGCCACCGTTTTGGGTTGACCATTAACGGTACCGGCAACTGGCGCCTGTTTGCCGGTCATTTGCCCATGGCGCGTGGTCTCTTCACTGAGCAAATAGAAAGCAACGCGCTGCGGGTCGTAGACGTAGAACGCGTTAGCGCACCACAGCTCACCCTCCCTGGCCACACACCAGCTAACCACGTGTTGTTTTGCTAGCCAGCGGCTAATGGCAGCGAGCGTTTCCATCTGTTCTCTCCGATATGCTATGGTGCGTCCATCCTTACAGACAGGTTGGCACACGTGCGTTGGTTTCTTTATCTCGTCCGGACCGAGGACAATAAATTGTACACCGGTATCACCACCGATGTTGAACGGCGATTCCACCAGCATCAAAGCGGTAAAGGGGCGAAGGCGCTGCGCGGCAAAGGCGAGCTGAAGCTGGCATTTTTCGGTGAAGTGGGCGAGCACTCGCTGGCGCTGCGCCTCGAGTACCGCATCAAGCACCTGACGAAGCGCCAAAAAGAGCGCTTCGTCGCAGGTGACGGTTCATTTGAAACGTTACTGGACAGCCTTAGAATCGGTTGAAGTGGTCCGAATACTCCACCAGACCGTGTACGCCTTTCAGCGCGTCATCTGCCAGCGGGTGGACCATAAACGCCTCTTCAGTGCCCGGCCAGCGGCAGCGTAAATCATACTGCGCGGCGCGTTCAAAGCCGAAACGGCCGTACAGCGCCGGATCGCCCAGAGTAACGACCGCCGCATAGCCAAACTCGTTCAGCGAATCCAGCCCTTCGTAGATCATCTGGCGTGCCAGCCCCTGACCACGGTACTCTTCATCCACCGCGACCGGAGCAAGACCAACCCACTGCAGCTCTTCACCTTCAACGCTAACCGGGCTAAAAGCGACGTAGCCGACGACATGACCTTCATCATCCGTGGCCACCAGCCCCAGCGTAATCAGGCCGTCTTCACGCAGATCGCGTACCAGACTGGCTTCGCCATCACCGTTGAATGCGCGACGCAGCAGCGCGTCGATTCCCGGGGCATCAATTCCAATTTCTACTCGAATCAGCATGGCTCACCTACCGATGTATGTTTAGTTTCTGATGGTGATTTTAGGCCAGCTTCGACAAAATCAGCCAGCTGCATCAGCATCACGCGCAGCGCTTTTGGCATCTGCTCAAGCTCAATGGCATCCATCAGGTTTTTGACATAGAGACCCAGCTCCGTATCGCCTTCGATAACCAGCCGACGCTGGAAGAAAAGCGTATCCGGGTCCTGTTTACGCGCAGCGATCATCAGTAAGTCGCTGGCATCCGCGCTGAAGCTGACATCCGCCTGGGCGTTGTCGCTCACAATTAAGCGCTCGTTCTGTACCGAGGTGAACCATTTGAGGCCAATATCGCGCACCTCAATGCTCAGCCAGCGGCCGTCGAGAAAATCCAGTTCACCGTCATTGAGCGCCTGGCGGAACTGCCAGCTTAACACCTGCTGCAGAACCTGGCGTTTAAGGGCGAACGGCGTAAATTTCACCGGGACGCTCATCAAAGTTGGCGCTACATGGACCAGACGTGAACGCAGTTTATCCAACACAAGCTTTACTCCCTGAATGCAATAGTTCCGTTATTTTGCCATATCAGATAAACGACATAGCGGCGTAAATCAACAATTATGTCGTGAGGCAGAGGGATTATTGGCGTCATCAATACGCTTTTGTCTGCCTCAAATCAAAAATGATTAGCGATAGGTTAACTAAAATCCCTAATCATTAACAATAATGCGCCCCTGCTGGGCCGCGAACTCAGGAAGAATTATGGAGTTGCTCTGCCCTGCCGGAAACCTTCCGGCGCTTAAGGCGGCTATCGAAAACGGTGCCGATGCGGTGTATATCGGGCTGAAGGATGATACCAACGCCCGCCATTTCGCCGGTCTTAACTTCACCGAGAAGAAGCTGCAGGAAGCGGTAAACTTCGTTCACCAGCATAACCGCAAACTGCATATCGCCATCAATACCTTTGCGCATCCCGATGGCTACGTGCGCTGGCAACGTGCGGTGGATATGGCGGCACAGCTGGGTGCCGATGCGCTGATCCTCGCCGACCTCGCTATGCTTGAGTATGCCGCAGAGCGCTACCCGCATATTGAGCGCCATGTCTCCGTTCAGGCATCGGCGACCAATGAAGAGGCGATTAATTTCTACCATCGCAACTTCGAGGTTGACCGTGTGGTCCTGCCGCGCGTGCTGTCGATTCACCAGGTGAAGCAGCTGGCCCGCGTCACCCCGGTACCGCTGGAAGTCTTCGCGTTCGGTAGCCTGTGCATTATGGCCGAAGGCCGCTGCTACCTTTCCTCCTACCTGACCGGTGAGTCGCCGAACACCGTCGGTGCCTGTTCGCCTGCACGCTACGTGCGCTGGCAACAAACGCCACAGGGGCTGGAATCACGTCTTAATGAAGTGCTGATCGACCGTTATCAGGATGGTGAAAACGCCGGTTATCCGACGCTGTGCAAAGGACGCTATCTGGTCGACGGCGAGCGCTATCACGCGCTGGAAGAACCGACCAGCCTCAACACCCTGGAGCTGCTGCCGGAACTGTTAGCCGCCAATATCGCATCGGTGAAAATCGAAGGCCGTCAGCGTAGCCCCGCGTACGTCAGCCAGGTCGCCAAAGTCTGGCGTCAGGCGATTGATCGCTGCAAAGCCGATCCGCAGAATTTCGTCCCACAGGCTTCCTGGATGGAGACGCTTGGCTCCATGTCCGAAGGGACTCAGACCACCCTCGGTGCGTATCACCGTAAATGGCAGTAGGAACAGCAATGAAATATTCATTAGGGCCAGTGCTTTACTACTGGTCAAAAGAGACGCTGGAAGATTTTTACCAGCAGGCCGCGACCAGCAGCGCCGATACCATTTATCTGGGCGAAGCGGTGTGCAGCAAACGTCGCGCCACTAAAGTCGGCGACTGGCTGGATATGGCCAAATCCCTCGCCGGCAGCGGCAAGCAGGTGGTGCTCTCGACCCTCGCTTTGGTTCAGGCGTCATCCGAGCTGGGTGAACTCAAACGCTATGTTGAAAACGGCGATTTCCTGGTGGAAGCCAGCGACCTCGGCGTGGTAAATCTGTGCGCCGAGCGTAAGCTGCCATTCGTGGCTGGCCACGCGCTGAACTGCTACAACGCCGTGACCCTGCGTGTACTGCAAAGACAGGGCATGACCCGCTGGTGTATGCCGGTCGAGCTGTCGCGCGACTGGCTGGTCAACCTGCTCAATCAATGTGAAGAGCTGGGCATTCGCGATAAGTTTGAAGTCGAAGTGTTGAGTTATGGTCATCTGCCGCTGGCCTACTCTGCTCGCTGCTTTACCGCGCGTTCCGAAGACAAACCGAAAGATGAATGCGAGACCTGCTGCATCAAATACCCTACCGGGCGCAGCATGCTGTCGCAGGAAAATCAGCAGGTGTTCGTGCTTAACGGTATCCAGACCATGAGCGGCTACGTCTATAACCTGGGCAATGAGCTGACCTCAATGCACGGGCTGGTCGACATGGTGCGCCTGTCGCCGATGGGTAATGAAACCTTCGCTATGCTCGACGCCTTCCGCGCCAACGAAAACGGCACCGCGCCGCTGCCGCTGACCGCCAACAGTGATTGTAATGGTTACTGGAAACGTCTGGCCGGGCTGGAACTGCAGGCCTGATAAAAACCGCTCACTTTGTTAACAACAGTCATCAGTTTTTAATGCATTATTAAAGTTGCAGCTTTTCTGGCCGGGTCTCACCCGGCTGGAAGAAGACCTTCAATCTGATGACTATGCATTGAATCATTCAGGCTTTTCACCGCGAATAGTGGTCCCACCTGAAAGACGAAGTGTATATGCTGTAGCAAAGTGAGCCTTTATGACTGACAAAACCGTTGCATTCTCGGTGCTCGACCTCGCGCCGATCCCTCAGGGTTCTTCCGCACGGGAAGCCTTCTCCCATTCGCTCGACCTCGCCAAGCTCGCTGAAAAGCGCAGCTACCATCGCTATTGGCTGGCCGAACACCACAACATGACTGGCATTGCCAGCGCGGCCACGTCGGTATTGATTGGCTATCTGGCGGCCAATACCACTACGCTGCGCCTGGGCTCAGGCGGCGTCATGCTGCCCAACCACTCGCCGCTGGTGATAGCCGAGCAGTTCGGGACGCTCAATACGCTCTATCCAGGACGCATCGATCTTGGCCTTGGCCGCGCCCCGGGCAGCGATCAGCCGACCATGCGCGCACTGCGCCGCCATATGAGTGGCGATATTGATAACTTCCCACGCGATGTGGCGGAACTGGTCGATTGGTTCGACGCCCGCGATCCAAACCCGCAGGTGCGCCCAGTGCCGGGCTACGGCGAGAAGATCCCCGTCTGGCTGCTGGGTTCAAGTCTTTACGGTGCGCAGCTGGCAGCGCAGCTTGGGTTGCCGTTCGCCTTTGCCTCGCATTTCGCCCCGGATATGTTGTTCCAGGCACTGCATCTCTACCGCACCCACTTTAAGCCATCGGCGCGTCTGGAAAAACCCTACGCCATGGTGTGTATCAATATTATCGCCGCCGACAGCAACCGTGATGCGGAATTCCTCTTCACTTCTATGCAGCAGGCCTTCACTAAACTGCGCCGCGGTGAAACCAGCCAGCTGCCGCCACCGATTGAAGATATGAGTAAATTCTGGTCGCCGTCGGAGAAATACGGCGTCGATCAGGCTTTAGGCATGTCGCTGGTTGGCGATAAAGAGAAAGTGCGTCACGGGCTGGAGTCAGTTCTGCGTGAAACCCAGGCGGACGAGATTATGGTCAACGGCCAGATCTTTGACCATCAGGCGCGTTTACATTCGTTTGATTTGGCGATGGATGTGAAAAAAGATTTGTTGGGATAGTCTTTTTATCTGCCAGATGGCGGCTACGCCTTACCGGGCCTACATGTCCTGTAGGCCCGGTAACCGCAGCGCCACCGGGCGCTGCGGTTTACTGATAGACCGGCAGTAAATTAAAACTCGACAGGAAATGCACCAGTGCGTTACCAACGCCGAACACCAGAATCAGCGCAATCATCGGCTTACCGCCCCAGACACGGAATTTCGGGCTACCAAAGCGTTTACGGGATTTACGCGCCAGCAGCGCTGGCACGATTGCCGCCCAGATAGTAGCAGCCAGACCCGCGTATCCAATCGCATACAAGAATCCGTTCGGCCACAGCAGGCCACCGATAATCGGCGGCAGGAAGGTCAACAGCGCCGTTTTGAAGCGGCCCAGCGCGGAGTCATCAAAACCAAACAGGTCCGCCAGGTAGTCAAACAGGCCCAGCGTCACGCCCAGGAACGAACTCGCCACCGCAAAGTTAGAGAATACCACCAGCAACAGATCCAGACTCCGGCTATTGAGCACGCCGCTCAGCGCCTGCACCAGCACATCGATGTTACCGCCCTTCTGCGCGATGCCGATAAACTCAGGGCGCGGGATATTGCCCATCGTTCCTAGCAACCATACGGTGTAGAGCGCCATCGCCAGCAGCGTTCCGTAGACCAAACATTTCACGATGGTGCGCGGATCTTTGCCGTAGTATTTCATCAGGCTCGGCACGTTACCGTGATAGCCGAAAGACGCCAGACAGAATGGCAGGGTCATCAGCAGGTACGGCGTATACGATGCGTTGCTCTCAGCAACGTTAAACAACGTCGTTGGCGTGACGTGGCCCATCAGGCTGCCGAAGGTCAGGAAGAAGGTTATCACCTTCGCCCCCAGCACGATGGCCGTCATTCGGCTTACCGCTTTGGTGCTTAACCACACCACAAACGCCACCAATAGCGCGAAGCTGAAACCTGCGGCGCGCGCTGGGACGTCTAGCGACATTTCCGCAAAGGTATGATGCAGAATCGAGCCGCTGGCCGAGATGTAGGCGTAGGTCAGGATATAGAGCACAAAGGCGATGGAGATGCCGTTAACAATGTTCCAGCCTTTGCCCAGCAAATCTTTGGTGATGGTGTCGAAGCTCGAGCCAATTCGATAGTTGAGGTTCGCTTCAAGGATCATCAGCCCCGAGTGCAGCATACAGAACCAGGTAAACACCAGCGCCGCCATTGACCAGAAGAACCACGCACCGGACATCACGACTGGCAGGGAGAACATTCCCGCACCAATGATTGTGCCGCCGATGATCACCACGCCGCCAAGCAGCGAAGGTGACGTTTGGGTGGTGGTTAGTGTCGCCATACAGCCTTTTCTCCAGTTTATTATTTTGCTACTGCATTTCAATGTGATGCACTGTACCAGTACATGAGTACAAATGAAATAAAAAAAGCCCCAATCGTTAAGATCGGGGCTGTATCGTTTACTTTACGCTAATAAGCTATGAAGCTTATGCGTCACCGCCGAAACGACGACGACCGGTAGAGTCATCACGACGCGGTGCTGCACCAGCATCATCACGGCGCGGCGCACGGTTGCCGCCGTCACGACGTTCGCCGCTGAAACGACGACCATCACCACGACCGCCTTCACGACGCTCACCACCGAAACCACGGCCTTCACCGCGACCGCCTTCACGACGTTCGCCACCGAATGCACGACCGCCTTCGCGACGCTCACCACCGCGACCACCACGGTCAGGGCGCGGCTGGGCATCACCCATCAGCTGCATGTTCATCGGTTTGTTCAGGATGCGAGTACGAGTAAAGTGCTGCAGTACTTCGCCCGGCATGCCTTTTGGCAGTTCGATAGTAGAGTGAGTACCGAACAGCTTGATGTTACCGATGTAACGGCTGCTGATATCACCTTCGTTAGCGATAGCGCCAACGATGTGACGAACTTCAACGCCATCATCACGGCCAACTTCAATGCGGTACAGTTCCATATCGCCAACTTCACGACGTTCACGCTTAGGACGATCTTCGCCGCCACGGTCATTACGATCGCGTGGACCACGGTCGTTACGATCGCGACGTTCAAAACGCTCGTCACGCTCGCGGAATTCACGCTTAGGACGCATTGGCGCATCTGGTGGAACGATCAGAGAACGTTCGCCCTGTGCCATTTTCAGCAGTGCTGCAGCCAGGGTCTCAACATCCAGCTCTTCGCCTTCAGCAGTCGGCTTGATTTGAGCCAGCAGACCACGGTACAGATCCAGATCGCTGCTTTCCAGCTGCTGCTGTACTTTAGCGGCGAATTTCTCCAGGCGGCGTTTGCCCAGCAGGTCTGCGTTCGGCAGTTCTACTTCTGGAATAGACAGCTTCATGGTGCGTTCGATGTTGCGCAGCAGACGACGCTCGCGGTTCTCAACGAACAGCAGCGCACGGCCAGCACGACCCGCACGACCGGTACGGCCGATACGGTGAACGTAAGACTCGGAGTCCATCGGGATGTCGTAGTTAACAACCAGGCTGATACGCTCAACGTCCAGACCACGTGCCGCAACGTCGGTCGCGATCAGGATGTCCAGACGACCGTCTTTCAGACGTTCCAGAGTCTGCTCACGCAGGGACTGGTTCATGTCACCGTTCAGCGCGGCGCTGTTATAGCCGCTACGTTCCAGGGCTTCAGCCACTTCCAGAGTCGCGTTTTTGGTACGAACGAAGATAATCGCCGCATCAAAATCTTCCGCTTCCAGGAAACGTACCAGCGCTTCGTTTTTACGCATGCCGTATACAGACCAGAAGCTCTGGCTGATATCCGGGCGAGTGGTTACGCTGGACTGGATGCGTACTTCCTGTGGCTCTTTCATAAAACGACGGGTAATACGACGAATAGCTTCCGGCATGGTTGCAGAGAACAGAGCGGTCTGATGACCTTCTGGGATCTGAGCCATGATGGTTTCAACGTCTTCGATAAAGCCCATACGCAGCATTTCATCAGCTTCGTCCAGCACCAGACCGCTCAGTTTAGAGAGGTCCAGAGTGCCGCGCTTCAGGTGGTCCAGCAGACGACCCGGGGTACCGACAACAATTTGTGGCCCTTGACGCAGGGCACGTAACTGCACGTCATAACGCTGGCCGCCGTAAAGGGCTACCACGTTCACGCCGCGCATGTGTTTAGAGAAATCAGTCATTGCTTCAGCCACCTGAACCGCCAGTTCGCGGGTCGGGGCCAGCACCAGAATCTGTGGTGCTTTCAGCTCAGGATCAAGGTTGTTCAGCAGCGGCAAAGAGAACGCTGCGGTTTTACCGCTACCAGTCTGGGCCATACCCAGAACATCGCGGCCGCCCAGCAGGTGTGGGATACACTCAGCCTGGATCGGAGATGGTTTTTCGTAACCCAGATCGTTAAGGGCTTCAAGGATAGGAGCCTTAAGCCCCAGATCTGCAAAAGTGGTTTCGAATTCAGCCATGTAGTACGTGTGCCTCAAAATTAATGGCGGCCAGTCTACATAACTTATCGTGAAAATTTTCGGTAATTTTCATTAAAAGTGTGAACCGGCTCAAAGTAGATGTATTAACGAACAACAACTCCCTCACCCGTGAAGGTGATGGCAATCAAATGTGATTACGGGCTGATGTGTACGTCAGCTATTGCTGGTCCGATTCTGCCAGGTCGTCTTGCTCCTGGCCCAAGAGCGCTAATTCCAACAATGCGTATCGGTGCTCAACGTAGTTGTGTACGTTGTTGGCAACCGCCAGTTTGAACAGTGCCGCAGCGCTGTCCTTGTCCCCCAGACTTAGGTAGTACTTACCTAAATAGAAGTTGGTTTCACTGAGATGCTCAGCGAGCGAGGTGTTATCCGTTGCGTCCGCCTTCAGGCGTTCCATTAACGATTTTTCGTCAATGTTGCCCAGGTAGAACTCGACAATGTTCCATCCCCATTGCTCTTTATCCGATTTGTCGAAGCGTTGCTTCAACGCGACTTTGGCCTGCTTCTCATCGAGCTTCTGCTCAGCGAGGTATAGCCACAGGCTGCGGAAAGGATCATTGGGATCGTCTTGATAAAACGCTAGCAGATCATCTTGCGCTAATTTCGCACGGCCACCGTAATAAAGCGCGATGCCGCGGTTCAAGTGCGCATAATTGTAAGTTGGATCAAGCTCAAGTACAGAATCAAACGCTTCATAGGCAGCATCAAAATTGCCTGCCTGCGTTAAATAAATGCCTAAGTAATTGAATACTTCAGGCATATCAGGTCGGATAGCCAGCGCTTGCGAAAAATCGTTGCGCGCCAGTGCTCTCAAACCAAGACTATCATACAACACTCCGCGCTCATATAAAAGCTGTGCGCGTTCGTCATCGGTTAAAGCCCGACTGGCAAGTATTTGTTCCATGCGTGCCAGGATTACTTCCTGCTGTAAAGTCGGTTGCAATGGCACCGCGAGGACTTCACTCTTACGCCAGGCAGAGTTGCTGCATCCTGCCAGCGTGAGTGCTGTCGCAACGAAACACCAGCGCAAAAAAGGCTTCATTTCCCACTCCCGAAGACAACAATTGGATGAACGTCCTGTCCCCCGCTGCAAACAAGGCATCCGGCCAGCTAAATGTGCCCTCCGCAAATACGGAGGGCAAAAGGCAAACCTTACTCGCCTTGTTCTGCTACCGGAGCTTCCGGTGCGGCAGAGGACTGCTCGGTTGCTTCTTTGATGCTCAGACGTACGCGGCCCTGACGATCAACTTCCAGGACTTTAACCGGTACTTCCTGGTTCATCTGCAGGTAGTCGGTCACTTTCTCAACACGCTTGTCAGCGATCTGAGAGATGTGGACCAGACCTTCTTTACCGCCACCGATGGCAACGAATGCGCCAAAGTCAACGATACGGGTCACTTTACCGTTGTAGATACGGCCAACTTCGATTTCTGCCGTGATCTCTTCGATACGACGAATCGCGTATTTCGCTTTTTCACCGTCGGTTGCTGCGATTTTCACTGTACCGTCATCTTCGATTTCGATGGTGGTGCCGGTCTCTTCGGTCAGCGCGCGGATAACAGAACCGCCTTTACCGATAACGTCTTTGATCTTGTCTGGGCTGATCTTAATAGTGTGGATACGCGGAGCGAACTGAGAGATGTCGCCGCGCGGCGCGTTAATCGCCTGTTCCATCACGCCCAGGATGTGCAGACGTGCACCTTTAGCCTGGTTCAGAGCAACCTGCATGATTTCTTTGGTGATGCCTTCAATTTTGATATCCATCTGCAGCGCAGAGATACCGTCGCGGGAACCCGCAACTTTGAAGTCCATATCGCCCAGGTGGTCTTCGTCGCCCAGGATGTCAGACAGAACAACGTAGTTCTCGCCTTCTTTCACCAGACCCATCGCGATACCCGCAACGGCCGCTTTAATCGGCACGCCTGCGTCCATCAGCGCCAGGGAAGCACCGCACACGGAAGCCATGGAAGAGGAACCGTTGGATTCGGTGATTTCGGACACAACACGTACGGTGTACGGGAATTTGTCCAGATCAGGCATCACAGCGAGCACGCCGCGTTTAGCCAGACGACCGTGACCGATTTCACGACGCTTCGGAGAACCAACCATGCCGGTTTCGCCGACGCAGTACGGAGGGAAGTTGTAGTGGAACAGGAAGTTGTCAGTACGCTCGCCCATCAGTTCGTCGAGGTTCTGCGCATCACGGGTGGTGCCCAGGGTCGCAGTAACCAGCGCCTGAGTTTCGCCACGGGTGAACAGTGCGGAGCCGTGGGTACGCGGCAGTACGCCAGTACGCACGTCCAGACCACGGATCATGTCTTTTTCGCGGCCATCGATCCGCGGCTCGCCTGCCAGTACGCGGCTACGAACAACGTTTTTCTCGATAGCGTGCAGGATTTCACCCAGTTCGTTAGCGTCCAGGGATTCATCTTCTGCAACCAGCGTCGCGATGGTTTCAGACTTGATCACGCCAACCTGAGCATAACGCTCTTGTTTGTCAGTGATGCGGTAAGCGTCGCTCAGGCGCGCTTCAGCCAGTGCTGCCACGCGCGCGTTCAGCGCTTCGTTAACTTCTTCTGGCTGCCAGTCCCAACGTGGTTTACCGGCTTCTTTCACCAGTTCGTTGATTTCTTTGATAACAATCTGCTGCTGGTCGTGACCAAACACGACAGCACCCAGCATCTGGTCTTCGCTCAGCAGTTCTGCTTCGGATTCAACCATCAGCACGGCACCTTCGGTACCGGCAACAACCAGGTTCAGTTTGCTTTCTTTCAGTTCGTCCTGAGTCGGGTTCAGCACGTACTGGTCATTGATATAACCTACGCGTGCAGCACCGATTGGGCCGTTGAATGGAATACCGGACAGGGACAGCGCAGCGGATGCACCGATCATTGCCACGATATCTGGGTTGATCTGTGGGTTAACGGAAACAACGGTGGCGATAACCTGAACTTCGTTCACGAAGCCTTCCGGGAACAGCGGACGAACCGGGCGGTCAATCAGACGCGCGATCAGGGTTTCGCCTTCGCTTGGACGGCCTTCACGACGGAAGAAGCTGCCTGGGATACGGCCAGCTGCGTAAGTACGTTCCTGATAGTTAACGGTCAGCGGGAAGAAGTCCTGGCCTGGTTTCGCTTTTTTCTGGCCAACAACGGTAACGAATACCGCGGTGTCATCCATGCTAACCATAACGGCTGCGGTCGCCTGACGCGCCATCATGCCGGTTTCCAGCGTCACGGTGTGTTGGCCGTACTGGAACTTACGAACGATCGGATTAAGCAAAATTCTATCCTTTCTTAATATGCGGCGGAACACCCTGTGGTGTGCCAGCCAATGAAACCGATCTTCTTTGCATCCTCGCGACTAATGACAATCCTAACCCGGTCCGGGTAAAGCCTCTCATTAGCCGCGCGAACCTCTGCAACGAAGAATATGTACAACAACAATACATTATACCCGTTATCTTTCAAAATACTGCTGTGTTGGTAATTCCAGCTCAATTTTGTCTAAACAAGATGGCTTTACCTGGGCATCAGACCGTTATTTTGCGGGTACATTTTTCTCATAAATTGCTGTCGTCTGGTGGAAAAAAGGGGCCATAAAGGCCCCTCTTTCTGAAACTCGCTAGAGTTAGCGACGCAGACCCAGACGCTCGATCAGCGCGGTGTAGCGTGCAACATCTTTACGTTTCAGGTAGTCGAGCAGTTTACGACGCTGAGAAACCATGCGCAGCAGACCACGACGGCTGTGGTGATCTTTTTTGTGCTCTGCAAAGTGACCCTGCAGGTGGTTGATCTGTGCAGTCAGCAGTGCAACCTGTACTTCGGTAGAACCGCTGTCGTTTGCGCCACGACCGAACTCAGAAACGATTTGTGCTTTAGCTTCAACGCTTAGAGACATTTTGAACTCCAAATTTAAAAGAAAGAAAGGGTGCCGATCTCTAATTCAGCAGCCCCTGATATAACATCCACCAATTGTTAAACAATTACGCAGATGTTAAGCCGCGATATTCTACCCGCAGCGCTCAGTTATCGCAAGCCACAGAGTCAGGCTTACTCGGGGTATTCGACCACCAGGCGGCGTGGAGCCACGCGGCCTTCGTCATCGATTTCCCCCATACCGAGAAATTTCCCTTCATCGCCTTCGGTGACACGAACGAGCCCATCAAGCGGGGCGCCGTTAGTGCGTACCGGATTACCGTTTTTAAAGTAAACCGACGATGTGAGCGGAAGATTAACGACAGGATAATCCGAAGCGGGACTGTCCATCGCCATCAATAGTGGGTCGAGCAGTTCCGCCGCTGGGATGCCCTGCTGCTGTGCCTGTTCAACCAGCGCGTGCAGCTGCTCCAGCGTCACCATACGATCAACCGGGTATTTACTGACCGCCAGACGGCGCAGGAAAATCACGTGCGCGCCACAGCCAAGCTTCTCACCCAAGTCGTCAATGATGGTACGAATATAGGTGCCTTTTGAGCAGTGAATTTCCAGCTCCAGCTCGTTACCTTCGTGACGAATAAACAGCAGTTCGTAAACGGTAATCGGGCGAGCTTCACGCGGAATATCAATCCCCTGGCGGGCGTATTCATACAGCTTTTTACCCTGATACTTCAGCGCGGAGTACATGGATGGCACCTGTTGGATGTCACCACGGAAACTCTCAAGCGCGTCGGCTAATTGGGCATCACTGAAGTTCACCGGACGTTCTTCCACAATCTGCCCGTCGGCATCTGAGGTATCGGTACGCTGCCCTAAGCGCGCAATCACCCGATAACGTTTGTCGGAGTCCAGCAGGTACTGGGAGAACTTCGTGGCTTCCCCGAGGCAAATCGGCAGCATGCCGGTTGCCAGCGGATCCAACGCGCCGGTGTGGCCAGCGCGGTTGGCGTTATAAATACGCTTTACCTTTTGCAGCACATCATTGCTGGATGCGCCCTGCGGCTTGTCCAGCAACAATACGCCGTGAATATCACGGCCGCGACGACGAGGACGACTCATCAGTCCTCCTTGCTGTCGTCCGGGTTAACACGACGTTCGTCGTCATGTTTCACCACGTTGCTGACCAGGTTAGACATACGCATCCCTTCAACCAGCGAGTTGTCGTAGAAGAAGGTCAGTTCCGGCACGATACGCAGGCGCATCGCTTTACCCAGCAGCGAGCGGATGAAGCCAGACGCTTCCTGCAGCGCTTTGATGCCGGCTTTGACGGCCGCTTCATCTTTGTCGTTCAGGAAGGTAACAAACACTTTGGCATAGGCCAGGTCACGGGACATTTCAACGCCGGAAACGGTCGTCATCATGCCCAGGCGCGGGTCTTTAATCTCACGCTGCAGAATGAGAGCAATCTCTTTTTGCATCTCCTGGGCCACGCGCTGCGGGCGACCAAATTCTTTCGCCATAATAAATTCTCCAGACAAAAAAGGGGCTATCAGCCCCTTTTGAAATAATTGCCGGGTGGCGCTTCGCTTACCCGGCCTACACAACATCATCGTCTAAGGACTTTGGGCCGCAACTAAGCAGCCCTAAAGACGACGAAGATTATGCGATGGTACGTTGAATCTCGATGATCTCGAACACTTCGATCATATCGCCAACGCGAACGTCGTTGTAGTTCTTAACGCCGATACCACATTCCATACCGTTACGGACTTCGTTAACGTCATCTTTGAAGCGGCGCAGGGATTCCAGCTCGCCTTCATAGATAACCACGTTGTCGCGCAGAACGCGGATTGGGTTGTGACGCTTGATGGTACCTTCGGTAACCATACAGCCGGCAATCGCACCGAATTTCGGTGATTTGAACACGTCACGAACTTCAGCCAGACCAATGATCTGCTGTTTCAGTTCCGGAGACAGCATGCCGCTCATTGCCGCTTTCACTTCGTCGATCAGGTTATAGATGACGGAGTAGTAGCGCAGATCCAGGCTTTCGGATTCAATCACTTTACGCGCAGATGCATCCGCACGAACGTTGAAGCCAACCAGGATAGCGTTGGATGCAGCAGCCAGGGTTGCGTCGGTTTCGGTGATACCACCTACGCCAGAACCGATGATCTTCACTTTAACTTCGTCAGTAGACAGTTTCAGCAAGGAGTCGGAGATCGCTTCCACAGAACCCTGAACGTCAGCCTTCAGAACGATGTTCACTTCGTGAACTTCGCCTTCGGTCATGTTAGCAAACATGTTCTCGAGTTTAGATTTCTGCTGACGAGCCAGTTTAACTTCACGGAATTTGCCCTGACGATACAGTGCAACTTCACGCGCTTTCTTCTCGTCACGAACCACGGTCACTTCGTCACCGGCAGCCGGCACACCGGACAGACCCAGGATTTCAACCGGGATAGATGGACCCGCTTCCAGAACTTCCTGACCTAGTTCGTTACGCATTGCACGAACACGGCCATATTCGAAGCCACACAGTACGATATCGCCCTTGTTCAGGGTACCTTCACGGACCAGGACGGTAGCTACTGGGCCACGACCTTTATCCAGGAAGGATTCGATCACGGCACCGCTCGCCATACCGTTACGGATAGCTTTCAGCTCCAGAACTTCTGCCTGCAGCAGGATAGCGTTCAGCAGGTCATCAATACCGGTACCGGCTTTCGCAGATACTGGGATGAACTGAGATTCGCCGCCCCACTCTTCCGGCATAACGCCGTACTGAGACAGTTCGTTCTTAACGCGGTCCATATCGGCTTCTGGCTTATCGATTTTGTTCACAGCAACAACCAGCGGCACCTGAGCAGCTTTCGCGTGCTGGATAGCTTCGATGGTCTGCGGCATCACGCCGTCATCTGCTGCAACAACCAGAACAACGATATCCGTTGCCTGAGCACCACGAGCACGCATAGAGGTAAACGCGGCGTGGCCCGGGGTATCCAGGAAGGTGATCATCCCGTTTTCAGTTTCAACGTGATATGCACCGATGTGCTGGGTAATGCCGCCCGCTTCGCCAGAGGCGACTTTCGTTGAACGAATGTAGTCCAGCAGAGAGGTTTTACCGTGGTCAACGTGACCCATGATGGTCACAACCGGTGCACGTGGCTCAGCCTGTGCGCCAGTGTCACGGTCGCTCATTACCGCTTCTTCCAGCTCGTTTTCACGACGCAGGATAACTTTGTGGCCCATCTCTTCGGCAACCAGCTGTGCGGTTTCCTGGTCGATGACCTGGTTGATGGTCGCCATTGCGCCCAGTTTCATCATCGCTTTGATGACCTGAGAACCTTTGACCGCCATCTTGTTCGCTAAATCGCCAACGGTGATGGTTTCGCCAATCACAACGTCACGGTTAACTGCCTGAGCTGGCTTCTGGAAGCCCTGCTGCAGGGAGGAACCTTTACGCTGCTTACCGCCTTTACCGCCACGAACCGCTGCACGCGCTTCTTCACGATCGGCTTTAGATTCAGCGTGCTTGTTGCCTTTTTTCGCTGGACGAGCCGCTTTCGTGCTGCGAGTACGGCCGCGGCCGCCTTCAACTTCACGGTCGTTTTCGTCTTCAGCCTGGCGAGCATGCTGAGAGGTGGTGACGTGATAATCGCTGGTATCTTCAGTCGGTTCAGCGTTATTCACACCATTTTTCTCGTTTTCTTCTGCCATACGGCGAGCTTCTTCCGCTACGCGGCGCGCTTCTTCTTCAAGCTTGCGGCGTGCTTCTTCTTCCGCTTTACGCTTCAGCTCAGCTGCTTCATTTTCACGGCGGGCTTTATCGGCCTGGGCGGTTTTTGTCATATCGTCGGTCTGTTGATTGCTCACTTTGTCTTTTTCCGCAGCTTCACGTTTCGCTTTATCAGCGGCTTCACGTTTAGCTTGTTCTGCGGCCTCGCGTTCAGCTTTATGTTGCGCCTCGCGTTTGGCCGTTTCTTCTGCCTCACGACGGGCTTGCTCTTCCGCTTCACGCTGCGCCTGCTCTTCCGCGGCAAGGCGTTCAGCCTCTTGCGGATCGCGTTTCACAAAGGTGCGTGTCTTGCGGACTTCGATTTGTACCGATTTACTTTTTCCACCGGTACCAGGAATGTTGAGAGTACTGCGCGTTTTGCGCTGCAAAGTCAACTTATCCGGGGCAGAACCGTTTTCACGGTTCAAATGCGCCAGTAAGGTTTGCTTCTCTTGCGCGGACACAGAGTCATCAGCAGACTTCGGGATACCAGCATCAGCAAATTGCTGTACCAGGCGATCCACGGAGGTCTGTATCTCTGCAGCCAGCGATTTTACGGTTACATCTGTCATACTGTTCCTTCCTGCTACAGTTTATTACGCTTCGTCACCGAACCAGCAAATATTACGGGCAGCCATAATCAGCTCACCGGCTTTTTCGTCGGTTAACCCTTCGATATCAGCCAGATCATCAATGCCCTGTTCGGCGAGATCTTCCAGCGTACAAACACCACGGGCAGCCAGTTTGAAGGCCATCTCACGATCCAATCCTTCCAGATTCAGCAGATCGTCAGCCGGTTTATTATCACCGAGGCTCTCTTCCTGGGCCAGTGCCAGAGTGGTCAGTGCGTTTTTAGCACGCTCGCGCAGTGCTTCAACGGTGGCTTCATCCAGGCCGTCGATAGCCAGCAGCTCTTTCATTGGCACGTACGCCAACTCTTCAAGCGTTGCAAAGCCTTCTTCAACCAGTACCGTTGCGAAATCTTCATCAATATCGAGATATTTGGTGAAGGTATCAATGGCTGCATGCGCTTCAGCCTGATGCTTCGCCTGCAGGTCATCAACGGTCATCACGTTGAGTTCCCAGCCGCTCAGCTGTGACGCCAGACGGACGTTCTGACCGTTACGACCAATCGCCTGCGCCAGGTTACCGGCTTCCACGGCGATATCCATCGTGTGCTTGTCTTCATCAACCACGATAGATGCAACATCAGCCGGGGCCATCGCATTGATGACGAACTGCGCCGGGTTATCATCCCACAGGACGATATCAATACGCTCGCCGCCCAGTTCGGTAGAAACCGCCTGAACGCGTGCGCCACGCATGCCGACGCAAGCGCCAACCGGGTCGATACGTTTGTCGTTAGTTTTAACGGCAATTTTCGCACGAGAACCTGGATCGCGAGCGGCAGCTTTGATTTCGATAACTTCTTCGCCAATTTCCGGCACTTCAATGCGGAACAGTTCAACCAGCATTTCTGGTTTAGAACGGGTGACGAACAGCTGGGCGCCGCGCGCTTCCGGACGTACAGAATAGAGAACGCCACGAATACGGTCGCCTGGACGGAAGTTTTCACGCGGCAGCATATCTTCACGCTGGATAACGGCTTCAGCGTTGTTGCCGAGATCCAAAGAGATATTGTCGCGGTTTACTTTCTTAACCACGCCGGTGACGATCTCACCTTCGTGTTCACGGAACTGATCAACAACCATCGCACGTTCAGCTTCACGTACTTTCTGTACGATAACCTGCTTAGCAGTCTGGGTAGTGATACGGTCAAAGGTCACAGATTCGATCTGGTCTTCGACGTACTCACCCACGTTCAGACTTTCGTCTTCAAAACGTGCGGCTTCCAGGGTGATTTCTTTGGTTGGTTGGGTGACTTCTTCAACGATAACCCAACGGCGGAACGTGTCAAAATCGCCGCTACGACGGTCAATTTCTACGCGAACGTCAATTTCTTGTTCGTATTTTTTCTTGGTTGCTGTAGCCAGCGCACTTTCCAGCGCTTCAAAAATTTTCTCGCGTGGCAGTGATTTTTCGTTGGAGACGGCTTCAACAACGGCCAAAATTTCTTTGTTCATCGCGGGCTTTTCACCTCAATCCAGACTGTTAAAAGTGGGGAACCAGGTTCGCCTTCTGGATATTACTCAGCGCGAACACTTCATCTTTACCTTCGACTGTGACAGTGATCATTTCACCGTCCACCGCTTTGATAATGCCCTGCCATTTACGACGGTTCTGTACCGCCATACGCAGGACCAGCGTTACCTCTTCACCCATGAAACGCGTGTAGTGTTCCGCGGTGAACATAGGACGATCGAGGCCCGGAGAAGAAACTTCCAGGTTGTAGGCCACGGTGATCGGATCTTCAACGTCCATCACCGCACTGACCTGGTGGCTCACATCAGCACAATCGTCAACATTGATGCCATCTTCACTATCAATATAGATGCGCAGTGTCGATGTGCGACCACGAATAAATTCGATGCCGACCAGTTCATAGCCCAAGGCTTCAACCGGCGCTGTAATCATCTCTGTTAATTTTTGCTCTAATGTGGACAAACCCACCCCCAAGACATAAAAAAAGGGCCTAAAGCCCAGTTATTCTGTAGTCAGATAACAAAAAACCCCGATAAATCGGGGCTTTAGATAACTGAACCCTATAGCCGCAACTGCGGCCTGGAGAACCTTCCGAATAGAATTTTTTTCAAATCCAGCTACGAAGGCCTAAGTCTTCACAGTATATTTGAAAAAGAACTCTAAGGGAAAGTGGTTGCGGGGGCCGGATTTGAACCGACGACCTTCGGGTTATGAGCCCGACGAGCTACCAGGCTGCTCCACCCCGCGCCTGAAACGTGGCAAATTTTACGCGTTTTGAGTAAAAAATGCAAATAATGCTGGGATTTGGTACCGAGGACGGGACGTAAAATCGACCTACAGTATAGTGATGTCGATCACAGCTTGTCAACCTCACATTCTATGCAGAAGAAATGCGTCTGCAGTCGCGATAAGGTACCCCCAGCGACTCTCGCTAGCAGCACGGATTTTTTGAATAAAAATGCATGAAGCACTTCCAGTCCCGCGCAAAAGATGATTAAATTAAAACTCATTTATTTTGCATAAAAATTCACTGACAGCGGAAGGCGATTCCACCTTCAGTCACTTAAGCAGGGTTTTACTTTATGACGACGATTCTCAAGCATCTTCCAACAGGTCAACGTATTGGTATCGCCTTCTCTGGCGGTCTGGACACCAGCGCAGCGCTGCTGTGGATGCGAAAAAAAGGCGCTGTCCCTTATGCATATACTGCAAACCTGGGCCAGCCTGACGAAGATGATTATGATGCTATCCCTCGTCGTGCTATGGAATATGGCGCAGAGAACGCTCGCCTGATCGACTGCCGTAAGCAGTTAGTTGCTGAAGGTATCGCCGCCATTCAGTGTGGTGCATTCCATAACACCACCGGTGGGCTGACCTACTTCAATACCACTCCACTGGGCCGTGCCGTGACCGGGACCATGCTGGTTGCCGCCATGAAAGAAGACGGCGTTAACATCTGGGGTGACGGCAGTACCTATAAAGGAAACGATATTGAACGTTTCTATCGCTATGGCCTGCTCACTAACGCCGAGCTGCAAATTTACAAACCGTGGCTGGATACCGATTTTATCGACGAACTGGGCGGACGCCATGAAATGTCCGAGTTCATGATCGCCTGTGGTTTTGACTACAAGATGTCCGTTGAAAAAGCGTATTCAACCGACTCCAACATGCTGGGCGCGACGCACGAAGCGAAAGACCTCGAGTTCCTGAACTCCAGCCTTAAAATCGTTAACCCGATCATGGGCGTGAAATTCTGGGATGAGAATGTCAAAATTCCAGCTGAAGAAGTGACCATTCGTTTTGAACAGGGTCATCCGGTAGCGCTAAACGGCAAAACCTTCAGCGATGACGTTGAGATGATGATGGAAGCCAACCGCATTGGTGGCCGTCACGGTCTGGGTATGAGCGACCAGATTGAAAACCGTATTATCGAAGCGAAGAGCCGTGGCATCTACGAAGCTCCGGGGATGGCGCTGCTGCACATCGCTTACGAGCGTCTGCTGACCGGTATCCATAACGAAGATACCATCGAGCAATACCACGCACATGGCCGCCAACTGGGTCGTCTGCTGTATCAGGGCCGTTGGTTCGATTCCCAGGCGCTGATGCTGCGTGATAGCCTGCAGCGTTGGGTTGCCAGCCAGATTACCGGTGAAGTGACGCTGGAACTGCGTCGTGGTAATGACTACTCAATCATGAACACAGTCTCCGACAACCTGACTTATAAAGCAGAGCGTCTGACCATGGAGAAAGGTGACTCCATGTTCACCGCGGAAGATCGTATCGGCCAGCTGACCATGCGTAACCTGGATATCACAGATACCCGTGAGAAGCTGTTTGGCTATGCAAAAACGGGCCTGCTGTCTGCTTCCTCCACAAGCGGCGTGCCGCAGGTAGAGAACCTGGAAAATAAATCCAAGTAAACCTGTCTGCTGTATGCAAAAGGCCGCGCGAGCGGCCTTTTTTACGTCCAGAAGCTGGTGCTACCCAATATTACTTCCGCCGCCATTCACCCGGCGTCAGGCCATAGTGTTTTTTAAAGGTCTTTGAAAACGATGCCTGCGAGTGGAACCCGCAACGTTCAGCAATTGTATCCAGCCGAGCCTGTCGGTCTTGCTGTAGCAAACGCGCGGCCATTGCCATACGCAGCTGCGAAAGCCAGGCCTGCGGCGTAAGGTGATAAACGCGGGCAAAATGACGGGCGAAAGTGGCGCGTGATAAAAATGCCCGTGCGGCCATGCTTTCCATCGTCCAGGGCTGTTCCGGCGTCGACATCACCGCCAGTACGGCAGGCATCAATCGTTCATCACTCATCAAACGCATTAGGCCACTCGGCGGCGCCTTCATCCCCAACAATGTACGCAGCAGCAGTACCAACAATGTGTCTCCGAGGCTACGGACAATCGCCGCACCGCCGGGACGCTCGGTAATACTTTCGCGCACCAGCACGTTAAGCAAGATTTCCAGCTCCGGACACTCGGCGCGCTCATCGGTGTGCAGATGAACCAACTCGGCCTCTTCAGCAAACAGCCAACTGACGTGTGGGCCAAAATAGAACTCGCCGCACAGCATCTCCAGCGCATCACCTTGCGCTTCGGTACGCATTTCGGTCAACGTCCCGTTAAAGCGGTGGGCAACGGGCAGCACCTGCCCCCATTCGACCAGACTTTCCATCAGATGCGGCGAACCGTGCGGCAATAAGATCACATCCCCTGCACGCATATCTCGGGTCTGGTTGCCAACGGTGAGCCGACCTTCACCACGCAGCACAAAATGCCACGGCACGATTCCTGCTCGCATTTGATCATGGCCCACCTGCCATCGCCCGCCAAAACGACAGTGCAAATTCACTTCACAGCGCGGTGCTAGCAGCGTTAATAGATGACTCAGACTATCCATATGTCTCCTGAGACGATAAGACAAAAAGATGAGACGTAGACGGCCAGTCTAGCACGCGCTCTGGCACTAAGATGTCCTCGTTGACACAACATACCCTCACATCACAGGAGCACACCATGAGCCGTTTAGCCGAAATTCGTGAACAAGATGCTACAGGTAAAGCCGCTGAAATTTTCGCGGGCATCAAGAAAGCAGTAGGGAAAGTACCGAATGCCTATCTGGCTATCGGTGGACACTCACCGGCGGCGCTGCAACAAGCGCTGGCGCACAACGCGATGCTGCAAAAAGGCAGCCTGAATGCGAAAGAACTGGAAGCCATCAACTTGTCGGTCAGCGAAACCACCGGCTGCGACTACTGCCTCGCCGCACACAGCATGATGGCGAAAAAAGCGGGCTTCAGTAGCGAGCAGATTCGTCAATTGCGCCACGCCGAGTATGCCGAAGACGCACACCTTGACGCACTGGTGAAATTTGCCCAAACCGTAGTCACCACCACCGGTACGCTGCCACAGGCGGATGTCACTGCGCTGAAAAATGCCGGGTTCGACGATCGACAGGTGATTGAGATTATCAGCGCGATTAGCGCCATCCTCTTCACCAATATGGTGAACCGGGTGAATGATACGGTGGTTGATTTCCCGAAAGCGGATTGATGTAGCTTTGATTGCCGGATGGAGGCGTCACCTTATCCGGCCTTATCCTACGCGACAACAGCATAGAAAATACAGACGAAAAAAAAGACGCTTTTCAGCGTCTTTCTTTCGGAATATTGGTACTGAGGATGGGACTCGAACCCACAAGCCCGTTAGGGCACTACCACCTCAAGGTAGCGTGTCTACCAATTCCACCACCTCAGCACAGATACTACTATTTAGTGTGGGATATCGCTGGTCGGCTGTGCCGGTGCAGCTGGCTGAGTCTGCTCGGACTTAGCCGGTGCAGTCAGGTTATCCCACTCACTTCCTTTACTGGTCTTGTTACTGTTGATGTTACCCAGAACCAGACTGATGATGAAGAACAGCGTCGCAAACACTGCGGTCATGCGGGTCATGAAGTTACCAGAACCACTAGAACCAAACAGCGTGCCGGAAGCGCCTGCTCCAAAGGAGGCTCCCATATCAGCGCCTTTACCTTGCTGCAGCATAACGAGGACCACAAGACCAATCGCTACAATAAGGAAAACTACTAAAAGAGCTTCGTACATAATCAACCTGTTCCTTGCGGGGTCACCGCGTACCAAGTGCTTCAACCAATAAAGCGGGATGCTTATGTTTCCCACTGAAGCGGGTGTGAATACTAACCAAAGCGAATGACCTTCGCAAGGGCAATTTCCACACATTGTATCAACTGCGGAAAAAAACAGCAAAAGCACGGAAAACCTTTCATAAAAAGGCGGCAAGCGCCGCCTTTTTAATCACTTAGCGTTTGCTTATACCGCTTTTACCGCATCGGCAATACGGTGCGCAAACGCATTGACCTGCGCGTCGTCTTCACCTTCCACCATCACGCGGATCAGTGGTTCAGTACCAGACTTACGCAGCAGCACGCGACCACGATTGCCCAGCGCAGCTTCTACTTCCGCCGTCACGGCTTTCACCGCCTCATTTTCCAGCGGGTTTGATTTTCCGTCGGTGTAGCGAATGTTGACCAACACCTGCGGGAACATTTTCATTCCGCTGCACAGGTCATGCAGGGTCATGTGGTTGCGAACCATCGCCGCAACGACCTGCAAGCCAGCGACAATGCCGTCGCCAGTGGTGGTTTTGTCCAGCAGGATAACATGGCCGGAGTTTTCCGCGCCGATGCGCCAGCCTTTCTCCTGCATTTTCTCCAGCACGTAGCGGTCACCCACTTTCGCGCGGGTAAATGGAATACCCAGCTGCTTGAGCGCCACTTCCAGGCCCATATTACTCATCAGTGTACCCACCGCACCGCCGCGCAGCTGACCTTGACGCAGTGCTTCGCGGGCAATGATATACATAATCTGATCGCCATCGACTTTGTTGCCTTCGTGGTCGACCATAATCACGCGGTCGCCGTCGCCGTCCAGCGCGATGCCCAGATCCGCTTTCTCAGCCAGCACGCGGGCCTGCAGCGCACGCACATCGGTCGCCCCGACTTCTTCGTTGATATTTACGCCATTCGGCTCGCAGCCAATGGCGATAACGTTAGCGCCCAGCTCACGCAGCACGTTCGGCGCGATGTGGTAGGTGGCACCGTTCGCACAGTCGACCACAATTTTCAGCTCGTTCAGGCTCAGTTCGTTCGGGAACGTGCCTTTGCAGAATTCGATATAGCGACCGGCGGCGTCAACGATGCGGCTGGCTTTCCCCAGCTCGGCGGAATCAACGCAGGTAATCTCTTTTTCCATCTCGGCTTCGATGGCTTCTTCCACTTCATCCGGCAGCTTGGTGCCGTCGATGGAGAAGAATTTAATACCGTTATCATAGAACGGGTTATGCGATGCGGAGATGACGATACCCGCTTCAGCACGGAAGGTACGCGTCAGGTAGGCCACTGCAGGCGTTGGCATCGGGCCGGTAAATGAAGCGGATAAACCCGCCGCCGCCAGACCGGCTTCCAGAGCAGATTCCAGCATATAACCAGAGATGCGGGTGTCCTTACCGATGATGATCTTACGTGAGCCGTGGCTCGCCAGTACTTTACCTGCCGCCCAGCCCAGCTTTAAGACGAAATCAGGGGTAATAGGTGCATCACCAACGCGACCACGGATCCCATCGGTACCAAAATATTTGCGATTACTCATAACGTTTATTTCCCTTCGCTGACAGGGTGGCCTCAACCACACGCATCGCTTCTACAGTTTCTTTTACATCGTGGACGCGAACAATATGCGCGCCCTGCATGGCTGCAATCACCGCACACGCCAGGCTGCCACTCAGGCGTTCCGACGGCCCCACGTTCAACAGTTGGCCAATCATCGACTTGCGTGACATACCGACAAACAGCGGTAGCCCAAAATGATGGAATTCTGATAGACGTGCCAGTAATGCATAGTTATGAGACAGATTTTTACCGAAACCGAACCCGGGGTCGAGCAACAATTTGTCTTTTGAGATTCCCGCCCGTTCGCAGCGGGCGATTTGGTCAACAAAATATTGGTTCACTTCGGCAAAGACATCCTGATATTTCGGAGCGTCCTGCATCGTTTTCGGGTCGCCTTGCATGTGCATCAAAGAGACCGGCAGGCCAGTTTCTGCAGCGGCTTCCAGCGCACCGGGTTCGCTCAGAGAACGGATGTCATTGATGATATGCGCCCCAACGCGCGCGGATTCGCGGATCACCTCAGGTTTTGAGGTATCAACAGAAATCCACACCTCAAAGCGCTGAGCAATCGCTTCAACCACCGGAATGACGCGTTCCAGCTCTTCGTCAACGCTCACATCCAGCGCACCAGGACGGGTGGACTCACCGCCGACATCAATGATTGTCGCTCCGGCATTAATCATCAGATTGGCATGCTTCACCGCCTCAACCAGCGTGTTATGCGTTCCGCCATCGGAGAAAGAGTCCGGCGTGACGTTGAGGATCCCCATAACGTGTGGATGGGAGAGATCCAGGATAGAGCCCTGGGCGGTGAGTTTCATAGCAAGTCCTTTGGGTTATTGATTTCAGGATAAATACGCGAAGTCATGTAAGTTGCAGTATGACGCGTATAAAAAACCCCGGGGCAAGCCCCAGGGTTTTAGGTTAAGCACAGTCATCCACGAAGGAAAACTTATTTGTCGCCCAGCTGTTCTGACATCGTGCCAGAGTCTGGCGCACGTGGTTCATCAACCGGACGTGGCGCACTCGGTGTACCGTTGCTGCCGGAATTGTTGGATGAAGAACCTTGTTCTTCCCAACCGGCTGGCGGACGCACATCGCGGCGAGCCATCAGATCATCAATCTGCGGCGCATCGATGGTCTCATATTTCATGAGCGCATCTTTCATCGAATGCAGGATGTCCATATTTTCGTTCAGAAGCTGACGCGCGCGATTGTAGTTACGTTCAACGAGCGATTTCACTTCCTGGTCGATAATACGTGCCGTTTCATCAGACATGTGTTTGGCTTTAGCAACAGAACGGCCCAGGAATACTTCGCCCTCTTCTTCCGCGTACAGCAGCGGACCGAGTTTGTCGGAGAAGCCCCATTGAGTCACCATGTTACGTGCCAGGTTAGTCGCGACTTTAATATCGTTCGACGCACCGGTAGACACATGTTCTACGCCGTAAATAATTTCTTCCGCCAGACGACCGCCGTACAGGGTAGAGATCTGGCTTTCCAGTTTCTGACGGCTGGCGCTGATCGCGTCGCCTTCAGGCAGGAAGAAGGTCACACCCAGCGCACGACCGCGCGGAATGATGGTCACTTTATGCACCGGATCGTGTTCCGGAACCAGGCGACCGATAATTGCGTGACCCGCTTCGTGGTAGGCGGTAGATTCTTTCTGCGCTTCCGTCATCACCATGGAGCGACGTTCCGCACCCATCATGATTTTGTCTTTCGCTTTCTCGAACTCAACCATCGATACCACGCGCTTGTTGCCACGTGCTGCAAACAGAGCCGCTTCGTTCACCAGGTTCGCGAGGTCTGCACCGGAGAAGCCTGGAGTACCGCGAGCAATAATTGCCGCATCAATGTCCGGAGACAGCGGTACGCGACGCATATGCACTTTCAGAATCTGTTCACGACCACGGACGTCTGGCAGACCGACCACAACCTGGCGGTCAAAACGGCCTGGACGCAGCAGCGCTGGGTCAAGTACGTCCGGACGGTTAGTTGCCGCGATAACGATGATACCTTCGTTACCTTCGAAGCCGTCCATCTCAACCAGCATCTGGTTCAGCGTCTGCTCACGTTCATCGTGACCGCCGCCCAGGCCCGCGCCACGTTGGCGGCCTACGGCGTCGATTTCATCGATGAAGATGATACACGGTGCCGCTTTCTTAGCTTGTTCGAACATGTCACGCACACGAGATGCACCGACACCGACGAACATTTCCACGAAATCAGAACCGGAAATGGTAAAGAACGGAACCTTCGCTTCACCCGCAATGGCTTTCGCCAGCAGGGTTTTACCGGTACCCGGAGGACCGACCATCAGGACGCCTTTCGGAATTTTACCGCCCAGCTTCTGGAAGCGGCTCGGTTCGCGCAGGTATTCAACCAGTTCAGCCACCTCTTCTTTCGCTTCGTCACAGCCCGCGACGTCGGCAAAGGTGGTTTTAATCTGGTCTTCCGTCAGCATGCGCGCCTTGCTTTTACCGAACGACATAGCACCTTTGCCACCGCCGCCCTGCATCTGACGCATGAAGAAGATCCAGACACCGATCAGCAGCAGCATTGGGAACCAGGAGATGAAGATAGAAGCCAGCAGGCTTGGCTCTTCAGGCGGTTCGCCAACCACTTTGACGTTTTTCGTCAGCAGGTTATCAAGCAGCTTAGGATCGTTAACCGGAATATAGGTCGTGTAACGGTTACTATCTTTCTTGGTAACGTTGATCTCACGTCCGTTGATACGCGCTTCGCGAACCTGGTCGTTATTGACCTCTTGCAGGAAGGTAGAATAATCCACCTTGTGGCTGTTCGATTCGCTGGGCCCAAAGCTCTGGAATACTGACATCAGCACAACGGCAATGACCAGCCAGAGTATTAGGTTTTTCGCCATGTCACTCAAGGGATTAACCTCTTATTACAACTGTGTTAAAAACAGCGTCAGGATACGCTATATCCGGTGTCTTTCAAACTTTCATCTGAAATTGCCGGTTATGGTTTTCGCCCGGTCGCTACAATGTACACTTCACGTGAACGTGCACGAGAAGAGTCCGGCTTACGAACTTTGACCTTCGTAAACAGGGAGCGAATTTCCCTTAGATACTCATCGAAACCTTCGCCCTGGAACACTTTCACTACAAAATTTCCGCCCGGCGCCAACACATCACGAGCCATTTCAAGCGCCAGTTCCACCAGATACATGGCCCGAGGGATGTCAACCGCCGGCGTTCCGCTCATGTTTGGTGCCATATCTGACATGACAACTTGTACTTTACTGTCACCGACACGTTCCAGTAATGCCTTCATCACGAGTTCATCACGAAAATCGCCCTGAAGGAAGTCCACACCAACGATTGGATCCATAGGTAAAAGATCGCAAGCAATGATGCGGCCTTTGCCACCAATCTGCGTGACCACATACTGTGACCAGCCTCCTGGGGCGGCACCGAGGTCGACTACCGTCATCCCCGGTTTAAAAAGTTTGTCACTTTGCTGTATTTCATCAAGTTTAAACCAGGCACGGGAACGTAACCCCTTTTTCTGTGCCTCTTGAACATATTTATCGCTAAAGTGTTCCTGTAGCCAGCGGCTTGAACTGGCAGAACGCTTTTTACCTGTCATTTAACATTCCCATCGGGGCAGTTCATCGTAGCCTATGGCGTAAATTTCTACGCATCATTTGGCGATATAAGGGAGATGGCGGTAGAATGACCCGTTTTCAATCCCAACCTAAGCAAAAATATACGATGAATCTGAGTACTAAACAAAAACAGCACCTGAAAGGTCTTGCACATCCGCTCAAGCCAGTAGTTATGCTTGGCAATAATGGTTTGACCGAAGGGGTACTGGCCGAGATTGAACAAGCGTTAGAGCACCATGAACTTATCAAGGTGAAAGTCGCCTCGGAAGATCGCGAAACCAAAACCTTGATCGTGGACGCTATCGTGCGCGAAACCGGCGCCTGTAACGTACAGGTCATCGGTAAAATGCTGGTGCTTTATCGCCCTGGTAAAGAACGCAAAATCTCGTTGCCACGTTAAGAATATCCTAATTTCTGACACAACATTGTGTTAAATGAGGGATTTTCTTCACGAGGGCTAGCAACATGCCACGCTCTCAAGCTTGATAAAAGGCCGCTATGCGGCCTTTTTCTTATCTTTACACTCAATCAACATTTTGAGTGTCGAACAAAACTTACAGATAATCCACTTTGATGATTTCAAACTCAACTTCACCACCCGGTGTGCGGATAACGACCACGTCATCCTGCTCTTTGCCGATAAGGCCACGAGCAATCGGTGAGTTCACAGAAATCAGGTTCTGTTTGAAGTCAGCTTCATCATCACCCACGATACGGTAGGTTTGTTCTTCATCGTTGTCCAGGTTCAACACCTTCACGGTAGCACCAAAGATCACGCGGCCATTGTTTGGTATCCGGGTGATATCGATAACCTGCGCATTAGACAGCTTCGCTTCGATATCCTTGATACGACCCTCGCAGAAGCCCTGCTGCTCACGCGCAGCATGGTACTCGGCGTTTTCTTTCAGGTCACCGTGCTCGCGCGCTTCAGCGATGGACGCGATGATTTCCGGGCGACGTACGGACTTGAGAAAATCCAGTTCTTCACGCAGTTTTTCTGCACCACGAAGGGTCATCGGAATAGCTTGCATCGTTATACCTCTTAAACATTCCTGTAGGGAGCGACTCACACCGCTCCGGCTGTTAAGCCCGCCTGTGTCGCTATCAACACCAGGCCAGAAGCAAAAGAAAACCGACCCGGGTACAAAGCCCCAGGTCAGCAGTAATTTTTAATTTGATACGTATTTTACCCTGAAGTTCACTACGGGTCATCGTTTACTTTACAGGGCTTTGCGCCGTAGTATGACGGCTTGTTTCCAGGTTGTTAGCGCGAGATTATGCGATTTTCCAGATTTATCATCGGATTGACTACCACTATAGCGTTTAGCGTTCAGGCCGCGAATGTTGATGAATACATCAATCAGCTTCCTGCCGGGGCCAACCTCGCGCTTTTGGTACAGAAAGTGGGCGCTCCCGCGCCGCTCATTGATTATCACGGGCAACAGATGGCACTGCCAGCCAGTACGCAGAAGGTACTGACCGCGCTGGCGGCGCTGTTACAGCTCGGCCCGGACTTCCGTTTTACCACCACGCTTGAGACCAAAGGCAGTGTTGATAACGGTACGCTGAAAGGTGACCTTATTGCACGATTTGGCGGCGATCCGACGCTAAAACGTCAGGATATTCGCAATATGGTGGCGACGCTAAAAAAATCTGGCGTGCAAAATATCGAGGGAAACATACTCATCGATACCTCCATTTTTGCCAGTCACGATAAAGCCCCAGGCTGGCCGTGGAACGATATGACGCAGTGTTTTAGCGCCCCTCCGGCGGCGGCAATTATTGACCGCAACTGCTTCTCGATTTCGTTATACAGCGCCCAAAAAGCCAATGATATGGCGTTTATTCGTATCGCTTCTTACTACCCAGTCACCATGTTTAGCCAGGTCCGCACGCTGGCAAAAGGTTCACCGGACGCGCAGTACTGTGAACTGGATGTCGTGCCAGGCGATCTGAATCGCTTTACCTTGACTGGCTGCCTGCCACAGCGTTCCGAGCCGCTGCCGCTGGCATTCGCGATTCAGGATGGCGCCAGCTACGCCGGGGCGATTATCAAAGACGAGCTGAAGCAGGCCGGGATCACCTATTCCGGCACCCTGCTACGCCAAACGCTGGTGAACGAACCGGGCACGGTGATTGCCAGCAAACAGTCGGCACAGCTTCACGATTTACTGAAGATCATGCTGAAAAAATCAGACAACATGATTGCCGATACCGTATTCCGCATGATTGGTCACGCGCGCTTCGGCGTACCGGGTACCTGGCGTGCGGGTTCTGATGCGGTCCGCCAGATCCTGCGTCAGCAAGCCGGTGTTGATTTAGGTAACACGATCATTGCCGATGGCTCAGGTCTGTCGCGACATAACCTGATTGCGCCGGCCACCATGATGCAGGCACTGCAATACATCGCTCAGCATGACAACGAACTGGATTTCATCTCGATGCTGCCGCTTGCCGGGCACGATGGTTCGCTCCAGTATCGCGCGGGTCTTCATCAGGCCGGTGTCGATGGCAAAGTGTCGGCAAAAACGGGATCCCTACAGGGCGTCTACAACCTCGCAGGCTTTATCACTACCGCCAGCGGACAAAAAATGGCGTTTGTACAGTATCTGTCGGGCTACGCGGTTTCGCCTGCCGATCAGCGCAACCGACGTATTCCGTTAGTCCGCTTTGAGAGCCGCTTGTATAAAGATATTTATCAGAACAACTGATCCCGTTCTTGCCGGATGGCAACGAACATAAAAAAAACGGGCCGCATTTGCGGCCCGTTGAATTTTGTAGGCCGGATTAGCGTAAGCACTCTCCGGCCACGAGATTAACGTTTGTAGATGAACTCAACGCCTTCTTCGTCGTCTTCGTCCCAATCGTCATCCCAATCTTCGTCGTCTTCTTCAGCTTCGGCTGCCACTTCGTCAAGCTGCTGACGGTGGTAGTCATCCCACATGAATTCAACTTTCTCTGGCTGTTTCGCATCTTCAGCCTGCACGATTGGGTTCTCAATGATGAAGTTCATCACGTCCCAGCACAGGTCTTTAACGCCAATCTGGCTCGCCGCAGAGATCAGGTAGTGCTTACCTTCCCAACCCATTGCGTCTGCAATCGCCTGTGCCTTAGCTTCCGCTTCAGCTTTATCCATCAGGTCGATTTTGTTGAACACCAGCCAACGTGGTTTACCGGCCAGCTTCTCGCTGTATTTCTCCAGCTCACCAACGATGATACGGGCATTTTCAGCCGGATCGGAACCGTCAATCGGCTCAATGTCGATGATGTGCAGCAGGACGCGACAGCGCTCAAGGTGCTTGAGGAAGCGAATACCAAGGCCCGCGCCTTCAGATGCGCCTTCAATCAGGCCAGGGATATCGGCAACCACGAAGCTCTTCTCGTTATCGACACGCACCACGCCAAGGCTTGGAACCAGCGTCGTAAACGGATAGTCCGCCACTTTCGGTTTCGCTGCAGAAACAGAACGGATGAAGGTGGATTTACCGGCATTCGGCATCCCCAGCATCCCAACGTCCGCCAGCAGCATCAGTTCGAGCTGCAGATCACGCTTATCGCCCGGCGTACCCATTGTCTTCTGACGCGGAGTACGGTTAACGGAAGATTTAAAACGGGTGTTACCCAGACCGTGCCAGCCGCCTTTCGCAACCATCAGGCGCTGACCATGTTTGGTCATATCACCCATCGTTTCGCCGGTGCCCTGGTCGATCACGCGCGTACCGACCGGCACCTTGATGGTGACGTCTTTACCACGTTTACCGGTACAGTCGCGGCTCGCACCGTTCTGACCACGCTCTGCGCGGAAAGATTTTTCGAAACGGTAGTCGATCAGCGTGTTCAGGTTTTCGTCGGCTTCCATCCATACGTCACCGCCATCACCACCATCGCCGCCGTCTGGGCCACCGCGTGGAATATATTTTTCACGGCGGAAGCTAACGCAACCATTACCGCCATCACCTGCTACGACCAGGATCGTTGCTTCATCAACAAACTTCATTTTACTCTCCGTAAATCATTCGCCTGCGCGGGGTAACGGAACAACCGCTTCACGCTTACGCCACCGCCCCCAAAGGCGATGACCAATGGCGGAATACATCGCGCCCGCAACCACGATAAACGCACCGAGGTAACCTAAAAGGTTCAACATCGGTCGGGCGAAGAAATCGGGCCAGGCCATTGATAAAAGATCTGAAAATAACAGTGTAAACAAGGGAGTAAGCGTCACTAATGCGCTTACCTGTGCCGCCTGCCAGCGTGCCATGGCTTCCGCCAACGCCCCGTAACCAACCAATGTGTTCAGACCACAAAAGATCAGGCAGGCTAGCTGCCAGTCGCTCAGTTGCCCGATAACCTCGGGCTTTGCTAACGGCAACAGTGCTATCGTACATAAAGTGTACAATAAAAAAAGAATCTGCTGTGAGGCCATCCGCCGCAATAACACCTTTTGCGCGACGCCGTAACTCACCCAGACCATCGCCGCCCCGACCCCGAAGATAACACCCCAGGTATAGTCAGTCAGACGAGTAAAAATTTCGACAAGGCTGGTGTTGAAAAACATCAGCAGGCCGCAGATCAGCATGATAGCGCCAATTATCTGCGTACCACGCATCTTCTCTTTGAGGATAAAGACGCTAGCAACCATCATGCCGACGGGTGAGAGCTGACCAATCACCTGTGACGCCGTTGGGCTGACATACTGTAGCGATGAGCTAAACAGGATGAAGTTACCGAACAGCCCCCCGGTGGCAATCAGCAACAACACCAGCCAGCGTGGATCGCGGAAAACCCGTAGGGGAGGAAGTCTGCGCTTCCAGAACAAGATGAGGCCCAGACCGCAGCTCGCCATCAAGAAGCGGTAGAACACAATGGTAGGCGGTTCCATCACTTCCAGAACCTGTTTCATGGCGATCGGTAAGGCTCCCCAACAGATTGCTGTCGTGAGCGCCAAAAGAATGCCAATACCCGCCTGTTGCTTCATACCGGATTCCCTGTCCCGAGTTTTCCTGGCGTCGAATGTAAAAAGCCCCGCAACACGTTGCGGGGCTTTCATCCGTTACCGGGACGCGAAAAACTTATTCAGCAACAATGCTGATAAAACGACGGTTTTTCGGGCCTTTCACTTCGAATTTCACTTTACCGTCTGCTTTAGCAAACAGAGTGTGGTCTTTGCCGCAGCCTACGTTAGAACCAGCGTGGAACTGAGTACCACGTTGACGAACGATGATGCTACCAGCCAGAACGGATTCGCCGCCGAAGCGTTTTACGCCCAGACGTTTAGCTTCTGAGTCGCGACCGTTACGAGTCGAGCCACCAGCCTTTTTATGTGCCATTTAATCTGCTCCCCTTAACTTAAGCGCTGATGCCAGTGATTTTCACATCAGTGAACCACTGACGATGGCCTTGCTGCTTACGATAGTGTTTACGACGACGAAACTTAACGATTTTAACTTTCTCGCCACGACCGTGAGCAACAACTTCAGCTTTGATTACGCCGCCATCAACGAAAGGAACGCCGATTTTGACTTCTTCACCGTTTGCGATCATCAGAACTTCAGCGAATTCAACAGATTCGCCAGTTGCGATGTCCAGCTTTTCCAGGCGAACGGTCTGACCTTCGCTAACTCGGTGTTGTTTACCACCACTTTGGAAAACCGCGTACATATAAACTCCGCTTCCGCGCACAACTTTTTGTGATTCAGAGTGCGCTATAAATATTCACAATAGGGCGCGAATATTACGCAAAACGTGAGGCTTTGACAAGTGCTAGCATCAATAGATGCAGAAAAAAAAGACAACAGGCACGACAACGTTTATCTGGGGCGTTTTTTCAGTACAATCGTAGGTACAACGCTAACGTAAAACCTTCGTTATCCCGTATGGATAAGTGGTAAACAGGACATTAAGCCCGGCTTTTGCGATGAATTTACAACAAATCAATGAGTTAACCGCGCAGGATATGGCGGGTGTTAATGCGACGATTCTTGAGCAGCTCAACTCGGACGTCCAGTTAATCAATCAGCTAGGTTATTATATCGTCAGCGGCGGCGGAAAACGAATTCGTCCGATGATTGCCGTACTGGCCGCTCGTGCCGTTGGCTATCAGGGAAATGCCCACGTCAATATCGCCGCGCTGATCGAATTTATTCACACGGCAACGCTGCTGCACGATGACGTCGTCGACGAGTCCGACATGCGTCGCGGCAAAGCAACGGCAAATGCGGCCTTTGGTAACGCAGCCAGCGTGCTGGTTGGCGACTTTATCTATACGCGTGCCTTCCAGATGATGACCAGCCTCGGCTCGCTGAAAGTGCTGGAAGTCATGTCTGAAGCGGTCAACGTGATTGCCGAAGGCGAAGTGCTGCAGTTGATGAACGTCAATGACCCGGACATCACCGAAGAAAACTACATGCGCGTGATTTACAGCAAAACCGCGCGCCTGTTTGAAGCGGCGGCCCAATGTTCAGGTTTGCTTGCCGACTGTACGCCAGAGCAGGAGAAAGGGTTGCAGGATTATGGCCGCTACCTGGGTACCGCTTTCCAGCTGATTGACGATTTGCTCGACTACAGCGCCGATGGTGAGACGCTGGGTAAAAATGTTGGCGACGATCTCAACGAAGGCAAACCAACGCTGCCACTGTTACACGCCATGCGTAACGGTACGCCTGAACAAACGCTGCTGATTCGTGGCGCAATTGAACAGGGCAATGGCCGGCATCTGCTTGAGCCTGTGCTTGAGGCGATGGCTGCCTGTGGCTCTTTGGAATGGACGCGCCAGCGTGCTGAAGAAGAAGCCGACAAAGCGATTGCCGCCCTGGCACCGCTGCCTGATACCCAATGGCGTGATGCGCTCATTGCACTTGCCCACATCGCCGTTCAGCGCGATCGTTAATCCTTTCCCGCGCCTTGCGCGGGAAAATTCCTAAAAAATCTCAAACATGCCTATGTTGCTGCAAAAAATTATCTTTTTCTGAATTTAATCACACTTACAAGAACTTTTTAGAATCCAATCGAAAAGCGCGATACAGTACAGACTTCACTCAATGTGGTGATTTAAACACCGCTCTCAAGGAGGAAGTATGGATACGTTTACCGACTGGCATCCGGCAGATATTATCGCGGGGTTACGCAAGAAAGGTACATCAATGGCCGCAGAATCGCGTAAGAACGGTCTCAGTTCTTCGACGTTAGCGAATGTGCTGTCACGTCCGTGGCCGAAAGGTGAAGTGATTATTGCGAAAGCGCTGGAGACCGATCCGTGGACGATCTGGCCATCGCGCTATCACGATCCCATCACTCACGAATTTATCGACAGAACGCAGATGATGCGCCAGCCTAAGAAGAGTAAATAACGCCCTCAAGACAAGCCTGAGGGCGTTTGTAAGCGGCAGCGATTACTCGCCTTTAATACGCTCGATATTCGCGCCTAATGCGCTCAGCTTGTCTTCAATACGCTCGTAGCCACGGTCGATATGGTAGATACGATCCACGATCGTGGTGCCCTGAGCAATACAGCCAGCCAGAACGAGACTTGCAGAAGCGCGCAGGTCAGTTGCCATCACCTGAGCCCCGGAGAGCTGCTCAACGCCGTGACAAATCGCGGTGTTGCTTTCGATTTCCGCGCGAGCACCCATACGAATGAGTTCAGGAATGTGCATGAAGCGGTTTTCGAATACCGTTTCGGTGATGACGCCAGTCCCTTCTGCCACCATATTCAGCAGAGTGAACTGTGCCTGCATATCCGTCGGGAACGCCGGGTGTGGCGCAGTACGCACGTTCACCGCTTTTGGACGTTTGCCGTGCATATCAAGGCTAATCCAGTCTTCGCCGACTTCAACGTCAGCGCCAGCTTCACGCAGCTTCGCCAGCACAGCGTCCAGCGTATCAGGCTTAGCGTTACGGCAGACAATTTTACCACCGGAAATCGCCGCTGCGACCAGGAAGGTGCCGGTTTCAATACGGTCTGGCAGAACGCGATACACGCCGCCGCCCAGGCGTTTGACGCCTTCAATGGTAATGCGATCGGTACCCTGCCCCGTCACTTTAGCGCCCATCGCGTTGAGGAAGTTCGCCGTATCGACGATTTCCGGCTCACGCGCGGCGTTTTCAATGATGGTAGTGCCTTCCGCAAGCGTTGCGGCAGTCATGATTGTGACGGTCGCGCCAACGCTGACCATGTCCATCACGATATGTGCACCTTTCAGGCGACCATTGACGGATGCTTTAACGTAGCCTTCTTCCAGCTTGATTTCTGCGCCTAACTGCTCAAGGCCAGAGATGTGCAGGTCAACCGGACGCGCACCGATGGTACAACCGCCAGGCAGAGAAACCTGACCCTGACCAAAACGCGCCACTAGCGGACCCAGCGCCCAGATAGAGGCACGCATGGTTTTCACCAGGTCGTATGGCGCACAGAATACATCTACCGGGCCTGCGTCGATCCATACCGAACCATTACGCTCTACCTTCGCACCCAGCTGAGTCAGCAGCTTCATGGAGGTATCGACGTCTTTCAGTTTTGGTACGTTCTGAATCTCAACCGGGTCTTCTGCCAGCAAAGCGGCAAAAAGAATCGGCAGGGCAGCATTTTTAGCACCGCTAATGGTGACCTCGCCCTGAAGGCGGGTCGGCCCCTGCACACGAAATTTATCCATCAAATCTAATCTCTGTTAAGTATTCACGTTCGCCACCGGAAAAGTGATGCCACTTTTCCCCTGGCTCAAAAACCGTTGAGTTTGCGATCGCGCGCCCACTCTTGCGGGGTATACGCTTTAATCGACAGGGCATGAATGCGGTTGTCCGCAATGTACTCCATCAGCGGGGCATAGACAGTTTGCTGTTTCTTAACCCGGCTCATGCCGTCAAACATCTCACCCACAACAATCACCTGGAAGTGACTGCCATCACCAGAAACGAGAACTTCCTGAAGGGAGAGTGCATTCATCAGCACGGTCTGAATTTCATTATTTTCCATAGGTTCGCATTTCATTTGAGAGTGAAAACAGCCCCACATCTTAGAGGAAAGTGGCGCAGTCTTAAACAAGCAAAAAGCCCCATCCTTGAGATTGATGGGGCTTTAAGAATATTGGAAGCAATAATGCACTGAAATTTTTAAGGGATCATATCTTCGGGCAAATTGTACAGCCCTTTCAGCGTAGCTACTTTTTCGCTCACGCCTTCCACACTTGCCGTACGGCCCTGAGCGCGTATCAGCTCAACCAGATGCACCAGCAGCGCCAGACCCGCCGTATCGACACGGCTTAGACCCTTGAGGTCAATCACCGACACGCCCTGCGTTGCGTCCATTCTGGCGTCCCACAGGGACACCAGAAAGTCCTGATCCAGTTCACCGTGCAGCGACAGGCGTTCGCCATCGCGCGTCCAGCTTAACTGTTCGGCCATTATTTTTTCTGTTCCAGGGTAATCGGCTGTGCAGAGATGGATTTCAGCTGTGCGGTCAGGCCATCAATACCTTTGGTACGCAGCAGATCGCTCCACTCGTTTTGCTTGGTGGTGATCATGCTCACACCTTCAGCAATCATATCGTAAGCCTGCCAGTTACCCGTCTGGGTATTTTTACGCCACTGGAAATCCAGGCGTACCGGCGGACGGCCGTTCGGATCGTTGATGGTGACGCGGATAGGAATGATAGTCGCATCGCCCAGCGCTTGTTCAGGGGCAACCTGATAAGTCTGACCGTGATACATCGCCAGCGCCTGACCGTAAGCCTGTTTCAGGTATTCACGGAACGCGGTGAAGTAGGCATCGCGCTGCGCCGGAGTCGCGTCTTTGTAGTAACGGCCCAGCACCAATGCACCCGCGTATTTCACCTGGACGTACGGCAGCAGTTCCTGATCCACGATATCACGCAGATAATTCGGGTTAGAACGAATCTTAGGTTGTTCAGCCTTCAGGCGATCGAACGTTTTCTGCGCCGCTTCGTTCATCAGTTTGTAAGGGTTAGTCTGGTCTGCCGCCGTGGCTGCCGTTAATGGGGCAATCACCAGCATGGCGACCATCAGTAAACGTTTAAACATGTCGAGTATCTCCTGAGATTAATTCGTCGAGCCAGTAGCAGGCGCCGCCGTATCAGTATGTCCATCGGTTGAATTCTTCGCATCGCCTGAATTCTGATTGTCGCTGCCTTTACTGTTGTAGAGGAACTGACCGATCAGATCTTCGAGCACCATCGCCGACTTGGTGTCCTGAATAGTGCTGCCATCTTTAAGGATAGACGTTCCCAGTTCCGGGTCTTCAAAGCCAACGTTCAGCGCCAGGTACTGCTCACCCAGTAAACCGGAAGTCCTGATGGCCAGCGAGCTGGTATCCGGAATATGGTTATAGGTGTCTTCAATATCGATAGCGATACGCGGTAGATACGTTTTCGGATCGAGGCTGATATCGGCAACTCGTCCAATCACCACGCCGCCAATACGCACCGGAGAACGGCTCTTCAGGCCGCCGATGTTATCGAAGGTGGCGTATACACGGTAGGTTGGCTCCGATTTTATCGACGACACATCTGCGGCCTTCAGGCACACAAACAGTGCCGCCAGCAGGGCAATCAACAAAAAAATACCGACCCAGATTTCACTCTTTTTCGTTTGCATTCACTCAATTCCCAAACATCAGTGCCGTCAGCACAAAGTCCAGCCCAAGAACCGCCAGCGACGCATGCACCACGGTACGGGTGGTCGCGCGGCTGATTCCGGCAGAAGTGGGGATCGCATCGTAACCGTTAAATAACGCAATCCATGTCACCGTAATGGCGAAAACAACGCTCTTAATCAGGCAGTTCACCAGATCAAGACGCCAGTCCACCGCATTTTGCATCGCCGACCAGAAGAACCCGGCGTCAATACCTTTCCAGCTCACGCCAACCAGCGAACCACCCCAGATGCCCACCGCGACGAAAATAATCGTCAGCAGCGGCAGGGAAATCACGCCAGCCCAGAAGCGAGGAGAGATCACACGACGCAGGGGATCCACCGCCATCATTTCCATACTGGAAAGCTGCTCGGTGGCGCGCATCAGACCGATTTCGGCGGTCAGCGCCGAACCGGCGCGCCCGGCGAACAGCAGTGCGGCAACAACCGGCCCTAGCTCACGTAGCAGCGATAGCGCCACCAGCATGCCGAGACTGGTCTCAGCGCTGTAGGTGGTCAGCACCAGATACCCTTGTAGCCCCAGCACCATGCCGATAAACACGCCCGACACGATGATGATGACCAACGAAAGTACGCCGACGTTGTACAGTTGGCGAACCAGCAGCGGCGCATGCTTGCGAAACTCCGGCTTGCCGACAACGGCATTGAATAACATTAACCCAGCTCGCCCAAACGTCGCGATGGTCTTAATTCCGCGATGTCCAAGCGCTGCCAGTGCATTTAACAGCATGAGTCGTTTAGCTCCCTGTGCCGATGAGGTCGCGGCGATAGTCGCCCGCAGGAAAACGGAATGGCACCGGACCATCGGCGATACCGTCGAGGAACTGACGCACTCGAGGATCGGCGTTTTCCTGCAACGAGGTGGCGCTACCGTGAGCGATGATTTTCTGGTCTGCCATGATGTAAGCGAAATCCGCAATACTCAGCACTTCCGGCACATCGTGAGAAACCACAATACAGGTGACACCCAGCGCGCTGTTGAGTTCGGAAATCAGCTTAACCAGTACGCCCATGGTAATGGGATCCTGACCAACAAACGGTTCATCAAACATGATGAGATCCGGCTCAAGCGCAATGGCTCTCGCCAGCGCAGCGCGTCGCGCCATGCCGCCGGACAGTTCAGATGGCATTAGCTTCGCCGCACCGCGCAGGCCGACGGCCTCCAGCTTCATCATCACCGTGCTTTTCAGCAACGGCGCGGGCAAATTGGTATGCTCACGAATCGGGTAGGCGACGTTATCAAACACGTTCAGGTCGGTGAACAATGCACCCGATTGAAACAGCATACTCATGCGCTTACGCACGGTATAAAGACGGGAGCGCGACATTTGCGGCACGTTCTCGCCGTCAAAGAGGATTTCTCCGCTATCCGGGGGGATCTGCCCACCAATAAGGCGCAGCAGCGTGGTCTTGCCAATCCCCGACGGCCCCATTATCGCGGTGATTTTGCCGCGTGGCACCGAAAGCGATATGTTGTCGAAAATGACGCGATTGCCACGGGAAAACGTGACGTCACGCATATCGACCAGATTCGCTAGATTTTGGCTCATAGGCTTACCTTTCCAGGTCCTTAACTAGGGCAAACTCCTGCTTGCCCCTGCATTCTTACAGAATCCTAACCGCTCTGGTTAACGAAATCTGGCATTTGTTTTACTTTTCCTGCGCATAAAGTCAAAATTAGGAATTCGTTACGCCCAGATGTGCGGGCCGACGATTATACCCGAATAAAGGATTTTAGATGCTCTTAGCTACGGCTCTGTTAATTATTGGTTTACTTCTGGTGGTATACAGCGCTGACCGCCTGGTGTATTCCGCGTCAATTCTTTGCCGTGCTTTAGGGATCCCGCCGCTGATTATTGGCATGACTATTGTCAGTATAGGCACATCGCTGCCGGAAATTATTGTTTCCGCAGCCGCCTCACTTCACGGGCAGGTCGATGTGGCCATCGGTACCGCAATCGGATCCAATATCGTCAATATCCTGCTGATCCTCGGGCTCACCGCACTGTTCCACCCGTTTACCGTGCATTCTGATATCCTGCGCCGCGAAATACCGCTAATGTTGGTAGTGAGCCTGCTGGCAGGATATGTGTTGTATGATGGCGAGCTGTCCCGCCTCGACGGCGTGTTTTTATTTATTCTCACCGTCCTGTGGCTGTTGTTTATCATTAAAATAGCCCGGCTGGCCGAACGTCAGGGCAATGACAAATTTACCCAGGAGCAGCTAGCCGAGCTGCCGCGCGACGGTTCGTTACCCGTCGCCTGCTTATGGCTTGGTGTCGCACTTATCATCATGCCAATGGCGACCCGCATGGTTATTGATAATGCCACAGTGATGGCGAACTATTTCGCCATGAGTGAACTGACCATTGGTCTGACTATTGTGGCGCTGGGCACCAGTCTGCCGGAACTGGCCACCGCAATTGCCGGGGTACGTAAAGGCGAGAATGATATCGCTGTCGGCAATATCATCGGCTCCAATTTCTTTAATATCGCTATCGTTTTGGGGATCCCTGCCCTTATCGCGCCAGGACAGTTTAACCCACTCGCGTTCAGTCGGGACTATGGCGTAATGGTATTGGTCAGCGTTGTTTTCGCCCTACTGTGCTGGCGCCGCCGCCAGATAGGCCGTGGCGCGGGCTTGCTGTTGATCGGCGGGTTTATGGTATGGCTGGCACTGCTCTGTTGGGGCACGCCGCTTTTCATCGAATGAATCGGGATAACACTATGTCGCAAATAGATTTGCAGCCAAATTTCGATTTCCTGCAGGCGGGAAAAGAAGTTCTGGAGATTGAACGGGAAGGGCTGGAACAGCTCGATCAATACATTAATCAGGATTTCAGCGACGCCTGCGAGAAGATTTTCTACTGCAGCGGCAAAGTCGTGGTGATGGGAATGGGCAAGTCCGGGCATATTGGCCGTAAGATGGCGGCCACCTTTGCCAGTACCGGCACCTCGTCGTTCTTCGTCCATCCCGGCGAAGCGGCTCACGGTGACTTAGGCATGGTCACGCCGCAGGACGTGGTTATCGCCCTGTCTAACTCCGGCGAGTCCAATGAGATTCTGGCGCTTATCCCGGTGCTGAAACGCCTGCACGTTCCGCTTATCTGCATCACCAGTCGTCCGGACAGCAGCATGGGGCGTGCCGCCGATATTCATTTGTGTGTGAAGGTCCCGCGCGAAGCCTGTCCGTTAGGACTGGCGCCGACTTCCAGCACGACTGCAGCTCTGGTGATGGGCGATGCCCTTGCCGTCGCGCTATTAAAGGCACGAGGCTTTACGGCTGAAGATTTTGCTCTGTCGCACCCCGGTGGCGCACTCGGCCGCAAGCTGCTGCTGCGGGTTAACGATATCATGCACACCGGTGATGAAATTCCGCACGTCAGCATCGATGCTTCGCTGCGCGATGCGCTGCTGGAGATTACCCGCAAGAACCTGGGAATGACCGCCATCTGCGATGACAACATGCAGATTAAGGGAATTTTCACCGATGGCGACCTGCGACGGATCTTCGATAATGGCGTTGACGTTCGCACCCTCGGTATTGCCGACGTCATGACGCCGGGCGGTATTCGTATTCGCCCAGGAATACTGGCGGTGGATGCCCTGAACCTGATGCAATCACGTCATATCACCTGCGTGCTGGTTGCCGATGGCGACCATCTGCTAGGTGTGATACATATGCACGACCTACTGCGCGCAGGCGTAGTGTAATCAAGGATATAAAGAATGAGTCATGCTGTTACCCCGGTAGCCACCTGTTATGGCCCGGTGAGCCCACAATTTATTGCGCAGGCGGAAAAAATTCGCCTGCTGATCCTCGATGTTGACGGGGTGCTCTCGGACGGCCTTATCTACATGGGTAACAACGGTGAAGAGCTAAAAGCCTTCAACGTGCGTGATGGCTACGGTATTCGCTGCGCCCTCACCTCAGGTATCGATGTGGCGATTATTACCGGGCGAAAAGCTAAACTGTTAGAAGACCGCTGCGCAACGCTTGGCATCACCCATCTCTATCAGGGGCAGTCAGATAAGCTCATCGCCTACTGCGAACTGCTGGCGAAGCTCGACGTGCAGCCGGATCAAGTTGCCTACGTTGGCGACGATTTGATCGACTGGCCGGTGATGGCAGAAATCGGCTTAAGCGTCGCCGTTGCCGATGCGCATCCGCTGCTGCTGCCACGCGCAGATTACGTCACCCGTATTGCGGGTGGCCGTGGCGCTGTCCGCGAAGTGTGCGACCTGTTGCTGCTGGCGCAAGGTAAGCTGGACGAAGCCAAAGGGCAATCGATATGAGTAAAACCAGACGTTGGGTTATTATTCTACTTGCGCTGGCAGCGCTGATTCTTATCGGTCTGAATCTGGCCGATAAGGACGACCCTAGCCAGTTAGTGGTGAATACCAATGATCCGACCTATCAAAGCGAACATACCGATACCGTGGTATACAGCCCAGAAGGTTCACTCAGCTACCGGTTAATCGCCGAGCATGTGGAGTATTTTTCCGATCAGGCGCTGTCGTGGTTTACCCGCCCGGTACTGACAACTTTTGATACTAATAAAGTACCAACCTGGTCGATTAAAGCAGATAAAGCCAAACTGACTAACGATCGCATGCTGTACCTCTACGGGCACGTTGAAATCAACGCGCTGACAGAAGATGCACAACTGCGTAAGATTACGACGGATAATGCCCAGGTGAACCTGATTACTCAGGACGTTGCCTCTGACGACCTCGTGACGTTATACGGAACATCATTTAATTCCAGCGGCCTGAAAATGCGCGGCAATTTACGCAGCAAAACCGCCGAGCTGATTGAAAAGGTTAGAACCTCTTATGAAATTCAGAACAAACAAACTCAGCCTTAAGCTGGCGCTCGCGGGTTCCTTGTTAGCGGCTAGCCTGCCGGCAATGGCGCTTACCGGAGATACCGATCAGCCGATTCATATCGAATCCGATCAACAGTCGCTGGATATGCAGGGCAACATTGTGACCTTCACCGGTAACGTCGTCGTAACGCAGGGCACGATCAAAATTAATGCCGACAAAGTCGTGGTGACTCGCCCGGCAGATCAAAAAGGCAAAGAGGTTATCGACGGCTACGGTAATCCGGCGACCTTCTACCAGATGCAGGACAACGGCAAACCGGTGAAAGGCCACGCGTCTAAAATGCACTATGAACTGCAGAACGATTTCGTGGTGCTGACCGGCAACGCTTATCTTGAGCAGCTTGATAGCAATATTAAAGGCGACAAGATTACCTACCTGGTGAAAGAGCAGAAAATGCAGGCGTTTAGCGACAAAGGCAAACGCGTCACCACCGTTCTGGTTCCGTCGCAGATTCAGGACAAATCCAAAGGCCAGGCCCCGGCCCAGAAAAAGAGTAACTAATTCGTTATGGCGACATTAACTGCAAAAAACCTGGCGAAAGCATACAAAGGCCGTCGCGTCGTGGAAGATGTCAGTCTGACCGTGAATTCCGGTGAGATTGTCGGTCTGCTCGGGCCGAACGGCGCGGGTAAAACTACCACCTTCTACATGGTGGTAGGGATTGTTCCGCGCGACGCCGGTAATATCATCATCGATGACGAAGACATCAGCTTGCTGCCGCTGCACGCCCGTGCCCGTCGCGGGATTGGCTATCTGCCGCAGGAAGCTTCTATTTTCCGTCGCCTGAGCGTCTATGACAACCTGATGGCGGTGCTACAGATCCGTGATGATCTGAGCGCCGAGCAGCGTGAAGACCGCGCCAAAGAGCTGATGGAAGAGTTCCACATTGAACACCTGCGTGACAACTTAGGTCAGGCACTTTCCGGTGGTGAGCGCCGCCGTGTAGAAATTGCCCGCGCGTTGGCGGCAAACCCTAAATTTATCCTGCTGGATGAACCGTTTGCCGGCGTTGACCCGATCTCCGTTATCGACATCAAACGTATTATCGAACATCTGCGCGACAGCGGCCTTGGCGTCCTTATCACCGACCATAATGTGCGCGAAACATTGGCGGTGTGTGAGCGCGCCTATATCGTCAGCCAGGGGCATTTGATTGCCCACGGAACACCTCAAGAGATCCTACAAGACGAACAAGTTAAACGCGTGTATCTTGGGGAAGACTTCAGACTCTGATAGGGTATGGTTAACGACGTTAGCGGGAGAGATTCGTTCTGAACATGAAGCAAGGTTTGCAATTAAGGCTCAGCCAACAGCTTGCCATGACGCCGCAGTTGCAACAGGCGATCCGTCTGTTGCAATTGTCAACGCTGGAACTTCAGCAAGAACTCCAGCAAGCACTGGAAAGCAATCCGCTGCTTGAGCAAACCGATCTTCACGAGGAAGTAGAAACCCAGGAAACCGTTGATACCGAAACGCTGGACAGCGTCGACGCGCTGGAAAAGGCGGAGATGCCTGAAGAGCTGCCGCTAGACGCTAGCTGGGATGAAATCTACACCGCCGGGACGCCGTCAGGCACCGGGGTTGATTATCAGGACGACGAGCTGCCGGTCTATCAGGGTGAAACCACCCAGTCCTTGCAGGACTATCTGATGTGGCAGGTTGAGCTGACGCCGTTTACCGACACTGACCGCGCCATTGCCACGTCGATTGTTGATGCCGTCGATGACACTGGCTATCTCACCGTCACGCTGGAAGATATTCGTGAGAGCATCGGCAATGACGAAATCGGCCTTGATGAAGTGGAAGCGGTACTTAAACGTATCCAGCGCTTCGATCCGGTCGGCGTAGCCGCTAAAGATCTGCGTGACTGCCTGTTGATCCAGCTTTCACAATTCAGCCCAGACACGCCGCGAATTACCGAAGCGCGGCTGATCATTGCCGAGCATCTCGATCTCCTCGCCAACCATGACTTCCGCTCGCTTATGCGCGTCACGCGTCTGAAAGAAGACGTGTTGAAGGAAGCCGTCGATCTGATCCAATCGTTAGATCCGCGCCCAGGCCAGTCGATCCAGACCGGCGAACCGGAGTACGTGATCCCTGATGTGCTGGTCCGCAAGGTAAACGGCCGCTGGATGGTGGAGCTTAACGCCGACAGCATTCCGCGTTTGCAGATAAACCAGCACTATGCTGGCATGTGCAATAACGCCCGTAACGACGCCGATAGCCAGTTTATCCGCAGCAACCTGCAGGATGCCAAATGGCTGATTAAGAGTCTTGAGAGCCGTAACGACACGCTACTGCGCGTCAGCCGCTGCATCGTTGAACAGCAGCAGGCCTTTTTCGATCTCGGCGAAGAACATATGAAACCGATGGTGCTGGCGGATATCGCCCAGACCGTCGAGATGCACGAGTCCACGATTTCGCGTGTCACCACGCAGAAGTATTTGCATAGCCCACGGGGCATTTTTGAGCTTAAGTATTTCTTCTCCAGTCACGTGAGTACCGAAGGCGGCGGCGAAGCCTCTTCCACGGCAATTCGCGCGTTGGTGAAGAAATTAATTGCCGCGGAAAATCCCGCGAAACCACTGAGCGACAGTAAACTGACCACCCTGCTCTCTGAACAGGGTATCATGGTGGCACGGCGTACCGTTGCAAAGTACCGAGAGTCTTTATCCATCCCGCCGTCTAACCAGCGTAAACAACTGGTCTGACTCTACTGATAAGGAAGACACTATGCAGCTCAACATCACTGGACACAACGTCGAAATTACCGAAGCGATGCGCGAATTCGTCAATGCGAAATTCGTTAAACTCGAACAGTATTTCGAGAGGATCAATCAGGTCTATATTGTGTTAAGAGTGGAAAAATTGACGCACATCTCGGATGCAACATTGCATGTTAACGGCGGCGAACTTCATGCCAGTGCGGAAGGGAAGGATATGTACGCCGCCATCGACGGCTTGATCGACAAACTGTCGAGACAGTTGAATAAACACAAAGATAAACTAAAACAACACTGATTGTCCGAGCGATCGCCCGATATGCCCCCGCATATCGGGCGGTGCTTAGGTGAAATTATGACAAATAATGATTCAGCTCTTCAACTGAGCAATGTCCTTAACCAGGAATGTACCCGCAGTGCCGTGCACTGTCAGAGTAAAAAACGTGCGCTGGAAATCATCAGCGAGCTGGCGGCTAAACAGCTTAGCCTGCCTCCGCAGGTGGTGTTCGAAGCCATTCTGACCCGTGAAAAGATGGGCAGTACCGGCATCGGCAACGGCATCGCTATTCCTCACGGTAAACTGGAAGAGGATACGCTGCGCGCGGTAGGTGTCTTTGTGCAACTGGAAACACCGATTGCCTTCGATGCCATCGACAATCAGCCTGTTGATTTGTTGTTTGCGCTACTGGTGCCGGCCGACCAGACCAAAACCCACCTGCATACGCTCTCTTTGGTGGCGAAACGTCTGGCGGATAAAACCATTTGTCGCCGTCTGCGCTCGGCGCAGAGCGACGAAGAGCTCTATCAAATCATCACCGATACGGAAACCCACGATGATGAATAATGGACATCACATCGTACTGAGGAGAAACGGTACATGGTACTGATGATCGTCAGCGGCCGCTCTGGCTCGGGAAAGTCTGTTGCCCTGCGCGCGCTGGAAGATATGGGGTTTTACTGCGTCGACAACCTCCCGGTTGTGCTGCTGCCTGAGCTGGCAAAAACCCTGGCCGACCGTGAAATATCGGCGGCCGTCAGCATCGACGTGCGTAACATGCCGGAATCACCGGAAATCTTCGAACGGGCGATGGAAAGTCTGCCGGAGAACTTCTCGCCTCAGCTGCTGTTCCTTGATGCCGACCGCAACACGCTGATTCGTCGCTACAGCGACACTCGCCGTTTGCATCCGCTGTCGAGTAAAAATTTGTCGCTGGAAAGCGCCATCGATGAAGAGAGCAATCTGCTGGAACCGCTGCGCTCGCGCGCCGATCTCATCGTCGATACGTCTGAAATGTCCGTCCACGAGCTGGCTGAAATGCTGCGTACCCGCCTGCTGGGTAAACGTGAACGCGAGTTGACGATGGTGTTCGAATCTTTCGGCTTCAAGCACGGTATTCCAATTGACGCTGATTACGTCTTTGACGTGCGCTTCCTGCCAAACCCGCATTGGGATCCGAAGCTGCGCCCAATGACCGGGCTCGACAAGCCGGTAGCCGCCTTCCTCGATCGCCATACGGAAGTACACAACTTTATTTACCAGACGCGTAGCTATCTTGAGCTATGGTTACCTATGCTGGAAACCAACAACCGCAGCTATTTAACGGTAGCCATTGGTTGTACTGGTGGTAAGCACCGTTCGGTCTATGTTGCCGAACAGCTGGCTGACTACTTCCGTTCACGCGGTAAGAACGTGCAGTCTCGTCATCGGACGCTGGAAAAACGTAAATCATGACCGTAAAGCAGACCGTTGAAATCACCAATAAGCTGGGCATGCATGCACGCCCAGCCATGAAACTGTTTGAACTGATGCAGGATTTCGACGCAGAAGTGCTGCTGCGTAATGATGAAGGCACCGAAGCGGAAGCCAACAGCGTGATTGCGCTGTTGATGCTGGACTCTGCCAAGGGTCGACAGATAGAAATCGAAGCCACCGGGCCGCAGGAAGTAGAAGCGCTGACGGCAGTGATTGCACTGTTTAACGCCGGGTTCGACGAAGACTAGTCTGGATGAGGCGCTCGCGCCGCCATTCGGCACCGAGCCTGATGACGTTTCGCATATCAGGCTAACTTAGACTAATAAAGCTTATTCTCCCGCATAAATCCCTCGCCCCCCAGCTGTCTCATCTGACGTAAAATCCACGCCTGGCGACTGCGCACATAGCCTGACGGCGCATTAGCCTTAAAGCGAATCGGGTTTGGTAGCACGGCAGCAAGCAGCGCCGCTTCTGCCATCGTCATTTTGCTAGCCGGTTTATGGAAGTAACGCTGGGATGCCGCCTCCACGCCAAACACGCCATCACCAAACTCGGCGATATTCAGATAGACGGTCAGAATGCGCTTCTTGCTCCACACGGTCTCGATACCGAGCGTCAGACCGGCCTCTAAACCTTTACGCACCCAGCTGCGGCCATCCCACAGAAATAGATTTTTCGCCGTCTGCTGCGACAGCGTAGAAGCCCCGCGAATACGGTTTTCGTTGCGCTCATTGTGGGCCAGCGCTTTTTCAATTGCCGATACATCAAACCCCCAGTGATCCGGGAATTTCTGATCTTCTGCGGCAATCACCGCCAGCCCCATCCACGGCGACATCTCATCCATGCTGACCCAATCCGAATGAGCAACGTAGCTAAAGTTTCCCGTTATCCACGCCCCAACCTGACGTTCAATCATCACTGCGGAAAATGGAACCGGTAAAATACTGAATAGCGCAATGCCGCCGCCCCAGAAAAGTGCCAATAGCAACAACAGACGCCCTAACAGACGTTTAAGCCCCGCTACTCTTCTAAAAGCCATCTTCCTCACGCTAACCCTCTGACACTGATTAATATTTCTGATTAAGACGCTATGGTTCACACATTTTACTGATTCACGTAACAATCATTATAAGATTTGCTATCTTATTGAACGTGCAATCGTAATTCAGGTTGTGTCAAAAAAATCAAAATCATGTCAAGTATCTGACGCAACCACCAGTTCCCTGGTGTTGGCGCAGTATTCGCGCACCCCGGCTTGACCGGGGTCATTTTTTTCCAGCCGCCGCTACCCAGGCTTTCAATACCGCCACATCGTGTTGCCACTCAGACTTCATCTCTTCAACCCATTCACCGACGTTATCTGACCACGCAGGTAAATCGGGCGACTGGATCTGCTGTCCAAGCTGCTGCAAATGGCGTAAGCCAATAGAGCCCGCTGCGCCTTTGATTTTATGGCCTTCCTCAACGATGCCTTTCTTATCGCGGGCAGTGAGGTTAGATTCCAGCACCGACAGGTAGCCCGGCATCATCTTCTCAAACACGGTTAAACCGTCGGTAATCAGCTTCGGCCCAACCAGTTCGATGTACTGTTCCAGCATCGGAATATCCAGCAGCTGCTGCGATTTACCACTCTCAACAGGGGTCACGGCACTCTCCTCTTCGTCTTCAACGGTATCCCAGAATTTCTTGATCATCGCCGTCAGGGCCGGTACCGAGAGCGGTTTACTCAGCACGTCGTCCATGCCTGCGTCCATATACTCTTTTTTGTCTTTCAGTACGTTAGCCGTCAGAGCCACCAGTGGCGGCAGATCGTCGGCGTGGTATTTACACGTCAACTCGCGGGAGATATCCAGCCCGGTCATGTCCGGCAACTGAATGTCCAGCAGCACCAGGTCATATTCACCCGGAGTGAACATCTCCAGCGCGGCTTTACCGGTCATGGCGACATCAACGCTATTACCCAGCTTCTCGAGCACCGAGCGGGCAACAATCACGTTCAGTTCGATGTCTTCCACCAACAGTACGTGCAGCGCTGGCAGCGGCATATCGTCTTCTTCAAAAGCATCTTCCACTTCTTCAGCCACCGCCGGCGCATGCACCGTCAGGGTAAAGACCGAGCCGTGTCCCGGCTGGCTGGAAACTTCTATATCACCACCCATACTTTTCGCCAGGCGGCGTGAGACAGCAAGGCCAATCCCGGTGCCGGTAGCCGGTTTGCCACCCTGACTGTCTTTCACCTGATAATACATGGCGAAGATTTTATCCTGCTCTTCCTGCGGAATACCGATGCCGGAATCTTCGACCTCAAAGTGCAGCATATCGCCCACGTCGTAACGCACGCGCACCACCACATTGCCCTGCTGAGTAAATTTCACGGCGTTGCTAATCAGATTCCACAGGATCTGGCGCAGACGGGTACCGTCGGTAATCACTTTATGCGGTAGCGGCAGCGTCGGCTCCATCACGAAGCGTAGCCCTTTCTGCTGCGCCTGCAGACCGGAGAGGTTTTCCAGATCGGCCAGAAAACCGGTGAAGTCGACAGGCTGGTTATCCAACTGGACTTTCCGCCGTTCCATTTTGTCCATATCGATAATATCGTTAAAGATATTACCCAGCGTCACCGCCGATACGTGGATGGTTTTCAGGTATTTCTCCTGCTCGGCGGTCAAATGGGTGTCGAGCAGAATACGGCTCAGCCCGACGATACCGTTTAGCGGCGTACGCAGTTCATGGCTGATGGTAGAGATAAAGGTGGTTTTATCGCGGCTGGCGCGCTCAAGCGCATCCTGATAGCGCTTACGTTCGGTAATATCACGGCCAAAGCCCATCAGACCGTGGCGTTTACCCACACGATCGTAGTACGGCACTTTGCGGATCTCAAAGCAGGCTTTACGCCCGTCCGGATAATCAAGCCACTGTTCATAGGTCAGCGAAACATTATGACGGAAAACTTTCTCATCGGTTTCAATGACTTTAGCCGCTGCTTCTGGAGTGTAAACCTCTTCAGGGTGCAGGTGAATCAGCTGCTTCTCGCTTTTGCCGGTCAGCAGCTCCATGGCGCGGTTACAGCCAGAAAACTCTTTATCTTCATTGCGATAGAAAACCAAATCCGGCGAAGCATCAAGGAAAGAGCGCAAGAAGGAGGATTGTTGTTCGAGGCGGATCTGCGTCTCTTCACGCTCCTGCATCTCGATTTTCAGCTGCTCCAGCGTCACCTGGCGTTCGGCCTCGGCTTTTTCACGGTCGCTAATCTCCTGATTAAGCTGCGAGATGTTGTCCTTTAGCTGCACGTTCAGCTTCAGATCGCGCTCGCGCATCTCTTCGAGTTTCTCCACCAGACGAGACAGTCGTTGCCGCGACTCCTCAAGCTGTTCGACGACTACCGACAGGAAATAGACCGCCCACGGGGTGATCAGCAGGCCAAAGAAGATGGAGCGGATAACATCAATGCTTTCCACCTGGCCATGCAGCACCATGGTCACCGCCATTTGTACGACGATGGCCAACACCACCAGCGCCAGCGCCAGCAGCAAAGAGAAACGTACCAGACCCAACTTCATCATCAGGTCGACGTAATACTGCGCCAGCATACGGATTTGCTTCATGAGGAGTTCCTTAACAACGACATCGCTCAATAATACTCAATTCTGGGCGCGGCGCGGTAGGTTGTACGAAAAATGCGAGGATTATCTGTGAAATGGGCGACATGCAGGGAATGAGGGCGACAGTCTGGTGCCGGCCTACCGCACCGGGAAATCCCGGTGCTAATGATGGGGCTGCGTCAATGCGCGATAGGCATCAAGCGGGCTGCACCCACGGCGTACCCAGTGCCGATCCCTGCACGCCGTGCTCATTGAGGTACTTATCCAGCTCGACCATCCCGGTCCAGCGGTTTTCACACCACAGCGGCGCCAGCAGCGTTGGGCGGCGAGCGCTGGCGGAGATGCGGTGATAAATCACCTCCGGCGGCGTATGGCGGATCATCTCACCGGCGGTGATCGTATAATCGTCCAGTTCGATTCCATTCAAACGCCCGGCTTGCCAGGCCTTCGCCATAATGCTGCCGGTCACGATATGCAGCGGGTGCAGTTTAATACCGTCGACGCCTGTCTCAACCACCTGTTTAAGCGTCTCCAGACACTCGCCCTGCCCTTCCCCCGGCAGGCCAACGATAAGGTGGCTGCACACCTTCAGGCCGCGCTCACGCGCCAGACGCGTCGTTTGCTGATAGCAGGCGAAATCATGGCCACGGTTGATACGATGCAACGTTTTGTCGTGTGCGGTTTGCAGACCCAGCTCCAGCCATACCTCATAGCCCTGCTCATGATATTCGCTCAGTAGGTCAAGCACGGCCTCTGGCACGCAGTCCGGCCTCGTCCCTACGCACAACCCAACGATATTGGCCTGGCTTACCGCCTGCTGGTACATCGAGCGCAGCACCTGCACTTCGGCAAAGGTACTGGTATAGGCCTGAAAATAGGCCAGATAGCGTTTGGCGCGGTTCACCAGCTGCGCCTGATGCGCCAGTTGGTCGGCAATCGACTTGTGCTGCTGCGCTTCATCGGCAAATGAGGCTACATTGCAAAACGTGCAGCCCCCACGCCCGATGGTGCCATCGCGGTTTGGACAGCTAAATCCACCATGCAGCGTCAGTTTATGGACCTTTTCGCCATATCGACGCGTAAGATCGCCACCAAACATATTGACTAATTTTTGTAACTGCATAATCTGATAGACCGGCCTGAAGAAAGGGGCCAAGCCTGCCATTTTTAGTCTCGATCGGCGATGACCTGGATCAATCGCCATGAAGACCGCTTACCTCATTGCATAACAACTCAAAATAACTGCAATTTCATTCACAAGTAATGCGATTATTTTTGCTTATATCTGCCGACAAATTTGCAATAATCCACCCGTTGTTGAAAAACAGAGTGATCCTATATCCCCACACTCAATGCCAGCATTAAATTCTGCTTATCAACAAAAAAACAGCGTATGACGATTATCTCAGCGCTTTCATATAGTGAGACAGATCACACTCGCTGTGCCCCTTCATTCCGCCAGACGCGAGAAAAAATAGCCACATTCTCTTTTTTAATCATTAAGTTAACTAACTCATAGCACATTTTTGTATAAATAAGATTGCCATTTGACCTATGTATCGATTCCCGATAACTTGGAAATCCGCTGGAAGCTTTCTGGATGAGCAGCCTGCTCATCATATTTATGCAGTAATTGAGATTCCCTCTTAAGCAAGTCCTCAAACTTGTGTGACCTACGCGAAAAGGATAAAAGAGGGCGAATGCGAGGTAGGCAAAGAATGCCTTACCCCGTCGCCATGCTCTTGCTGTGCCTTGCGCGCAATCGATTAAGAGGGTCTCCCGTAGAGCCTGGGGAGGTTCACTGATATGTTGTACGATAAATCCCTTGAGAGGGATAACTGTGGTTTCGGCCTGATCGCCCACATAGAAGGCGAACCTAGCCACAAGGTAGTGCGTACCGCTATACACGCACTGGCCCGCATGCAGCACCGTGGTGCAATCCTCGCCGATGGTAAAACTGGCGATGGTTGTGGTCTGCTGCTGCAAAAACCTGACCGTTTCTTTCGCATCGTCGCTGAAGAGCGCGGCTGGCGCTTAGCGAAAAACTATGCCGTCGGGATGCTGTTCCTTAATAAGGATCCTGAACTCGCCGCTGCGGCCCGCCATATTGTAGAAGAAGAACTGCAGCGCGAAACCCTGTCTATCGTCGGCTGGCGCGATGTGCCAACCAATGAAGGCGTGTTGGGTGAAATTGCCCTCTCCTCTCTGCCGCGTATTGAGCAGATTTTCGTGAACGCCCCTGCGGGCTGGCGTCCACGTGATATGGAACGTCGCCTGTTCATTGCGCGCCGCCGTATCGAAAAACGTCTCCAGGAAGATAAAGACTTCTACGTTTGTAGCCTGTCGAACCTGGTCAACATCTATAAAGGTCTGTGTATGCCGGCGGATTTGCCGCGCTTCTACCTGGATCTTGCGGACCTGCGCCTGGAATCAGCTATCTGCCTGTTCCACCAGCGCTTCTCCACCAACACCGTGCCGCGCTGGCCGCTGGCGCAGCCGTTCCGCTACCTGGCGCACAACGGCGAAATCAACACCATAACCGGTAACCGTCAGTGGGCGCGCGCCCGTACCTATAAATTCCAGACCCCGCTGATCCCGGATCTGCATGACGCCGCGCCGTTCGTTAATGAAACCGGCTCCGACTCCAGCTCGATGGATAACATGCTGGAGCTGCTGCTGGCTGGCGGGATGGACATCATTCGCGCCATGCGTTTACTGGTTCCACCGGCCTGGCAGAACAACCCGGATATGGATCCGGATCTGCGTTCATTCTTCGACTTTAACTCCATGCACATGGAGCCGTGGGATGGTCCGGCGGGTATCGTTATGTCTGACGGTCGCTACGCTGCCTGTAACCTTGACCGTAACGGTCTGCGTCCTGCGCGCTACGTTATCACCAAAGATAAGCTCATCACCTGCGCCTCTGAAGTCGGTATCTGGGACTACCAGCCTGACGAAGTGGTGGAAAAAGGCCGCGTAGGCCCGGGCGAGCTGATGGTTATCGACACCCGTTCTGGCCGTATTCTGCACTCGGCAGAAACCGATGACGATCTGAAAAGCCGCCACCCGTATAAAGAGTGGATGGAGAAAAACGTCCGCCGCCTGGTGCCGTTTGAAGATCTGCCAAACGAAGAAGTCGGCAGCCGCGAGCTGGACGACGATACCCTCGCCAGCTACCAGAAACAGTTTAACTACAGCGCCGAAGAGCTGGACTCCGTTCTGCGCGTACTCGGCGAAAACGGCCAGGAAGCGGTCGGTTCAATGGGTGATGATACCCCGTTTGCCGTACTCTCCAGCCAGCCGCGCATTATTTATGACTACTTCCGTCAGCAGTTTGCGCAGGTGACCAACCCGCCAATCGATCCGCTGCGTGAAGCGCACGTGATGTCGCTGGCCACCAGCATCGGCCGTGAGATGAATGTCTTCTGCGAAGCGGAAGGCCAGGCGCACCGTCTGAGCTTCAAATCGCCGATTCTGCTGTACTCCGATTTCAATCAGCTCACCACGATGAAAGAGGAACATTACCGTGCTGACACGCTGGATATCACCTTCGATGTGACCGAAACCAGCCTGGAAGAGACGGTAAAAGCGCTGTGCGATAAAGCCGAACAGATGGTTCGCGATGGCACCGTGCTGCTGGTGCTCTCCGACCGTAACATCGCGAAAAATCGTCTGCCGGTACCGGCACCGATGGCGGTGGGTGCAGTTCAGGCGCGTCTGGTGGATAAGAGCCTGCGCTGCGACGCCAACATCATCGTGGAAACCGCAAGCGCCCGTGACCCGCACCACTTTGCGGTACTACTGGGCTTTGGCGCCACGGCAATTTATCCATACCTGGCCTACGAAACCCTGGGGCGTCTGATTGACACCCACGCTATCGAAAAAGATTACCGCACGGTGATGCTGAACTACCGTAACGGCATCAACAAAGGCCTGTACAAGATCATGTCCAAAATGGGCATCTCGACTATCGCCTCCTACCGCTGCTCCAAACTGTTTGAAGCGGTTGGTTTGCATGACGACGTGGTCAGCCACTGCTTCCAGGGCGTGGTTAGCCGTATCGGTGGCGCATCGTTCGACGACTTCCAGCAGGATCTGCTGAACCTGTCGAAACGTGCATGGCTGGCGCGTAAACCACTGGATCAGGGCGGCCTGCTGAAGTACGTCCACGGTGGCGAATATCACGCTTACAACCCGGACGTGGTGCGCACCCTGCAACAGGCGGTACAGAGCGGCGAATACAGCGATTATCAAGAATACGCGAAGTTGGTGAACGAACGCCCAGCAGCAACGCTGCGTGATTTGCTGGCGATTGCCCCGAACGGCGATACCGTTGATCTGGCTGACGTTGAGCCGGCCAGCTCGCTGTTCAAGCGTTTCGATACGGCAGCGATGTCTATCGGTGCACTGAGCCCGGAAGCGCATGAAGCGCTGGCGGAAGCGATGAACAGCATCGGCGGCAACTCTAACTCCGGCGAAGGCGGCGAAGACCCGGCGCGCTACGGCACCAACAAAGTGTCGCGCATCAAGCAGGTGGCTTCCGGCCGTTTCGGCGTGACGCCAGCGTATCTGGTCAATGCCGACGTCATTCAGATTAAAGTCGCTCAGGGTGCAAAACCGGGCGAAGGCGGTCAGTTACCGGGTGATAAAGTCACTCCGTATATCGCCAAACTGCGTTATTCGGTACCGGGCGTGACGCTTATCTCCCCGCCGCCGCACCACGATATTTACTCTATCGAGGACTTAGCGCAGCTGATTTTCGACTTAAAACAGGTTAACCCGAAAGCGATGATCTCCGTGAAGCTGGTTTCCGAACCGGGCGTCGGCACCATCGCCACCGGTGTGGCCAAAGCCTACGCGGATCTGATAACCATCGCCGGTTACGACGGTGGCACCGGGGCGAGCCCGCTTTCTTCAGTGAAATATGCCGGCTGTCCGTGGGAGCTGGGCCTCGTAGAAACCCAGCAGGCGCTGGTCGCGAACGGCCTGCGTCACAAGATTCGTCTGCAGGTTGATGGCGGTCTGAAAACCGGCGTGGATATCATCAAAGCGGCAATTCTGGGCGCAGAAAGCTTCGGCTTCGGTACCGGCCCGATGGTCGCGTTGGGCTGTAAATACCTGCGTATTTGTCACCTCAACAACTGCGCAACGGGTGTAGCAACCCAGGACGAAAAACTGCGTAAGAACCACTATCACGGTCTGCCGTTCAAAGTGACCAACTACTTTGAATTTATCGCCCGCGAAGTTCGCGAGCTGATGGCAAGCCTGGGCGTAACCCGCCTGGTGGATCTGATTGGCCGTACCGACCTGCTCAAAGAGCTGGAAGGCTTCACCGCCAAGCAGCAGAAACTGGAGCTGTCTCGTCTGCTGGAAACCGCTGAGCCGCATCCGGGTAAAGCGCTGTTCTGCACCGAGAACAACCCGCCGTTCGATAACGGCGTGCTGAACGCCCAGCTGTTGCAGCAGGCGAAACCATTTGTCGATGAGCGCCAGAGCAAAACCTTCTGGTTCGATATTCGCAACACCGACCGTTCCGTTGGCGCATCGCTGTCTGGCTATATCGCGCAGACGCACGGCGACCAGGGGCTGGCATCAGACCCTATTAAAGCGCACTTCAGCGGTACCGCAGGCCAGAGCTTCGGCGTGTGGAACGCCGGCGGCGTTGAGCTGTACCTGACCGGCGATGCCAACGACTATGTCGGTAAAGGCATGGCGGGCGGCCTGTTGGCCATTCGTCCTCCGGTGGGTTCCGCCTTCCGCAGCCACGAAGCGAGCATTATCGGTAACACCTGTCTGTACGGCGCGACCGGTGGTCGTCTGTACGCCGCGGGCCGTGCGGGCGAACGTTTCGGCGTGCGTAACTCCGGCGCGATTACCGTTGTCGAAGGTATCGGCGATAACGGTTGTGAATACATGACCGGTGGCATCGTCTGTATCCTCGGTAAAACGGGCGTTAACTTCGGCGCGGGTATGACGGGCGGCTTCGCCTACGTACTGGACGAAGACGGTGATTTCCGCAAACGCGTGAACCCGGAACTGGTGGAAGTGCTGGGCGTCGAAACCCTGGCGATTCACGAAGAGCACCTGCGCGGTCTGATTACCGAGCACGTGCAGTTGACCGGTTCATCACGTGGTGAAGAGATCCTGGCGAACTGGCCGGCGTTCTCCGCGAAATTCGCGCTGGTTAAACCGAAATCCAGTGATGTGAAAGCACTGTTGGGTCATCGTAGTCGTAGCGCAGCAGAGCTGCGTGTGCAGGCGCAGTAAGGGGTCATCATGAGTCAGAACGTTTATCAATTTATCGACCTGCAGCGCGTTGATCCGCCGAAGAAGCCGCTGAAGATCCGCAAGATCGAATTTATCGAGATTTACGAGCCGTTTTCCGAAGGCCAGGCCAAAGCACAGGCCGATCGCTGCCTGTCTTGCGGCAATCCGTACTGCGAGTGGAAATGTCCGGTGCATAACTACATACCAAACTGGCTGAAGCTGGCCAACGAGGGGCGTATTTTTGAGGCAGCCGAGCTGTCGCACCAGACCAACACCCTGCCAGAAGTCTGCGGTCGCGTTTGCCCGCAGGATCGTCTGTGCGAAGGTTCCTGTACCCTGAACGATGAGTTCGGAGCGGTGACCATCGGCAACATCGAGCGCTATATCAACGATAAAGCGTTCGAAATGGGCTGGCGTCCGGACCTGACCGGCGTGAAGCAAACCGGCAAAAAAGTCGCCATCATCGGTGCTGGCCCGGCAGGCCTGGCCTGTGCCGATGTGCTGACCCGTAACGGCGTGAAGGCGGTGGTCTTTGACCGCCACCCGGAAATCGGCGGTCTGCTGACCTTCGGTATTCCGGCCTTCAAGCTGGAGAAAGAGGTCATGACCCGTCGCCGTGAAATCTTCACCGGCATGGGCATTGAGTTCAAACTCAACGTCGAAGTGGGCCGTGATATTCAGGTGGATGACCTGCTGAAGGATTACGATGCCGTATTCCTCGGCGTCGGTACCTATCAGTCCATGCGCGGTGGTCTGGAAAATGAAGATGCCTCTGGCGTATTCGATGCTCTGCCGTTCCTGATTGCCAACACCAAGCAAATCATGGGCTTCGGTGAAACTACCGACGAACCATACGTCAGCATGGAAGGTAAACGCGTTGTAGTACTGGGCGGCGGTGATACGGCGATGGACTGCGTGCGTACTTCTATTCGTCAGAATGCGGCCCATGTTATCTGCGCCTATCGTCGCGACGAAGAGAACATGCCGGGTTCCAAACGCGAAGTGAAAAACGCGCGTGAAGAAGGCGTCGAGTTCCAGTTCAACGTCCAGCCGCTGGGCGTGGAAGTGAACGCTAACGGCAAAGTGTGCGGCGTGAAAATGGCGCGCACTGAGATGGGTCAACCGGATGCGAAAGGCCGCCGTCGTGCAGAAATCGTCGCCGGTTCTGAACATATCGTTCCGGCAGATGCGGTGGTGATGGCGTTTGGTTTCCGTCCGCACAGCATGGAGTGGCTGGCGAAGCACAGCGTGGAGCTGGATTCTCAGGGTCGTATTGTCGCGCCGGAAGGTAACGAGAATGCGTTCCAGACCAGCAACCCGAAAATCTTTGCCGGTGGCGACATCGTGCGTGGTTCGGATCTGGTGGTGACGGCTATTGCTGAAGGCCGTAAAGCCGCTGATGGGATCATGAACTGGCTGGAAGTGTAACGAGCGTTCCCCCTCACCCTAACCCTCTCCCTCAAGGGAGAGGGGATCGATAGAGCCAATACTCAAGCTTATGGTTTCTCTCCCTTCTGTGGGAGAGCTGGCCGATAGCGCCAATTCTCAAGCTTACGGTTTCTCTCCCTTCACTGAGAGAGAAACCTTTTTGCCCATCGTTACACCTGCGCGGTTTTCTCCCTCTCCCCGTGGGAGAGGGGCGGGGTGAGGGCTTCAGCGCGCACCTTGACCACGACCTTTTTAATTTCCACAACCTCATCCACCACACATCCCGGCTTATGCGGCTCCCCTGGCATAAACACCGCAAACATCCCCGGTCGTAGCGTCACGCTCTGCTGATTTTCCATTGCCGAACAAAGCTGATAATCCTCTTCCACATGCCACGCTTCGCACTGTCTTGCGGCTCCCGCGACGCCAAACAGAATCCGCTCCTCGCCGCTCAGCAACAGCTGGATATCAACGTATTGCGCATGCAGCTCCGCCTTTTTGCTTTCCGCTGGCTGCGTGGCAAACGCCATGACGTTCATAAAAATATCATCCCCACGCAGCTCATAACGCCCAGGCACCTGTTCCTGCGGGCGAGCGATTAACGCTAGCGTAAGCGCTTCGACCAATACGGGATGTAGTCCCGCAGAGCCCAGAGCCTGAATGTCCCCTGTTACCATTATTTGTCTCCCTGAGCCAACAGCGCGGCCCCCAGTAATCCGGCGTCGTGCCGGTAATATGCGGGTTGTAACCGAACCTGATAGGCCAGCGGTTCCTGCGCCAGATAAGCGTCAACCTGCGTTAGATAACCTTCCGCTAACCCAACGCTGCCGCCAATCACCACGCACTGACAGTCGGTGGTCGCCTTCACATCGGCGATGAGTCTCGCCAGCGTCTGCGCCGAACGGTGAATCAGCTGTGCCGCCTGTTCATTACCTTCTCCTGCGCGGAGAAAGATGGCTTTAGCATCACATCCCGCCAGTTCACCCTGCGCGGCAGCGGCAATCCCGCGCCCGGAAGCAATTGCCTCCACGCAGCCGCGACGGCCGCAGCCACACATCGGCCCGTCAGGCTCGGCTAGCGTATGACCCAGATGCCCTGCCAGCCCACCTGAACCGCAAACCAATTTACCGTCGAGCACCACGCCGCCGCCGACACCGGTCGAGACGGTCAGAAACACCATATCGCGATAATCACCGCCCAACGCCCGGTATTCCGCCCATGCCGCAGCCTGGGCATCATTCACCGCCAGCGTGGGCAGACCCGTTATCGCAGCCAGCGTTTCCGTCAGCGGGAAATTAAGTAATCCACCCAGATTTTGCGGATTGATAGCCAGCAGCATGCCGTCACGAATCATCCCGGTCGATGCGATTGCCACGCGGTCCGCTCGTGGGAAGAGCGGCGAAACCAGCGTCCGTAACGCCGCGTGAAGCGCATCAGGAGTTTGGCTGGCGGGCGTAGGTAATTCGCGGCGTTCAAGAAGATTCAACGCATCATCCACCAGCGCGGCGGCCAGTTTGGTCCCACCGATATCAATCGCCAGCGTCGTCATAGCACCGCCTGTTTTAACGCCGTGTTGTACCACTGGCAGATGTGCTCCAGACGGGTAATTGCCGAGCCCACCGTCACCGCCCACGCGCCGCATCGCATTGCCTCTGCCGCCTGTGCTGGCGTGTTGTAACGCCCTTCGGCAATGACCCGGCAGCCGGCATCACTTAATGTTTTCACCAGCGCAAAATCGGGTTCATCAGGGACTGATGGGGTGGTGTAGCCGGAGAGCGTGGTACCGATAATGTCAGCCCCCAGCCGCTGGCACGCCATGCCATCTTCAAAGCTTGAACAATCGGTCATTGCCAGTAAACCGTGCTGGTGAACGATCGCCAGCAGCGAGGCTACGGTGGCCGGGCGCACACGGTCGGTACCGTCGATAGCGATAATATCGGCACCGGCCTGCACCAGCGCGCTCACATCATCAGGGAAAGGGGTAATACGCACCGGCGAATCGTCGAGATCGCGCTTGAGGATGCCGATTATCGGGATGGAAACCATCGCACGCGTAGCGCGTAAATTGGCGATACCTTCGATACGCACGGCAACGGCGCCCGCCTGCTCCGCCGCCAGCGCCATCGCGGCCACAATGTCAGGTTTATCAAGCGGGCTGTTGGGAACCGGCTGGCAGGAGACAATCAGGCCACCAGATTGCGCAATTTGTTGATTAAGCTGTTCAAGTAAAGACATCATCACTTCCTCATGGAATTGCCCGACAGACGTCGGGCTCCCTGGTTAACTTTTACTTTTCACTAAACCACTTTTGCTACTGCCGAGCGGCACTGCACCGCTAAACGGCCTGCCGTCGATGGCATCGTGGGTGCGCAATGCTTCCGGACGGATCCACCGCTGAACGCGCGTCGGCATATCGAGGCCAATCAGTAGGATCACCACAAAGGTCAGGCTGAAGGAGAGCGAACCCAGTGCGGTTCCCAGATCCAACCGTTGCGCGATCAACGCGCCGAGGATCGGCGCCAGCGCACCGCCAAGCGCACCGACGTTGTAGGTAAAGCCCAGCCCCGCCGCACGCTGGTCGGTATCGAAATAGCCGCCGATGAGTTTCGGTAAGATCCCCGAGATCCCCTGCCCCAGCATCTGCTGGAAGAAGAGTAAGAAGCCCAGCACCCAAACGTTGGTGCCGCCAATCGCAAACACCGGGATGATCAGCAGCTGCGAAGCCAGCAGGCTGCAAACGTAGGCTTTACGGGTGCCCAGCCAGTCGCCGAGGAAACCACCGACGCAGCAGCCTACCGCGGCGCCGAAGCCGCTAAAGAACAGCACGTTGGCAACGGTGTGTGGGTCATAGGCCAGTTCGGTTTTCAGGTACGTCGGCAGTAAGGCCTGAATCGGCCATGAGTAGAGGAAGGCGAACAGCACCACCACCATCAACATCACCCCGGTCGGCCAGCGTTTCCCGCTGCTTTGCACCATAAAGCTGATGAAGATAATGGCGCAGACCAGGCCTAGCAGCGCCACCAGCCCGGCAATGCGCGCTTCACCGGCAAAGCAGTACCACAACGACGCCCCCGCCACACAGGTCATGATAATGTTCATCACCCGATACTGGCCGCGGTAGAGAATATCGACCATGGTGCGCACCGGCGCTTTGCCTTCGTGCTTCTGCTTCCAGTCTTCCGCTTCCGGGATGTTTTTACGCAGCCAGAGGGCGAATACGATCGGTACAATGCCGATGAAGAAGAGCGCTCGCCAGCCCCAAACGGGAACTACCAGGCTATAAACCTGTGCCGCGATAACTGCGCCAACGGAGAAACCGGAAATCAGGAAACCACTGGCCTTATTACGCAGCTGCTTCGGCCAGCTTTCGATGACGTAGGTGGCGCTGGAGCCGTATTCCCCCGCCATCCCCATACCGATAACCAGACGGGCAATGAACAACGAGGTGTAGCCAGGCGCGAAACCGCAGGCGAGCGTGCCCGCAGAGAAAAGGATAATGCTGGTCACCATCGCCAGACGACGGCCGTAGCGATCGCCCATGGCGCCAAGCATCAGGCCGCCAAACCAGCGGGAGATAAAGGCGGCGGAAATCAGGCTTGCCGCCTGGATCGTCGTTAAACCAAACTCGCCCTGGACTTCGGTCAGCACCAGCGCGATTAAGACAAAATCAAAACCATCAAGCAAATACCCCAACCAGGCGGCGGAAAATGCCCGCCACTGTGCCCGGTTGAGATGGCGATACCACGGGATGTTCTGGGTTGTTGTACTCATGGTGAGTCTCCCGCGGTGGGCGATGCCCACGCGCTTTGGTATGAATGAGAGCGGGATTTCCCCTTACCCTCTCCCCTTCAGGGAGAGGAGGCCGTCGAGTGCGGTATTAGCCACGCTCCTGCATCAACTGCTGCGCCAACGCTTTCAGTTCCGGCAGGAATTGTTCATCCACCGGCGCAAACGGCTTGCGGCACAGCGGTACGGAAACCACATCCATGTAGTGCAGCACGGTTTTCAACCCACGGAATACGCCGACTTTGATAAGCAGATCGATAACCTTGTTACACTCACGCTGAAGCTCCTGAGCCTTGCCGATATCCCCTTCTTTCAGCGCTTGTACAATCGCCATGTAGCGCCAACCCATAATGTTATAGGTGCTGCCAATACCGCCGTCGGCACCCGCTAGCAGGCCAGAGGCGAAGATTTCATCGTAGCCGTTATAGAGCACCAGATCCGGATGGGCGCGGCGGATCTGATCCATTTGATAAAGATCGCCAGAGGTTTGCTTCAGGGCGCCGACGCCCGGTAGCGTCACCAGCGTGCTAATCTGATCCAGCGTCAGTTTTACCCCGCTCAGCGCCGGAATGTTGTAGACCACCATCGGTAATCCATCAGCTGAATCAATAATGGCGCGGTAATGATCGCAGTGTTCTTCAAAGCTGAACGGGTAGTAGAACGGGGTAACCGCTGAGACAGCATCGAAGCCGTAGCGTTTTGCCGAAGCCGCTAACTGCTGGCTTTCCGCCGTACTCACGCAGCCAACATGCGCGATTAACGTAATCTTTCCTTTGGCTTCTTCCGCCACAATTTCAAGAACTTCTTCACGCTCCACCAGGCTCTGGATAAAAGCCTCACCGGTTGAACCGCCGACATAGACCCCATCAACACCTTGCTCAATGTTAAAGCGCACCAGGCGGCGCAGACTGGCCTGGTCGATTTTCTGCTGGGCATCGAAAGGAGTCAGAAGTGCGGGCATCACGCCACGTAAATTGTTAGCCATACATACCTCGTAGTGATATTTAACTGAATTAACTGTGTACCTTTATACCTGTTATACCAGATAGTTTTTGCAGCAGCGTAATACAGAAAGCTTATTGTGCGATCGACTTCACTAAACCGATCGCAACACGAGGATCATTTACGGGATTTTTTAGCTTTGCCGAAGGCGTGCCAGGTGGCAGAAACGCTATTGAGGTGGGCCTGCAGAGCGCGATCGGCTTCTTCCGGATCGTGGGCACGAATAGCCTCTACGATCGCAATATGCTGTTGATAGCTGACGCTATTATGTTCGTGCAGCTCCTGATCCGCCACTTTAGGGCGTGCCGCAATCAGCCAGTCCAGCAGCGCCACGTGGATCGCCATAAAGATAGGATTGCCTGGGATCTCCGCCAGCACGCGGTGGAAGTCGACGTCGGAACGAATAAACAGCGCATTGTCATCCAGCGACTGGCTGTTAATTTCCAGCGCTTTACTCAGCAGGGCAATTTGTTCATCCGTAGCATGCTCAGCGGCGTAGCGTACCAGGCTTGATTCGAAGAACAGACGCAGCTGTTCGAAATGGGCAATGCCGCCGGGATGCGAGAGAAAATCTTTCGCCATACCGGAGAGTTCACCGATGATGGTGTCCGCCGATGGCCGCGAGACGCGCGCGCGTTCACCGTTGTTGATCTGCACCAATCCTTTGCGCTTGAGCGCAGCCAGCGCTTCACGCACCGAGGGGCGACCAACGTTAAAGAAGGCCATCAGCTCCCGTTCGGACGGCAGCTGCCCTTCTTCACCAAACTCCCGGCGGCGGATCATCTGTTCCAGCTCTTCTTCCACCATTTCAGACAGCTTTTTGCGTGCCAAAGGGCGGCGGCGCAGGCTGTTGCCGATTGTGTCTTCTGAGTTGGAGTCAAATGCGCTCATAGGTACCGTTTAACCTGGGTAGATGGGGAAAATGTACAACGTTTTCATCATATCACAAAAAGTGTAGGGGAAATGAGTGCGGGGATCTGGACGTAGGGCTGAAAAAAAACAGACCCGTTGGGTCTGTTCTTATTACGTTACTTCACGACACGGAGCGCCGGACGGCCACCGCGCGGTGGCGGCGTGTCATCCGGAGAATGGTCATCGTCACTATCAGGCTTATCGCCATCGATGATCGACATCACCGTTTCGCTTCCAGCGTTTTCCACGTTATCGTCGTTGAAACCTTCAGCGTCTTCATCATAAGCCGCTTCAGCTTCAAACATGGTTCCAGCACCGTTCTCGCGCGCATAGATAGCCAACACGGCAGCCAGCGGGACGGAAACCTGACGCGGTACGCCGCCGAAGCGCGCATTAAAGCGCACTTCATCGTTGGACAGCTCAAGGTTGCCCACCGCACGTGGCGCGATGTTCAACACAATCTGACCATCCCGCGCATACTCCATCGGTACGTTTATTCCCGGCTGCATAACATCAACCACCAGGTGTGGCGTCAGCTGGTTGTCCAGCAGCCACTCATAAAACGCGCGAAGCAGATACGGGCGACGCGGAGAAAGCTGTGAAACGTCCATTCAATTAACCCCGGCCAATGCGCATTTCGCGCTCGGCTTCCGTTAAGGACGCAAGGAATGAGTCACGTTCAAAGACGCGCGTCATGTAGCCTTTCAGCTCTTTCGCACCAGCGCCAACCAGCTCAATACCCATAACCGGCAGACGCCACAGCAGCGGAGCCAGGTAGCAATCTACGATGCTGAACTCATCGCTTAAGAAGAACGGCTTCTGAGTGAAGACCGGCGCAATGGCCAGCAGCTCTTCACGCAGCTGTTTACGCGCAGCATCAGCCTGAGAGGCAGAACCGTTCATCACGGTATGCATCAGCGAATACCAGTCTTTCTCGATACGGTGCATGTACAGGCGGCTTTCACCACGCGCAACCGGATAAACCGGCATCAGCGGTGGATGAGGGAAACGCTCATCGAGATATTCCATAATGATGCGAGATTCCCAAAGGGTCAGCTCGCGATCTACCAGTGTCGGAACGCTTTGATTCGGGTTGAGGTCAATCAGATCCTGTGGTGGATTGTCCTTTTCCACGTGCTCTATCTCAAAACTCACACCTTTCTCAGCCAGCACGATGCGGACCTGATGGCTATAGATGTCAGTAGGACCAGAAAACAGCGTCATTACCGAACGTTTGTTGGCAGCGACAGCCATGAAAACCTCCAGGTATAATCAGAATTTGTACTGCTACCAGCCACAACGGCGGCTAGCCAGACGGTAAGCCTCATCTGCACGTTAGACAACATTCTCGTTCACAAACCAAACAAAAAATGAACAATCGCGCGCATTTGGGCAGAAAATTGGATGATAGTCTACCAGATTTTGAACGACTTGTGGTGAGGGGATTCTGGAAAAGCGGAAAAAGAGCCTGTTCACGCCATTTACGGACATAAAAAAACCCGCCGAGGCGGGTTTTTTCGCAAATTGCCCTCTGCCGAAGCAGAAACCAATTAACGTTTGGAGAACTGAGGACGACGACGTGCTTTACGCAGGCCGACTTTCTTACGTTCAACCTGACGAGCATCACGAGTAACGAAGCCAGCTTTACGCAGTTCGCCACGCAGGGATTCGTCGTACTCCATCAGAGCGCGGGTGATACCGTGACGGATCGCACCAGCCTGACCAGAGATACCACCACCTTTAACAGTGATGTACAGATCCAGTTTCTCAACCATGTCGACCAGTTCCAGCGGCTGACGAACTACCATGCGGGCAGTTTCACGACCGAAGTACTGTTCCAGAGAACGTTGGTTGATAACGATTTTGCCGTTGCCCGGTTTGATGAAAACGCGAGCTGCGGAACTTTTGCGGCGACCAGTGCCGTAGTATTGATTTTCAGCCATTGCCTATAATCCCGATTAGATGTCAAGAACTTGCGGTTGCTGTGCCGCGTGGTTGTGCTCGTTACCTGCGTAAACTTTCAGTTTACGGTACATTGCACGACCCAGCGGGCCTTTTGGCAGCATGCCTTTAACCGCGATTTCAATCACACGCTCAGGATGGCGAGCAATCATCTCTTCAAAGGTCGCTTCTTTAAGACCACCGACGTAGCCAGTGTGACGATAGTACACTTTGTCAGTACGCTTGTTGCCGGTTACAGCAACTTTATCAGCGTTCAGAACGATGATGTAATCACCGGTATCTACGTGCGGAGTGTATTCCGCTTTATGCTTACCGCGCAGGCGCAGAGCCAGTTCGGAAGCCAGACGGCCCAGAGTTTTACCGGTCGCGTCAACAACATACCAGTCGCGTTTTACGGTTTCTGGTTTAGCTGTAAAAGTTTTCATTAAAAGCTTACCCAAATAAATTAGTTACACGTTGGTGAACACCCAAACGTTTAGTCAGATGAGGTTCACACGACATTGTCCAGCAAACCTACCCCTTCGAATAGCCTATGCCGGCACATAGAAAGTTTTGGGAAAAAAACTCTCTCGTAACGTGGGGTCGCAAGAGTATAGAGAAGTCGGGGTCAAAGATCGACCCCTTTATGTGATTTGCGCAGGGTTTTATGCCGGGTCTAGCCTCACGGCATATGCGGGCGCTTCAAATACTCCTCGCTCTGCATCTCCTGCAGGCGCGAAAGGCAGCGCTGGAACTCAAACTTCAGCCGTTCACCTTGATAAATGTTGTATAGCTCGACTTCAGCGCTCACCACCAGTTTCACGTGGCGTTCGTAAAATTCGTCCACCAACGCAATAAAACGCCGCGCTTCGCTTTCCAGCATCGGCGTCATCACCGGCACATCAAACAACATCACCGTATGGAACAGGCGCGAGAGCGCAATATAGTCGTGCTGGCTACGCGCATCAACGCACAGGGTCGTAAACGAGACGGCCAGCGTTTGATTCTCTACGCCCAGCGTAGGTAGTTGACGATGATTAATCTCCAGCGTGGTCTGATTCTGCTGCGAGGTACCCGCCAACGCCAGCCACAGTTTATCCATCTGCTGGCGCGTGTCGTTATTGAGCGGCGACAGCCACAGATGCGCCTGGGTGAGCGTGCGCAGACGGTAATCGATACCGGCATCGACGTTCATGATATCGCAATGCGCTTTAATCGCCTCAATCGCCGGCACAAAGCGCGCCCGCTGCAGGCCGTTACGGTAGAGCTCATCCGGCGGAATGTTTGACGTCGCCACCAGCGTAATCCCGCGGGCAAAAAGCGCTTTCATCAAACCACCCAGCAACATGGCGTCGGTAATATCAGAGACAAAAAACTCATCGAAACAGAGCACGTCGGTTTCGGCTTTAAAGCGTTCCGCCACAATCTCCAGCGGGTCACTGTGCCCCTGCAGTGCCGCCAGCTCTTCGTGCACGCGCAGCATAAAACGGTGGAAGTGCAGCCGCTGTTTACGCGTGCCCGGCAGGCTTTGGTAGAACATATCCATCAGCCAGGTTTTGCCTCGCCCCACGCCGCCCCACATATAAAGGCCGCGAACTGCAGCCGGGCTGTCGTTCTCTTTCTTACCCAGCAGCTTACCAAAGCGCGCCTTCAGTCCACCGCCGGAGGCGGGAGCCACTGTTTTGCTTTGAAGTTCCTGGTAAATGACATCAAGGCGGTTTACCGCCTCACGCTGGACATCATCGGGTTGGTGACTGCCCTGCTCGAGGGCCTGAAGATAGCGCGATGTGGGGGACAGGCTTTGCATGATCTAATTGTTATTCCTTTGAAAACCGGTATGTCTTACTTCACGATTGACCAAAAAAAGTCCGTTCTACACTACGCGATGATGCGTCAGGATTCCACTTCTACGGGATTAGCGGTTATAGTGGCACTATCGGGCGTAGGCATGGAGTTGCCGAAGCCGCCAAGACCCTACGGAACAACAAAACAACGGGAGATGTTCATGACCTGGGAATACGCGCTAATTGGGTTAGTCGTCGGTATCATTATCGGTGCCGTGGCCATGCGTTTTGGTAATAGTAAGCTACGCCAGCAACAAGCGTTGCAGTACGAACTGGAGAAAAATAAAGCCGAACTGGAAGAGTACCGCGAAGAGCTGGTCAGCCATTTCGCCCGCAGCGCAGAGCTGCTTGATAACATGGCGGACGATTATCGCCAGATCTACCAGCACATGGCGAAAAGCTCCAGCAACCTGTTGCCGGGCATGTCGCCAGAAGCCAACCCGTTCCGCAACCGTCTGGCGGAATCCGAAGCGGGTAACGATCAGGCTCCGGTTCAGATGCCGCGCGATTATTCTGACGGTGCTTCAGGCCTGCTGCGTAGCGGCGCTAAACGCGATTAATCTGCATTTCAGTTATTTTTTACGGGCGCATGACATGCGCCCGTCCTCTTCTGCGCACGCCGACTATATTTACTTCAATAACATCAGTCTTTTCGGGAAGCATTGTCCTTATATCCAGGGTCATGAGGGCCAGCATCAATGAGCAAATCGACTTTACTGTTAAGTGCGTTAGCGTTAAGCATCGGATTATCTCTTGCCGTACCGGCACCGGTGCTGGCATCGCTACCTACGCAGGTTCCCGGCCAGGGCGCTGTACCAAGCCTGGCGCCAATGCTGGAGAAAGTTCTGCCGGCGGTGGTAAGCGTGCAGGTTGAAGGTACCGCGCCGGTTAATCAGCAGGTGCCTGACGAATTAAAGAAATATTTTGGTGACGATGGCGGCAATGCGGCCAATGAACCTACACAGCAGTTTGAAGGCCTGGGTTCTGGCGTCATCATCGACGCCATTAAAGGCTACGTGCTGACCAACAACCATGTGATTAGCGATGCGCAGAAGATCAGCGTGCAACTTAACGATGGTCGGGAGTTCGACGCCAAGCTTATCGGCAGCGATGACCAAAGCGATATCGCCCTGCTGCAAATCCAGAAAGCCAGCCACCTGACGCAAATCGCTATCGCCGACTCCGACAAACTGCGCGTCGGCGACTTCGCCGTGGCCGTCGGTAATCCGTTTGGCCTGGGGCAGACAGTGACCTCCGGGATAGTCTCGGCACTGGGTCGCAGCGGCCTGAATCTTGAAGGGCTGGAGAACTTTATTCAGACCGATGCAGCCATTAACCGCGGCAACTCCGGCGGTGCGCTGCTTAACCTCAACGGCGAGCTGATTGGCATCAACACCGCCATTCTGGCCCCCGGCGGCGGCAGCGTTGGGATAGGCTTCGCCATCCCGAGCAATATGGCGCAGACCCTGGCTCAACAGCTGATTCAATTCGGTGAAATAAAGCGCGGCCTGCTCGGCATCCGCGGGATGGAAATGACCGCCGATATCGCTAAAGCCTTTAACCTCAATGTCCAGCGTGGCGCCTTCGTCAGCGAAGTTCTGCCGGGTTCAGGCTCAGCAAAAGCAGGGATCAAATCAGGTGATGTCATTACCAGCCTGAACGGTAAACCGCTCAACAGCTTTGCTGAACTGCGCTCGCGCATTGCCACCACCGAACCGGGATCCAAGGTCAAACTGGGTCTGCTGCGCGACGGCAAACCGATGGATGTGGAAGTCACGTTAGATAAGAGCACTTCATCGACTGCCAGCGCTCAGCTTATTATCCCCGCGCTGGAAGGCGCATCGCTGAGCGACGGCCAGGCGAAAAATGGGACGAAAGGCGTTGTCATCTCAAGCGTGGAAAAAGGCAGCCCGGCCGCTCAAGTGGGCCTGCATAAAGATGACGTCATCATTGGCGTGAACCGCCAGCCAACTCAGTCGATAGCTGAGCTGCGCAAGGTTCTGGAAGCCAAACCGGCGGTGATGGCGGTTAACGTACTGCGCGGCGAGGAAAGTATCTACCTGCTGCTGCGTTAATCCTCGGGAAACCGGACATAGCATGGAATGTATGTCCGGTTAAGTCGTGGTATGCTTCGTCCAGTTTCCTTATCAACGATACCGTTATCATGCTTGTAAAGCTCTTACGTTCGGTCGCACTCGGTTTATTGGTCGGTGGCATACTGATTGCCACCGTCCCTTCTTTACGCCAGTGGAATCCATTATCTTCCCAGCGCTTTAGCGGCATGGATGAAGCTCCGGCGAGCTACAACTCGGCGGTGCGTCGTGCAGCGCCTGCGGTAGTCAACGTTTATAATCGCAGTTTGAACAGCAGCACCCATAGCCAGCTTGAGATTAAAACGCTCGGCTCCGGGGTGATTATGGACGAGCGCGGCTACATCATTACCAACAAGCATGTCATCAACGACGCCGACCAAATTATCGTTGCCCTACAGGATGGCCGCGTGTTTGAAGCGCTGTTGGTGGGATCCGATAGTCTGACCGACCTGGCGGTGCTCAAAATTAACGCCACCGGCGGCCTGCCCGTCATCCCAATAAACCCTGGCCGTGTACCGCACATTGGCGATGTGGTTTTGGCGATTGGCAACCCTTACAACCTCGGACAGACCATCACTCAGGGGATCATCAGCGCCACCGGTCGTATCGGCCTGAACCCAAGCGGTCGGCAGAATTTCCTGCAAACCGACGCCTCTATCAACCACGGGAACTCCGGCGGCGCGCTGGTGAACTCGCTGGGTGAACTGATGGGCATCAACACCCTCTCCTTTGATAAGAGCAACGACGGTGAAACTCCGGAAGGGCTGAGCTTTGCTATCCCATTCCAGCTGGCGACCAAGATTATGGATAAGCTGATTCGCGATGGCCGGGTGATCCGTGGCTTTATCGGCATCAGTGGGCGCGAAATTGCCCCAGTCCACGCGCAGGGTGGCATCGATCCTATTCAAGGTATTGTAGTTAACGATATATCGCCAGATGGCCCAGCCGCACAGGCAGGGATCCAGAATAACGACGTGATTGTCTCTGTGAATGGCAAGCAGGCCGTGTCCGCACTGGAGACCATGGACCAGGTGGCGGAGATCCGCCCTGGGTCAGTGATCCCAGTGGTGGTGATGCGTGATGATAAGAAAATAACGCTGCAGGTGACGATTCAGGAATATCCGGCGTCAAACTAAGCGGTTAAACAACAAAAGCAAAGGGGCCAATCGGCCCCTTTGTTATACGCTAAGACCTGAGGTCTTATTTATTGATAAACTCTTCACCCAGCTGAATATCTTTTCTCAGCGTCTCCAGCATACCGTTCAGCGCCTGCTGTTCGTAGGCACTCAGTTTGCCAATAGACTGACGCTCTTCAATGCCATTTTTCCCCAGCAGCAGCGGCTGCGAGAAGAAGCGCGCATATTCGCCGTCACCTTCTACATACGCACATTCCACAACCCCCTTTTCGCCCTGTAATGCGCGGACTAAAGAGAGGCCGAAACGTGCCGCTGCTTGCCCCATTGACAGGGTTGCTGACCCACCACCGGCCTTCGCTTCCACCACTTCGGTGCCTGCGTTCTGGATGCGTTTGGTTAAGTCATTCACTTCTTGTTCGGAGAAGCTAACACCAGGGATTTGCGACAATAAAGGCAGAATGGTCACACCGGAGTGGCCGCCAATCACTGGGACCTCAACATCACCGCAGTTTTTACTTTTCAGCTCCGCCACAAAGGTATTGGAGCGGATGATATCCAGCGTGGTTACGCCAAACAGTTTGTTTTTATCGTACACCCCCGCCTTTTTCAGCACTTCAGCGGCGATAGCCACCGTGGTGTTGACCGGGTTGGTAATGATACCAATGCAGGCTTTTGGCGCGGTTTTAGCAATTTGTTGTACCAGGTTTTTTACAATCCCGGCGTTAACGTTAAACAGATCGGAGCGATCCATGCCGGGTTTACGTGCAACACCCGCTGAAATCAGGACAACATCAGCCCCTACCAGCGCAGGCGTCGCGTCTTCACCTGAAAACCCTTTGATTTTGACATCAGTAGGAATATGGCTGAGATCGACTGCCACGCCAGGCGTGACGGGGGCAATATCATACAGAGAGAGTTCTGAACCTGAAGGAAGTTGGGTCTTTAGTAGTAGGGCAAGCGCCTGGCCAATACCGCCGGCGGCACCAAGGACTGCGACTTTCATCCTAAACTCCTTATTATGGTTAATGACATTCAGGTAGCAACCTGTCGTGGACCGCATAACCAACGCAGGAGAGACCTATTGTTACTCCGTTGCGGCGACCTTAATTCACAAGGTAAATAATTACAATCTAATTGCTTACAGAATGCAGCGTCTCCAGCAGCATTGTTGGGACTACTGCACCACTCCCAGAAAAAGGCCTATCTACGAAACCAAATTTTCATCAACTATCGATTACAATATACGCAGCATGTTGCGTAAAACAACAGCAATTTAATAACAATTCATTTACTTTTAACTTATTTAGATCCCGTGATATAGGCATGTTTCTTAGGTCTAATTTTTGCTAAAATTCCGCCTTTCTCTATTCGAATTAGCCTCTTTAGGCAAATTGTTTGCATAAAAATTCACCTATATGCATAATAATGTTAATTTCACCACCATCCTCGGGTGACTTATGCGAAGTTCAACCAAACAAGAAGAATTAGTTAAAGCCTTTAAAGCCTTACTGAAGGAAGAAAAATTTAGCTCACAGGGCGAAATTGTTCAGGCCTTGCAGGAAGAAGGCTTCGATAATATCAACCAATCCAAAGTCTCTCGTATGCTGACGAAGTTTGGTGCCGTGCGTACGCGCAACGCCAAAATGGAGATGGTTTACTGTCTGCCAGCCGAACTGGGCGTACCGACCACCACCAGCCCGCTTAAAAATCTGGTGCTGGATATCGATTACAACGATTCCGTGGTCGTCATCCACACCAGCCCTGGAGCAGCACAGCTTATCGCACGCCTGTTGGATTCTCTGGGTAAAGCAGAAGGCATCCTCGGCAGCATCGCCGGTGATGACACCATCTTCACCACCCCGGCAAGGGGGTTTAGCGTGAAGGATCTGTTCGAAGCGATTCAGGTTCTGTTCGAACAGGAACTGTAATCCCTCCCCCTCTCTCCTCTGGTGCTTCCAGAGGAGCTGCCTTTCCTTTCTATCCCCATATCTTCAACTACCGTTTCGTTAGCATTTAGTGCGATTCCGCGGCCTAACGCATAGATACAGTGAATATATCCTGACTTAATCGCACAAAATATCAAATTCTTCTATCTTTTTGATTTTACGCATCATTACAGATTCCCTTTGCCAAAATATGCGTTTTTTTATACGTAAATGTTCTAAAAATGACGTTTATTGACATGTAATTACACGCGAAACCATTAGGGGGGTATTAATATTTTGTGTGATTAGTGTATACTTAATTTCGTGATGAGGGTCACAAAACAAAGACCTTCCAAAAAAATTCGACGAGGTGAGTATCATGAAAATCAAAACTACCGTTGCTGCTCTGAGCATCCTTTCTGCTATCTCGTTTGGCGCTTTCGCCGCTGATTCTATCAACAGCGATCAGGCCCAGACCCGTCAGTCAATCGGCACCGTATCCATCGGTTCCGTCGGTTCATCTCCGATGGACATGCATGAAATGCTGAACAAAAAAGCAGAAGAACAAGGTGCTTCGTCATATCGCGTTATCGAAGCGCGTACCGGCGACCATTGGCACGCTACGGCTGAACTGTACAAATAAGTCAGTGTGAAGCAGTACGTCGGCAGTCAATAAATTAAATTACCCACAGCGGTCCAGGAATCAAAAAGATTATCCTCTCACCGCTGAAGAATAAGGTGAGGAGTAAACACTATGAAAAGCGCAATGATTATCGCATCCCTTGGTCTGGCATCCGTTCTGTCTTTCGGCGCAAGCGCCGCAGTACAACAGGTGAACGCAGAGCAGGCTCAGAGCCTTCAACCAATGGGCACCATCTCTGTATCACAGGTTGGTAGCGCCCCGATGGATATGCGTAGTGAGTTAGCCGCAAAAGCTGAAAAAGAAGGCGCTAGCAGCTACCGCGTAATTGAAGCCCGTACCGGCGACCATTGGCACGCTACGGCTGAGCTGTACAAATAAACCCTCGTCGTCTTGTCCGACGACTTGCCCTCGCCCTTATGCGAGGGCTTTTTTTATCCACGCTGAACGTTAAAACGCAGCATTCCTTCCAGTTCTTCTTCCGCCTCATCAAACAGCAGAATCAGCGCACCGTAGCGCCGACGCTGTTTATCATCCAGGTGGATGAATTCAATCTCCAGTGGCGTCGGCATTTGCGGGCTAATGACCGCATCCCATAACGCATCAAGATTGCGAATCTGTTCGCTGTCGAGGGCAAAGAGTCGAGCGAATTCCCGATAAAAATCGCCCTGGTTTTCTATTTCATCAAAATCAAAAGTATAGATTTCCATCTTACGCCCTCTCCCCATCCACCAGGACTAGAGTCCCCCGATGTGTAACGTTTTTACCTCAAGGTACTCTTCCAGCCCCAACACCGAACCTTCACGCCCCAGCCCAGACTCTTTCACGCCGCCAAAAGGCCCAAGCTCAGTCGACACCGCACATTCGTTAATGCCGATCATGCCGCTTTCCAGCGCCTGCGAGACACGGAACACGCGAGAGAGATTCTGAGTATAGAAATACGCCGCCAGGCCGTAGGGGGTATTATTCGCGCGATGAATGACATCGTCTTCATCGCTAAAGCGGAAGCAGGCCGCCAGCGGGCCAAACGTCTCTTCCTGCGCCAACAGCATCTGCTCATGACACTCTCCCAGCACCGTCGGCTGCCAGAAGTTGCCACCAAGCTCATGAGCCTCACCGCCGGCGAGCACTTCAGCACCTTTCGCGACCGCGTCTTCGACATGCTCACGTACTTTTTTGACCGCCGAATCTTCAATCAGCGGCCCAACGACCACCCCATCTTCCAGCCCATTGCCCACTTTTAGCGCCTTAACCGCCGTTGCCAGCTGGCTGACAAAACGCTCGTAGACGCTGTCATGAATATAAAAACGGTTCACGCTGACGCACACCTGGCCAGCATTGCGGAATTTGTTGGCAATCGCGCCCTGCACGGCAGCATCAATATCGGCATCCTCAAACACGATATAAGGCGCATTCCCGCCGAGCTCCATGGAGACTTTCTTCATAGTTTCAGCCGCATTGCGGACCAGCGTTTTCCCGACCGACGTCGAGCCGGTAAAGGAGATTTTACGCACCTCGTGGCTGGCCATAATCGCGTCGCTGATCTCCTGAGTGTTGCCCGCCACCGCATTCAGTACGCCGTCCGGGATCCCTGCTTTCTTCGCCAGCGCCAGCAGAGCAAAGGCGCAAAGCGGCGTGTTGTTGGCGGGTTTTATCACACCAGTGCAGCCTGCGGCCAGCGCCGGACCTAGCTTGCGGGTCAGCATCGCCATGGGGAAGTTCCACGGTGTAATCGCAGCGACCACGCCTATCGGTTCACGCGTCGCGAGAATGCGCGAGCCAGGCTTTGCCGGTGGAATGATTTCACCGTTCGCGCGTTTGCCTTGCTCGGCAAACCATTGGATAAAGCTCGCCGCGTAATCGACTTCGCCTTCGGCTTCTTTCAGCGGCTTACCCTGCTCAATGGTCATCAGCCGCGCCAGCCAACTTTTGTTTTCAATCATCAGCTGATACCAGCGATAAAGCAGCTCTGAACGCGCTTTCGCCGTTTTCGCGCGCCATAGCGGGAATGCCTTAGCGGCAGCGGCTATCGCCTGTTCGGTCTCTTTTTTACCGGCTTTTGCTACTTTCGCCACGACTTCACCTGTTGCCGGGTTGAGTACGTCAAAAGTGGAATTGAGTTGCTGCCATTCACCGTTGACCAGATATCCGGTCTGGAAAAGGTCATTATCCTGCAGTGCTTGCGTGGTCATTACACCCTCCTGAGAAATGGTTCTCTCTAAGTATAGGGTGGGATAGGGAATGTGGGGTTTGCGAAAGGGACCTGGCGTGGTGACACACGCCAGGGAAAAGCGGTTTAACTGCTGGTCAGCGCGCCCTGGTATTTATGCAGCATGACTACCAGACGCTCAACCGGCTCGGTGACCTGCGCCGGGGCTTCCCAGGTGCGCAGCTTCTGCTGATACACCTCAAGCTCGCCCAGCAATCGCGTAAAGTAGTAGCGACGTTTATCATCGTTGCTAGCGGAAATCACCCGGTCAGCGGTACGACGCAGCTGGCGGTGAAATTCAGACAGATCGTCATTCACCGGGATCGGTGCATCGCGCAGGCGCTGGTGCGCAATAATCAGCGTCAGCGCCAGACGGAACTTGGCAATATCACCGGGAAATTTGTTAAGCAGTAAAAAGAGCTGCTGATAAAGTCCCGGCAGATGATTCTCTTTGCGTCGCGCCATGTTAGTGGTCATTGCCGACACGGCGGCAAATACAAACTGGTTTAACAGCACACGCCCCGTACGCAGACGGGAGTTGTCGCGGATCAGCAGAATAACGATGAATGCCATAAAGCAGCCGACGATTTGCCCTAACGCACTGTCGAGGAACTGGCTGAAGTGGAAAGTCATCGGGTTATCCAGCACCAGAATGTTGATGGTACTGGCCAACGCACCGAGCGAACCCAGACGCCTTTTCTGTACTTCAATCCCGATAAAGAAGCACATCACCGCCAGGCTCAGACACAGCAGCAGCATACTTTGCTGAGTGGCAGGGATGACAATCAGGAAGTAGAACGCCCCGATGGGGAGAGCCGCAATAGTACCGTAGAGAAAATCGATCGCCACCATACGCGGGTTCGGCAAACGCATCGCCAGCGAGGTCACCACGGCGATCATCACCATCGCGCCGCTGCCGGAGGTCCAGCCGGTCCACAGCCAGAATAAAATGCCCAACGCACAGGAGACAGTAGTACGCCAGAAGTTGATCATCGCATGATGCCGCTCGGCGGAGTCCGGACGCACCACCACTTCACTTTGCAGGATCTCTTCTTCGCGGGCGCTGATTTTAGCGTTGCCAATCACCCCGCGTTTGAGCAGCAGATAGCGCGTCGCCGCGCCGACCCAGCTGTAAATGGTGACCGGCGTGTCGTGTTCACCTGTCCACGCCAGCACACGACGCATACGTTTGAGCTGGCGATGCACATCCTGCACTGTCTCTACCGGTTCTTCAAACAGCTCACGATAGGCGTCGGTGACAATCTCCGGACGCGAGTTTTGCATGATAAAGGTTTCGCAGGCCTGGGTAATCATGGTCAGCGAAACGGTATTCAACGCTTTCAAACGGCGGTTGGCCCGCGCCCAGCGTGAAGACTCCATATTCAGGTTGCTGCGCATCCCTTCCAGCGCGGCGGTACGGCGACCCAGCGCCAGCCAGGCGCGGTCCATCTCATCACTATCGCCGTGCTTGATGCACAGTTGCATCAGGCGGTATTGATCGATAAGCATGGCGTCGAGTTCATTATCGATCTCTTTTTTGATCGAGCGCGGGGAGAACAGCAGGTCGGCAACGATCGCGCAAATGATCCCGAGCACAATCTCGCTGCAGCGCTCGACGGCAAACTGTGGCGTCAGCAGCGGTTCCGCCTGAATGGTGACGACAATAATTAGCGCCGTATAGCCAGATAACCCCCAGGCGTAGGAGTTCTCGACCCGCACCAGCGACGATACCCAGGTACAAAAACCGGCCCAGATACTGCACACCAGCAGCATTAATAGCGGAGCGCGGATCATGGTGATGATAATGACCAGCGCCGCGATACAGCCGATAAAGGTGCCAACAATACGCAGCATCCCACGATAGCGAATCGCCCCAGCATAGGGTTCACCGCCCGCGGCAAACGCCGGACCGGCCGCAACAATCGCGGCGGTCAGCACGGCCCAGCGCGGTGTTTCAAGCTGGAAGTGAAAGCCAACAAACAGCGCCAGCACCACCGCACAGGCCAGTTTGATGGCAAAGCGAATGTGCTGGTTGGCAATACTGAAAATGCCCATGACGATTAACCGAACTCACGCAGGCGCAGCGCCAGTTTCTGGAAGAAAGTCATCTGGCTGGCATCACGATCTTTTTTTCCGGTAATCACCACCGTCGCGGTAGTGCCCGCCGGCCAGAGGTTGCCCGGCTCTTTATCCAGGCGAATACGCACCGGCACGCGCTGGGCCAGGCGCACCCATTCAAGGTTAGAATCGACGGTTGCCATGCCTTTGCTGTCCACGCTACTGCTGGCATTCGTCACACCGGCGGCGACGCTATCGACGGTGCCTTTCAGCACATGGTTGCTGCCCAGCGGCGTCACTTCAGCGCGGTAGCCTGGGCGTACGCCCTCAAGCTTGGTCTCTTCAAGGTAGGCCATGACGTAGAAAGAGTGCTGTTTAACCAGCGCCACTGCCGTTGATCCACGGGTAATAAATTCCCCCGCGTAGACGTTGAGGTTGGTGACCCAGCCGTCTGCCGGGGCGCGAATAACGGTACGATCGAGGTCAAGACGCGCCAGATCGCGCGTCGCCTGTGCTTTTGCCATCTGATGCAGCACGGTTTGCAGTACGTTGTTCGATTGATCGATTTCTTCACGCGACATGGCGCTCACGCCAAGTTTGTTACGACGCCCGGCTTCGCGACTTTTTTCTTCTGACAGCGCTTTGTAGTAGGAAACATCCGCCTCGGCTTCGGCAAGCGCTTTCTGATAACGCGGCTGGTCGATAACAAACAGAACCTGATTTTTAGTAACCAGTTGGTTATCCTTAACCGCAACCTGAGTAATCAGGCCTGAAACATCCGGGGCGATCGCCACCACATCCGCGCTAAAGCGGGCATCGCGCGTCCACGGCGATTCGGTGTAATAGACCCAGGCGCGGAAAATCGCGATGAACGCCAGGATAACCAGTATCACCGTAATGGCGGTACGAGAGATTTTTCTTGTTAGTGTTTTCACTTCCACCTCAAACGAACAAACGTGATATCAAATAAAACAGACAGCAGTACAGCGCGGTATTGAACAACGCGGGATGCCAGACGAAATCGTAGATCCCGGTTGGCGTCAGTAGCCGACGCACCAACCAAAAAATGGCGAGCGATAACAGCAGCTCAAAGAAGATCGGTGGAAAAGAGAGACCGAAAATCACGATGACAGGGAACAGGCTCATGTTGACCTTAATAGACTAGCGTGCAGATGAGATTGAAACGTTACACTTTATCATTCGGGTATCTCTGTATTGGCGACACTCGTTCTTCCCGGCGGTTTACTTGCGTAGACGCCAGGGGATTCAGGCCGTTGCCACTGGGATACTGCTAGAATGGTTTTGGATATTTAGTTATTCAGCTAACAGTATTTTAACGTAACAGTCATAGCCTTATCTACATAGTGTGATGCAAATCACTTTTAAGCCAGAGTGAACAATGGAACGATTAAAACGGATGTCGGTGTTTGCCAAAGTTGTCGAGCAAGGCTCCTTTACCGCCGCGGCACGACAGCTTCAGATGAGCGTTTCATCGATTAGCCAGACCGTCTCTAAACTGGAAGATGAACTCCAGGTCAAGCTGCTCAACCGCAGTACGCGCAGCATTGGCCTCACCGAAGCCGGCAAAATTTACTACCAGGGCTGCCGCCGGATGCTGTACGAAGTCCAGGAAGTTCACGAGCAGCTCTACGCCTTTAACAACACGCCCATCGGTACGCTGCGTATCGGTTGTTCATCAACTATGGCACAAAATGTTCTCGCTGCCATGACGGCGGAGATGCTCAAAGAGTATCCGGGATTATCCGTCAATCTGGTGACGGGTATCCCAGCACCGGACCTCATTGCCGACGGTCTGGATGTCGTTATCCGCGTGGGCGCCTTGCAAGACTCCAGCCTCTTTTCCCGCCGTCTCGGCAGCATGCCGATGGTGGTCTGTGCCTCGAAAAAATATCTGGCACAGTACGGCATTCCTGAGAAACCGGCCGATATGAGTAACCACTCGTGGCTCGAATACAGCGTTCGCCCGGATAACGAATTTGAACTGATTGCACCCGAGGGGCTTTCCACCAGGTTGCAGCCAGAAGGCCGGTTTGTCACCAACGATCCGATGACAATCTCACGCTGGCTGGTTGCCGGTGCCGGAATTGCTTACGTCCCACTGATGTGGGTGATCAATGAGATCAACAGCGGCGAGTTAGAGATCTTATTCCCACGCTACCAATCAGATCCTCGTCCGGTGTACGCCTTGTATACCGAAAAGGACAAGTTGCCGCTTAAGGTCCAGGTCTGTATTAACTATCTGACCGACTATTTTGTAGAAGTTGCGGAGCTGTTTCAGGGAATGAGAGAGAGGAGGAAAGAGTAATTTAAATAATATTAATTTCTGAAATTAAATAATGACATAACTCATTTCTGACATGGGCATTTCCTGAATTACCGCCGATATAATTCAGGAAAATACGCCATACTATCAATATTAGCTAATTGACACTGTTAACACCTGCCTATTATCTTGTCCTTATACAGATATTTAAATGTTTGTATTTTGTTAAATCATAAATAATAAAATGTATTTTCAAGGCCATTTGAAACAAGGATTAAAAATGAATTTATTCGAACAGACACCGCCATCACGCAGGCGCTATGGACTCGCTGCATTCATTGGTTTAATCGCAGGGATTGTCTCCGCCTTTGTAAAATGGGGAGCCGAAGTCCCGCTCCCTCCGCGCAGCCCAACCGACCTTTTTAATGGTGCATGTGGGCCAGAACAATTAATAAGAGCGGCGAGTCAGATTGATTGCTCTCGCAATTTCCTCAATCCTCCGTATGTATTTTTACGCGACTGGCTGGGTATTATTGATCCTAATGCTGCCGTTTATACATTTGCGGGACATGTATTTAACTGGGTCGGCGTAACGCATATTATTTTTTCAATCATCTTCGCTTTAGGCTATTGCGTGGTCGCAGAAGTCTTTCCGAAAATAAAACTCTGGCAAGGTTTGCTGGCCGGTGCTTTAGCTCAGCTATTTGTCCACATGATCTCATTCCCTTTGATGGGGCTGACCCCTCCTCTCTTTGAACTTCCATGGTACGAGCACGTTTCAGAGATAGTGGGCCATTTGATTTGGTTTTGGTCTATTGAAATTATTCGTCGTGATTTACGCAATCGCATCACTCACGAACCCGACCCTGAGATCCCGTTGGACCATTTACGCTAAAAAAAATGGCGCGCCTGTTTCAGGACGCGCCATTTTTTCTCGATTGTTCAGGTCAGGCCGTGCCGCCTACCGTCAAACTATCCACTTTCAGCGTCGGCTGGCCTACGCCAACCGGCAGGCTCTGGCCTTCTTTACCGCAGACGCCCACGCCGTTATCGAGCTTCAGATCGTTACCCACCATCGAGACCTGCTGCATGGTCTCGATCCCGGAGCCAATCAGGGTCGCCCCTTTCACCGGCTTAGTCACCTTGCCGTTTTCAATCAGGTAGGCTTCTGAAGTCGAGAAGACAAACTTACCGGAGGTGATGTCGACCTGGCCGCCACCAAAGTTCGGCGCATACAGGCCGTATTCAACGGACTCAATAATTTCTTGCGGCGTCGATTTACCGGCCAGCATATAGGTGTTGGTCATGCGCGGCATCGGCAGATGCGCGTAAGACTCACGACGGCCGTTACCGGTTGGCGCCACGCCCATCAGACGCGCGTTGAGCTTGTCCTGCATGTAGCCTTTGAGGATACCGTTTTCGATAAGCACGTTGTACTGACCCGGCGTCCCTTCATCATCGATAGCCACGGAACCACGACGGTCGGTCATCGTGCCGTCATCGACAATAGTACACAGCTCGGAAGCCACCAATTGCCCCATCTGGCCGCTGAAGACCGATGTGCCGCGACGGTTGAAGTCGCCTTCCAGGCCATGACCTACCGCTTCATGCAGCAGTACGCCAGGCCAGCCCGCGCCCAGCACAACCGGCAACGTTCCAGCCGGAGCCGCAACCGCCGACAGGTTCACCAGCGCCATGCGCACGGCTTCTTTCGCCCATGCGTCGGCACGCACTTCACCGTCAAGGTCGGCGAGGAAATAGTCATAGCCAAAACGACCGCCGCCACCGCTGGCACCGCGCTCGCGTTTACCATCATCTTCAACCTGCACGCTCACCGACAGGCGCACCAGAGGACGAACATCTGCGGCCAGCGTGCCGTCAGTTGCCGCCACCAGGATAAGCTCATAGACGCCGGTCAGGCTGGCGGTCACTTCCTGCACGCGTTTATCGGCGGCGCGGGCGACGCTGTCAACACGACGCAGAATGTCCAGCTTCTCTTCGCGGGTCATGCTTTGCAGCGGGTCAAGCGTGGTGTACAGCGGCGAGTATTCAACGGCGCCAAGGGTCTGTACTTTGCCATTACCGCTGTCACGTACGATGGTACGCGCCGCTTGCGCGCTTTGCTCCAGCGCCAGCAGGCTAATCTGGTCGGCATAGGCGAAACCGGTTTTTTCACCGCTTACCGCACGCACCCCAACCCCCTGGTCGATATTGTAAGAACCATCTTTAATGATGCGGTCTTCTAAAACCCAGGATTCGTGATAGCTGGACTGAAAATAGAGATCGCCATAATCCAGGCGGCGCTCCGTGAGTTGACCAAGAATAGCGAACAGATCCTGATGATTCAGGCCGTTCGCCGCCAGCAATTGTTCACTTACCAGATTTAGACTCATTATTTCGCTACTCGTTAATGCCCGCGCGTCTTACGCATTTCGGGCCTGTATTCCGGGTGTTAGTGTTATGAGATTGAGGCAATTCAAGGCTTGCGTCAAATCATGGCTTTTTATCGCCGCGCGCCTGGCGCAGCACTTCATTCACTTGTGGCTTATCGATTGGGCCGGTGATGCGATAGCGCAGTATCGACACTTTATTCCACAGTGGCCCCAGCACCTTCGTGGCGGCAAATACCGCTGCACCGATAATTGGGTTTACCGCAAAGGCGGTCGCCACGCTGACCGTCGCCGAAATTTCCGGAGCAACAATAGCTTCCATATCCACTTCACGGCGTACGAGGTTAACCGACCCCTTCATGGCAATATCAGCCTCCAGCCCATCCACCAGCGTATCGTCGGTATTCAGCACGCCGTCTTTAATCCACGCGGTGCTGCGAATGGAATCGAAGTAGAAACCTTCGCTAAAGGTGTCGCTGAAGTCAAAGCGCAGCTTACGCAGCAGTGAATCCACACTCAGCAAACGCAGTAGCTGCCCGGCATGTCCGGTCGACAGATCGGTAAACTGCCCCTTGCCGATATGCGATTTCAGGATACCGTTCAGCGATGCCATATCCGGCTGCCACGGTTTATCACGCCAATGTAAATCGTAGTCCACATCAACAGAAGAATCGCGAATCGGCGTGGAAACGCCGAAGAAAGTCACCGCATCATCAATCTTGTTACCGTGGATTTTACCTTTCAGCGAGGTGCGCTGACCGGAAAGCGAGTTGACCCACACACCATCGGCGGTCAAACGACCAAAACCGGTATCGACCAGACCATTTGCCAGCGAGAGCGTGTCGCCTTTAATGCTGAAGTCGCCATCAATACGGCCATACTTCTGTCCCCATAGCCAACACTCAGCGCAACGCAGCTGGAGATCTGGCCAGCCGTGGAAATCGATCGGGTTACTTACCGGCTGGCTCGCTGTAGTCACGCTCGATGCTGCCGCCAGCGGGTTAGCCGATGGATTGTAATAGAGATAGCGCACCGCTGCCTGCCACGGCTGGGCATCTTTCATCGTCAGGCTGGCGTTAACTTCGCGCCCCTGAGCTTCAATGCGTGTGCCACCGGCCGTCGGCTGCGAAACGATACTCAGGTTATTCCACTGCTGCCCGGCAAAGGTCAGCGATGGGGTACGCAGCGTCACGTTTTGCGGGAAGGCGGCGGCGCTACTCACGCCCTCGGCCGCTCCATGCTGGAACAGTGCCAGCCACTGCGCACCATCCATCGGCGGCAGATTGAGCTCAATACCCGGTTGCGGCAGCGGCGGAATTGTCCGGCTGTCTGAGGCCCAAATAGCGCTTTCTAGCCTCAGCTTATTGCCCAGCAGCCAGCGGCTGTTGAGATGATTTGTCGGCCCAATATTACCGGTCAGGTCAAAACTACGCAGATTGCCATCGACATTAATTTTCAGCGGCAGCGGTTGGCCGGCGCGTTTATTCGCTGGAGGAGGTAAATCGCTGCTCACATTCTGCAAATCGCCGGTAATGCCAACCTTGTAGGTGCCGCTACCGCCGTACGGTAGTTCGATAGCAATATTGCCTTTCCACGGTACGCTACCTTTAAGCGCGTCATTCAGCTGTTTTGGCAACACGCCGGTCCGGGCCGGTTGCCAATCCGCCTGCATATTCACGCCCACCTGGTACGCTTTTGCCCCTTCGGTGGTGGTAAAATCAACGTTGAGCGGCTGGTTAAACCAAGTGGCGGTCAGTGGTTCACTGGTCAGGTTGCCATTGTTAAAGCTGAATTTACCTTTGAGGTTATGCAGCGTGCTGCCCAGCGGTTTGATAAACAGGCTGTTATTGTTCAACGCTACGTCGCCGGTCGCGGAAACCAACTTGCCGTCCAGTGGAATATTAAGATGTAAGCGAGCACTCACATCTCCATCAAGCTGAAGTTCGTCGAGCGTAGCGCCTAACGATTTACTGAGCGGGGTGTCTTTGAAATACGGACCAACCGCTTTCCCTGGGCCGTTGATATCAGCATCAATGAGCAGCTTCTCTTTGGCGTAGTCCGGAATCGAAGCATCAAGATTGCGAGCAGTGACGCCGCCCAGCATGGTCTTATCCGCCTTCATCCACAGGCCATTGTTGACAAAGTTCAGCTCAATATCGAGGTCAGTCAGCGCCGGCCAGTCTGGCTGGAAAGCAAAGGTGGCGTCGTGCAATGGCACATAGACCTGGAACTGGCCTTCGTTATGCGGATATGGGAATAGATGCGGGTTACCGCCGTAAACCAGCGTCGCATTTTCAGCCTTACCGGCCTTTATTGCACCGCTCAGATAGTCAACCAGCTTAGTGCCCATCAAGTTCTCAGGGAAATAGCGCCATGCCTGGCCACCATCATTGGTGCTGATCCCCGCCAGAATACCCAGCCACGGCTGATCGTCCTTCGGCTGGAGATAACGGAAGCCACCGGCTGCGCGAACGCCCGTCGCCTGCACGTCTATGTTGCGCCCGTCCAGCATGAAACCTTTGTCGTTATTCACCCAATTAAGGGTGGCGACGCCGTTGGCTATCTCCAGCGGCGCGCGGAATACGTGCTCGTATGGCATCAATGCCTTCTGCATCGCGACCTGCAATGAACCATTCTCAACGCTACCGGCGATGCTACCAGAAACATGTTCAGCGCCCGGCAACAGCTTCCACTGCTTCCAGGCCAGGCCGTTCCAGCTGGCGTTAAAGCGTGTTTTAGCCGTGTTCTGTAGAGGAATGTCCATCGCAAAGGCATCAACCGTGCCGGTTGGCTGGGTGGTGCGCCAGATGTCAGCGAGCTCAGGTGACAGATTTTCCGCAATCGGCAGCAGGCCGTTCAGCCCTGCCAGCGACAGGTGGCTGGCGCGAATACGCAGCTCGTCGCTACGCTGATGATTCGCACCACCTACTTCCTGCGCGGGGATCCATGCCAGCGCCAGCGCGCCGCGCGGCCATGCCGTGTTATCGATGGTGATACGAGTATCAGGAATGCGGAACTGCCAACCTTCTTTTTCGCGCGACAGGTGTGCGGTGAGGTTATCCACCGCCAGATGGTGCTGCTGCTTGTCACCCTGCCAGCTCGCGCCACCTTGCTTCAACCAGACGTCGCCGCTGGAAATTTCGCCTTTATCCAATGAGGCCCAGCCTTCAAGGCTAAATCGGGCGCTGGTCAGCGCGATGTTGTCCTGCATCCAACGGCCTAACCAAGGTTTCACGTCGATATCGTCCGCCTGAAGCCACAGGCGGCCTTTATTCAGCAGGCCGTTTTCATCGCGCAGATCCATCCGCACTTTCATCAGCCCATGCTGGCCAGTGAGACTGGAGAGGCTCAGTTCGCCTTCAGCACGGTGGCGGTTTTTGTCATTACGCCAGGTTAGCTGCGGAATGGTTAACTCCGCGCGCTGGCCAGAAAGCGTCAGGAAGCTGAGCTGGCTATCGCGAAGCGTAAAGTGGTCAAACTGACGAAGGAACAGGTCAGCAACGCGATCGCCCTTAATGCCATCGCCGCCGTCGTTGTTCTGTAGTGGAGTATTGGTGTGGATTTGCAGCTGCCAGAAGGTCAGCTCGCGGAACTGCCAGCGCATATGCAGCAGACTTTGCCAGACGTCCAGCGCCATAGAGGCGCGCTTAATGGACAGCTCGCCGCCGTCTTTAAGGCCGGCTTTAATGTCGCGGACATCCAGCGTCGGGCCGAAATTTTGCCAGCTGGCGGCTATTTGTGAGGCAGACACCGGTAATCCCGTTGCCGCCTCAATTTTCCCCAGCAGCGCTGGACGCACGGAGTCCAGATGTGGCAAGGCGAGACGCAGGCCGCTCACCAGCAGCGCGATAATCACAATCAGTGTGGCAACGGTGAGCAGTAAAATCCCCGGCAATCGCCTCACGCATCTCTCCTTGGGTTGCAGCAGGCTGCGTAATTACATCATCACCACGTCAAACTGCTCCGGGTTATAGAGCGGTTCGATCTGGACTTTAACCTGCTTACCAACAAAAATTTCCACTTCCGCCAGCGCATGGGACTCTTCCCCCTTCAGCGTTTCAACAACAGAAGGTGATGCGTACACCAGGAAACGGTCAGAATCATAGGCATGATGCACGCGAACAATCTCGCGCATGATTTCGTAACATACCGTCTCGACGGTTTTCACCGTACCGCGACCGTGACAGGTTGGGCACTCGGTGCATAGCACATGCTCAACGCTCTCGCGGGTACGCTTACGGGTCATTTCCACCAGACCCAGCGCGGAAAAACCGTTCACGCTGGTCTTCACGCGATCTTTACTCAGCGCCTGCTCTAATGAGTGCAGCACCCGACGGCGGTGATCTTCATTACTCATGTCGATAAAATCGATGATGATAATGCCGCCAAGATTGCGCAGGCGCAGCTGGCGGGCGATAGCCTGCGTTGCTTCAATATTAGTATTGAAAATGGTGTCGTCGAGGTTTCGGTGGCCAACAAAAGCCCCGGTGTTGATATCGACGGTGGTCATCGCTTCGGTTTGGTCAATGACCAGATAGCCACCCGATTTGAGTTCGACTTTACGCTCCAGCGCGCGCTGGATTTCATTCTCAACATCAAACAGGTCGAAGATAGGCTGGCGGCCGCTGTAGTGCTCAAGCTTACTGGTCATCTCCGGCATATATTCAGCCGTGAATTCTATGAGCGCTTCATAGGTCAAACGGGAATCGACGCGGATTTTATCCAGCTGGGCATCGGCAAAGTCACGAAGCACACGCTGCGCCAACGCCAGTTCACCGTACAGCTGGTAGCGAGTCTGGTTGCGTTTTTTACGCTCCATCACTTTGGTCCAGACGCGTTTCAGGTAGGCAGCATCTGACGCTAAATCTTTTTCACATACCCCTTCCGCTGCGGTACGAATGATAAATCCGCCCTGCTCATCGCAGTAGTCGGCCACGACCTTCTTTAATCTGTCACGCTCGACTTCACTTTCGATACGCTGTGACACGCCAACGTGAGAAGCACCCGGCATAAAGACCAGGTAACGAGACGGTAACGTGATATCGGTAGTCAGACGCGCGCCCTTGGTGCCCAGTGGATCTTTGACCACCTGCACCATCAGATCCTGCCCCTGACGCACCAGTTCGGAAATATCGCGGACGGTAAACTGTTTTTGCTCTTCACCGGCCACACATTCGGTATGCGGCATGATATCGGAGGCATGAAGGAATGCCGCCTTATCAAGGCCAATATCTACAAAAGCCGCCTGCATTCCCGGCAAGACTCGACTGACGCGACCTTTGTAGATATTGCCTACTATTCCGCGTCGCGCTTCACGCTCAATATGAATTTCCTGCAAAATGCCGCCATCGATATACGCCACTCGCGTCTCCGATGGCGTCACGTTAACTAATAGTTCAGCCGTCATGTTTATCCCTTTTTTCACGTAGCGAGTTAAAGTCACTCAGCAACTCATACGTTTCCACCAGCGGTAAGCCGACTACGGCGTGGTAGCTGCCATTGATCTTCCTGACGAAACAGCCACCCAGCCCTTGAATACCGTATGCACCTGCTTTATCTAAAGGTTCTCCGCTCGCGACATAGTGTGTTATGTCATCATCCGACAGCGTCCGGAAAGTGACCTCAGTCACCACCAGACAGTCGAGCGTATGCTGGCTATCAGCCAGCGCCACGGCGGTCATCACCTGATGGGTTTTTCCTGAGAGCATCCGCAGCATGACGGCTGCATGTGCAGCATCACGCGGTTTCTCCAGCACTTCACCGTTTAAAATGACGATGGTGTCTGCCCCGAGGACTGGAAGGTCGTGAGCCGTTAATGCCACGCCCGTCTGGGCTTTTTCTCGTGCCAGTCGCCCCACATACTGCTGCGCCGATTCATGCGGACGGCGCAACTCTTCAATGCCGGGAACCACTTTCTCAAACGAAAGACCTAACTGTGTGAGAAGTTCCTGGCGACGCGGGGAACCTGAAGCAAGATAGAGAGATACCATAACGACCTTATTGAACAGCGAATTGCTGGCGAACTTTACGCATCAGAAGAAAGATCCACGGCCAGAGCACGCCGTTTACTACACTACTCCAGAACACTTCAGGTCGGAAAGAGACGTTGATCACTAAAAACTCTGCCCAGAAAACAATAATATCCGTCGCGAGCGAGAGCAGTATGACCACCAGCGCCTGTTGCCAGAGCGCCAGGTTACGAAACAGCTGATATTTGAGCGCGACCAGATAGGCGACGATGCTCAATGACATCGCACGCACGCCAAGCGTTGAACCACTGATTAAATCCAGTATGGCACCCATCACGAAGCCCGTGCCAACATTCACCCGGTGCGGCAGCGCCAGCGCCCAGTAAAGCAGAATGAGCAGAACCCAGTTTGGCCGGAAAACCGTAAGGTCTTCTGGCCATGGCATAACCTGGAGCAGCAGTGCGATAAGGAACGAGAGCCAGATGACCCAGCGTCCCTGGCTGCGGTAACTTGCCACTATTGCCCCCTTGTTGCGGGTTGTGGCGACGTCACCGCGGACGGCGTGGTAGTAAGACCAGTCGCAGGCGCAGGCAGCTGCGGCCCCATCGTTTCCGGCGATGGCAGAACCTGAGGCATCATCTGCATCAGGCGTTCGTTGGCAACGCGGTGCACCTCTTCTGGCGTCATCGGGTTGCTACCGTTACGGTCAGCGCCCCACAGCAGCAGCAGATAACGTAAGCGCTGCAGGCCCGCAGTTGGACGCGCCTGAATCACGGTATACGCGCGCTGCGTATCCAGCTTCACAGAAGAGACCACGCCCACCGGATAGCCTTCCGGGAAACGTCCACCCAGGCCCGATGTCACCAACACATCACCGACGCGAATATCGGTATTGGCCGGCAGATGCTCAAGCTGCAGGTCGTCCGTGCAGCCGTTACCGGCAGCAATTACGCGGATATCGTTACGCAGTACCTGGATTGGCAGTGCATGAGTGGCATCGCAAATCAGCAGCACGCGGCTGGTCAGTTTGGCTACCGCCACTACCTGACCGACAACGCCTTTATCACTGATAATCGGCTGGCCTTCATAAACACCGTTAACGCTACCCTTGTCGATAACAACCTGATCGCTATACGGGTCGTTAACCGTCGAGATCACCTGCGTCACCATTTTCTGTTCGTCCTGGCGCAGCGGTGAACCTAACAGCTCACGTAAACGGGCATTTTCCTGTTTGTACTGACCCAGCATCAGCAGGTCGCTGTTTTTTAACAGCAGCTCCTGACGTAATGCACGGTTTTCAAGCTCTAGCTGATCGCGTGAAGCCAGCGTTTGCGAAACGCTATCCAGCAGTTCACGAGGACCATTGGAAACAAAGTAGAAAGGACTGACGGCAGTATCCATGTATGTTCGGATTTGGCTGAACATACCGAGGCGGCTGTCGGCGATAATGACACCCAGCGCCACCAGCACCGCCAGAATAAGGCGAATCTGCAGCGACGGGCCACGGCTAAAAATGGGCTTCATAGGCTATGCGTATTCTCGTGTCAGTGAAATTGAGGGTAGCCTGCTGGCTACCCCGAACTTCATGCTGACTACTCTTCGCTAAACAAATCGCCGCCGTGCATGTCGATCATTTCCAGCGCTTTGCCGCCGCCACGCGCTACGCAGGTCAGCGGATCTTCAGCAACGACAACTGGAATACCGGTTTCTTCCATCAGCAGACGGTCGAGATTGCGCAGCAGCGCACCACCGCCGGTCAGCACCATGCCGCGCTCGGAGATGTCGGAAGCCAGTTCTGGCGGACACTGTTCCAGCGCAACCATCACCGCGCTAACGATACCGGTCAGCGGTTCCTGCAGAGCTTCAAGAATTTCGTTGGAGTTCAGCGTGAAGCCACGTGGAACACCTTCAGCCAGGTTACGGCCACGGACTTCGATTTCACGCACTTCATCGCCTGGGTAAGCTGAGCCGATTTCGTGTTTGATGCGTTCAGCGGTCGCTTCACCAATCAGGGAGCCGTAGTTACGACGCACATAATTAATGATGGCTTCGTCGAAACGGTCACCGCCGATACGGACGGAAGAGGAGTAAACCACACCGTTCAGGGAGATAACGGCCACTTCAGTGGTACCACCACCGATATCCACAACCATGGAACCGGTTGCTTCAGAAACTGGCAGGCCTGCACCGATTGCAGCGGCCATTGGCTCTTCAATCAGGAACACTTCACGCGCACCGGCACCCTGAGCGGATTCACGGATTGCACGACGTTCAACCTGAGTGGCGCCAACCGGCACACACACCAGTACGCGCGGGCTTGGGCGCATAAAGCTGTTGCTGTGAACCTGTTTGATGAAGTGCTGGAGCATTTTTTCGGTCACGAAGAAGTCGGCGATAACGCCGTCTTTCATCGGGCGGATGGCCGCAATGTTGCCTGGCGTACGGCCAAGCATCTGTTTTGCGTCATGACCAACGGCGGCGACGCTTTTCGGCGAACCTGCACGGTCCTGACGAATGGCGACCACGGAAGGCTCATTCAATACGATGCCTTGTCCTTTTACGTAAATCAGGGTATTCGCGGTACCCAGGTCAATGGACAGGTCATTGGAAAACATGCCACGAAATTTTTTCAACATACTAAGGGATAATCCTGAAAGCTGGGGCGGAAAAATAAAATCCGCTTACTTTACCAACCACACGTGGCAGCGACAAGGCGCAAAAATCATCTGCAACGGTGAAAATTAGTGCAGTTCGTTACCTTTGTTACAAATCCAACCTGACTCCTTCAGTGCAGGTAAACTCACTGCAGCTCCTTCCTGGATTTGTACCTGTCAAAGGTCGTCACATGCGTGATGCGTTATTTTTTCCGGCAAGCGGACATGCACACTCCCAGAAAAAACCGCGCGCGTCATTCTACGTGATAAACACGTTAAACAGCAGGTCAAACCGAATATCTTTGCGAATATTTTTTCACATTGGAGTCAAGTGGCTGTGAGGCGGCAAAAAAATCACCCTGACCGCCGAAAACTCCGCATTCGGTCAGCACCTGCCACTCGCTACGACTGCGGACTCCGGCAGCAAAAACCTGTATTGACGTTCCTTTACACGCTTCCACTAAACTTTGTACCAGTAGCTGGTTTTGACTCCGTTTTTCAATATTTCGCACCAGCACGGGATCTATCTTAATCAGCTCAATCTCCAGTTGCTTAATCCAACTGGTGCTGACTAAGGCCAACCCCGCCTGTGTTACCGCCACCCGAACGCCCAGAGCGTGAATTAAACGCACGACTGGTTGTAAGCGCGTGATATGTTGACAGACATCTACCTCTGCAAGTTCAAAAATAATACGTCGGCGTTGCGATTTCTCGCATTGCATTAACGTATCACGCAGCCAGCGCTGAAAACGTGGGCGAACCAGCGACTCGACGGTAATCTGGATTGCCAGATTTTCTTCCGGCCAGTACCCCAGGAATGGGATAAGACGGCTAATCTGCTGGCGGTCGTACTCCTCACCTAGTCCAAACTCCAGTACCATCGGCAGATACTCTGCGGCAATCACCTCTTCTTTACCATCAAAGATGCGACACATCAGCTCCCGATGATGAACTTTACCCTCCAGATTCACTGCGGGTTTCTGGTAAATACGCGGACCACCACGACTAAGCATCTGTTCAATCAGGGTGCGCCAGCGGACATTGCCACGCCCTTTTTCCGGCAGTGAATCATCATAGATGGCCCAGCTGTTGCTGCCCTGCAAAACGGCATTGCGTACGGCGGCTTCGGCATGCTCCATAACCTGTTCCGTGGTCTGCCCGCTGCGCCAGGTGCAGATACCGATATGCATCATGTCATCGCGATCGAGAATTTTCGCCAACGGCAGACCATCAATCGCCTTCAACAATTGCCCGGCAATACTGTCCGCCTCTTTTAAGGTGCGGTGCGGCAATAACACGGTAAAGTCGCTACGGCGATAGCGCGCCAGCAGTGCGCCCGGATAGCGCAAAATAAAAGTGGAGAGCAGGTTAATCAGCGTAAAGACATGCTCTTCCGCCGCCGCCCGCCCCCAGTTATCACGCAGGAAGTCGAAATCAGGCAGACGAATCATCATCACAATACCGTGAGAACCCACGTTTTCCTGGTCATCCAGCAGCGTCGCCAGTTGGTTATCAAAGAACAGACGATTGCTTAGACCCGTTTTTGAATCCTGCGCGACGTAAGAACGAATGAGCGTATCAAGTCGGCTTCGCTGCTCACCGGCAAATTGTACTTCGGAAAGTAAAGTATCCAGCGCGCTGCTGGTGCGCGCCGGCCACTCGTGGATATTGCCTTTGGCCTTCGCACCGCGATCGCCATTAAGGATACGAATCGCACGCATCTCCAGTAACTCTTCTCCTGCCAGCTGTCGGCGTAGCCAGCGCACGGCGACAAACACCACCAGCACCATAAAGGCAATTGTCACGGTCAGCGGGGCGGTGGTTAACAGCGAGCGGAAGTAATTCGCCATCGGATCCTGATAGACCAGATGAATCGTCATGCCGGGATGTTTGAGCGATGGCACTGCCAATTCGCGATATTGATAGTGACTGCCAACCGGCAGGTAGCTGCTGCTGCGCGCATGGTGAAACAGCGATTTGCCGTTAAGCGTAAAGTCGATGCGCACAATATCGAGAGGTACCATCATCTCATCAAGCTGGTCATCCAGCTTATCAAACGAGGTATTAACCAGTCGGTTATCCAGTACCGTGGCTACGGCCTGTACGCGATTGGCTATCTTATACTGTATGCCGTTATAGAAACTCAGCGATGAGCCGATCAATGTCACAAAGATCGTCAGCCCGGTTAAGAGCGTGAAAAAGGCGGAGAACTTCGTCGTTAATCGCATCCCTGAGTTAACTCCGTAGATTAATCGTACCCGACAGATTATCGAGAACCGGCGTCCGTGTCTTACCAGAAGTAAGCACTAACATATCATACCAGGTCGGCATACTACCAAACCTGGCGGATCTGGCAATTTATTGCGCCAAATCGCCATCGCGTGATGATAAACGAGTATAGTCCCGGGTATATTTTTTCACTATAAAGTCTATGTAAGGAAGGGTTATGCAGGCTCTCATCTTAGAACAGCAGGATGGCAAAACCATTGCCGCAGTGAAGGCCGTTGACGACAGTCTGCTGCCGCAAGGTAATGTGACCGTCGATATCCAGTGGTCCAGCCTGAACTACAAAGATGCACTGGCCATCACCGGCAAAGGAAAAATCATCCGCAACTTCCCGATGGTGCCGGGGATTGATTTCGCTGGTACGGTTCACGTCAGCGACGATGCTCGTTTTACCCCAGGCCAGCAGGTACTGTTGACCGGTTGGGGG
>NZ_JAKCNS010000043.1:0-50316 GCF_021440345.1 Kluyvera intermedia
ATAAGTTGGAGTCATTACCAAAATCTGCAAACACAGGTAATTCATTCTCAGATTGTTCGTTCTTTTCAGTAAGCATGACCGTTAAGGGGTCTGTTGCCTTATTAACGGTTCTCTTCAAACCATGATCGTTGTCTATCCCATTGTTTACAATTAAGAAATACCATACATTGCACATCAAAAATTGACAAGATGGAAACTTATTTTATTGCTGAGAAAATTGCACTCTCTACATAATAACTCCATCCAGAAACCCAATCGGCCAATGAAATTTGGCTACCCCTTAAGCCAGGTACACCAATTTGGCTACTGGCGACCTTGCAGGTCCTCGCGATGATCCTTTATACCTGGTTGATGCCGATGTACCAACAACCCCATGACAATCTCATCAGGAGTTCTCTTATGACCGTATTTAAGCATAAATCCGTACTGGTTTTAGGTGGTAGCCGTGGTATTGGGGCGGCAATCGTTCGACGCTTTGCCTCCGACGGTGCATCGGTGGTTTTCAGCTACGCCGGATCGCGTGAAGCGGCGGAGGAACTGGCAAAGGAGAGCGGCAGCACTGCGGTATTGGCCGATAGTGCCGATCGTGACGCGATAATCAAGCTGGTGAGCGACAGCGGGCCGCTGGATATTCTGGTGATCAACGCCGGGATCATTCTCTTCGGCGATGCGCGCGAGTTGGACAGCGACGACGTCGACCGCCTGTTCCAGATTAATATTCATGCGCCTTATCATGCGGCAGTCGAGGCAGCGCGGCAGATGCCTGCCGGTGGGCGCATTATTGTGATTGGCTCCGTCAACGGCGACCGCATGCCCCTTCCAGGACTCGCCGCCTATGCCGTCAGTAAATCAGCGCTACAGGGGCTTGGACGCGGTCTGGCGCGTGATTTTGGGCCGCTGGGGATTACGGTTAATATCGTACAGCCCGGGCCGATTGATACCGACGCTAATCCGGAGTCAGGCCCGCTAAAAGAACTGATGCACAGCTTTATGGCGATAAAACGCCACGGCAGACCGGAAGAAGTGGCGGGAATGGTAGCGTGGCTTGCCGGGCCGGAAGCCTCTTTTGTTACCGGCGCGATGCACACCATAGATGGTGCGTTTGGGGCGTAACGGAGAGAACGTTAGATTGCGCCGCTGGCCCCGAAGAAAAAGCCAGCAGCGCCATCGATCATTTTGCCACGACGCTCAATGCCCCAGGACTACGCATGATAACCGGGCCAAATCAGAGCACATCTTCCATCACCCACACGCTGACGCTGCCGCCGTTGCAGGTAAAGACCGCGCCGCCCTCTTCGCTGGTCTCGACGATCTCCTCCCGGTTGTTGAGAAAATCTCGCCAGCGCTTATTGCCGTAATTCTCCCCGAGTGTCAGCGTTTTTTTACCCTCATCACCGTTTGAAAGCAGCACAACGCAGCCAGGCATTTCATCCGTTCCGCTACGGCTAAAGGCGATACAGTTTGGGTGATCAAACCATAGCGTCTGCACACCGTGGGCAAACCGTTGGCGCGCGTCAATCAGCTCATGCAGTTGCTCAATGACCGGCATATCAATGGTGTAGGTTTCACCATCGCCGCCGGTATCTTCGTAATGCGCGCCAAACAGATCGGGATAAAATACTGACGGTACCCCGTTTTCGCGCAGCAGGATCAGCGCGTAGGCCAGCGGTTTAAACCAGGCTTCTACCGGCGCTTCCAGCGCCTGGAGCGGCTGCGTATCGTGGTTAGCCACCAGCGTCACCGCATGGAACGGGTCAGCTTCAACCAGCGTGCCGGTGAAAATCTGGCTCATATCGTAATCGCGCCCCATCCGTGACGCTTCGTGAAACTTCAGTTGCAAAGGCGCATCGAACAGCATCGTTTGGCCTTCAACCTGCGCGATATATTGCTGCAATTTATCCACTTCATGGGACCAATACTCGGCGACGATAAACAGCGGCCTGGTCGCCACCTCCTGCACGTGTTCTATCCACTCTTTATAGAACCACGCGGGAATATGTTTCACCGCATCCAGACGAAAGCCGTCGCAGCGGGTTTGCTCCAGCATCCAGCGCGCCCAGTATTTGAGTTCTTCGGTCACCGCGTGGTTGCGAAAATCAATATTTTCACCCATCAGGTAATCAAAGTTGCCCATTTCATCGTCGACCTGATCGTTCCAGCCTTCGCCGGTATAGTCGTTAACGATTTTGAAAATACCGTCTTCATTCGGGTTTTCAATATGGTCGATACCGCTAAAACACTTGTAATCCCAGACAAACTGCGAATATTTCCCCTCGCGGACCGGAAAGTAGTAGCGAGTCCACGCTTCACAGTCGATGATTTCCTCGCCAATCTGAGTGCGATCCTCCGCGTTGACCCGCTGTACGCGGATCCGCTCTTTTTCATCCGCCCCCATTTTGTGGTTGACGACCACGTCCATCAGCACCGCAATGTCGTGCTGTTGCAGCGCGGTAATCGCCTCCAGCAGTTGAGCTTTATCACCATACTTGGTGGCGACCGAACCTTTTTGGTCAAACTCCCCCAGGTCAAACAGATCGTAGCTGTCATAGCCGACGGAATAGCCGCCGGATGCACCTTTAGTGGCAGGCGGCAGCCAGATCATATTGATGCCAATTTCATTCAGGTTCGGGGCAAGCGCCGCCACTTCAGGCCACAATTCGCCGCCTGCGGGATAATACCAATGGAAACATTGTAGTAAGGTGGGATTTCGCATACCTGTTCTCCGTATAAGGCGACAGGAAAACTATAGATGATCCGTCAGTAAGCGTTAAGATAAGCCTTCAGCCGAGTTAGCCCGACAGCGGCTCAAAGATGAAGGGAGTAATGGGATCATCATGCAGCGTCAAGACGTTTCATCATCACGCATTAAATCAATTGGTTATGACGTAAAACAAAAAACTCTCGAAATTGAATTCTTTGGTTTAGGGATTTACCAATACGTCGGGGTCCCGGCCAGGACTTACGAAACATTTTTAACCGTAAAGTCCAAAGGCCGTTTTTATGATGGCGTCATTAAAGATAAATTTCTGTGCAGGAAAATGGATTAAACCGTCTATGAGACTTGCTCAATACACGGTTTAATCTGATAAGGGCTAGCGATTCGGCGGCCTAATAGATAAAAAGCTTTCGCCGCTTAACGTGAATTAACTCCCTTTGTAAGTCGAATACCCATACTGGCTAAGCAAAAGCGGAATATGGAGCTTTTCATTGGTTTTTGTCACGGTAAAGAGTACCGGGACCTCGGGAAAGAAGGACGACAGCTTTTCAGTCTTGAAGTAATTCCCCGTTTTAAACGTCACTCTGTACACGCCAGGTAACATATCCTGGTGTTCAGGGTACAGAGATTTGATCCGGCCATCGCTATCTGTTTTCCCCTGGGCCAGCGTGTCCCAACCGGTTGCCTGCTGTTTTTCCAGGGTGACATCCACATCTTTTGATGGAATGCCCGTTTGTTGGTTCAGTATATGAACACTCAATGTTCCTGTTGGCGCACTGAACGCCAGCGGTGCAAAGAGAGAGGCAGATAACAGAGTCAGGCTGACGATTTTTTGGGTCATTTTTCTTTTCCTGTAGTTGAAATCACAGGGAAATCTTAGCCATCTTATTGATAAATAATATTCAATTTTTTGTTATCAGTTGGTTAATGATTACTCATTAGTTATCTTTAAACTGAAATATAACAGCGAGTTATCTTGAGTCAAAACGTGCCAGTCGAGACTGCGGTTGCATAATCGCATCAGCGATGACCTATGCCATATCGCTGCCGTTCTGGTAGTCGAAAAAACGCTCGCGACCCAGGAACTAAAAAACCGCCTAACGGCAGTATCTCTAAATGACAAAGCCCCGAGTAATCGGGACTCCATCGTTATCATTTTAAAACTCATTAATTTCCGCTAAGGAGCATCTTCGTGATATCACAGCGTGTTAGCGGCTCAGTAATATTCGATTCTTCAAACACATCAACACCATCAAACTTTTGGTGGTTAGCGCCATTCATTGTGGTTACTGAGCGGTCCACGTGGATGAGCTGATAGTTTGGTTGAATACCTTTCCCGGTAATACCTAATCTCACAGCGATAACATCCGGCCTGCTCAACATCTCCAACAACTTCTCCACGAACTCGCTTGGTAGTGAAGAAATATTTCCATTCCAGTTTTTATTGCTCACGATCTCGCTCCAGTTAATTAATTCTATTAACAAAAGCGGTATAAACAATCATGTTCTTAAATACCCCTACCTGGGAACGCAAAAACGCGGGATTAACCGCAAGGCTATATCGTTGAATACGTCATTTATACCGTCAAAAAATGATGTGCTGAGCTAAGGTGAGAAAGAGACAATGGCGCTGTAAGTAGCGCCATTGCTGGTTTTGGATGAGGTCAGATAGAGAATAGATACAACTAGTGCTTAACGATATACATCGTGTGCGTGTACGCCACGTCTTCCGGGTTGGTTATCGGATACCCTTTCAGCCATGGTTTGATTAAGCGACCATTGGTGTACTGGTAAATCGGCGCAATCGGCGCTTTGGCAGCCAGAATTTTTTCCGCTTCGTTATAGTCAGCGTTACGCGCTGCGGCGGTGTTTTCCAGCGCCGCCTGACGAATCACCTTGTCATAGGCCGGTTCGTTAAAGCGTGCAATATTGCCGGTATTGGTTGAAGTCAGCAGCGACAGGAAAGTCGACGGTTCGTTGTAATCCCCAACCCATGACGCACGAATCACATCAAAATTGCCGGTGTTACGGCTGTCAATATAGGTTTTCCATTCCTGATTTTGCAGCTTCACGTCAACGCCGAGATTTTTCTTCCACATCGACGCCACCGCAATGGCAATTTTCTGGTGGTTTTCTGAGGTGTTATACAAAAGCGTCAGCTTCAAAGGACGGTTCGGACCGTAGCCTGCCGCCTGCAGCAGCATTTTAGCCTGCGCATTGAGTTCCGCCTGGCTGCTCTGTTCCAGCGCCGATGGCTGCGGAGTGAAGCCCGCCGTCACGTCAGGTGTTAAACGCCAGGCGGGTTTTTCACCGGTACCCAGTACCTTCTCCGCAATAATCCGCCGGTCGATGGTCATGCTCAGCGCCAGGCGCACACGCGCATCGGCGGTAGGCCCCTTCTGGGTATTAAAGGCGTAGTAATAGGTGCCCAACTGCGCCGGGGTATAGACCTGGCCCGGCAGCTCTTTGAGCAGCTTCTGGTACTGATTTTTCGGGAATGATTCGGTGATGTCGATATCGCCAGCCAGATAGCGTTTAGTGGCCGACGATTCCTGATTAATCGGTACAAAAGTGACTTTCTGAATCACCGTTTTCGCATTATCCCAGTACTGTTTGTTCGGGGTCGCAACCAGTTTTTCGTTAACCACTCGATCCGCCAGAACGTAAGCGCCATTGCCCACCAGCTTACCCGGGCGCGTCCAGTTTATATCGCTTTCAACGTTGGCTTTATTCACCGGGTACAGTGAGAAATTGGCGGTCAGATTCACAAACCACGGCAGCGGTTTATCGAGCTGAACGCGCAGAGTACGCGCATCAACGGCCGTTACGCCCAGAGTCTCTGGCTTAGCTTTGCCATCGATGATGTCCTGCGCGTTAGTGATACCAGCCAGTGCGGCAAACCAGGCAAATGGCGAGGTGGTTTTCGGATCCACCAGACGCTGCCAGCTATAGACGAAATCCTGCGCCGTTACCGGGGTACCGTCTGACCATTTCGCATCGTTACGCAGGGTAAAGGTCCAGATTTTTTGGTCATTGGTCTGCCAGCGGGCGGCAACACCAGGAATAATATTACCGTTGGCATCCTGGTTAACCAGGCCTTCGAACAGATCGCGGATCACCTGAATTTCAGGCAACCCTACTGCTTTAGCGGGATCCAACGAAGCGGGTTCATCTTTGATGTGGCGAACCAGATCTTGCTGTTTTGCCAGCACCGTTCCAGCGGGAACGTCGGCCGCAAACGCGGCAGAACTCAGACCTGAAAGCAACACAGCAAAGCAGGTCAAGGTGAAAGGATACTTCATGACATCCCCTTAAATTAGATAAACCCAAGTAACATAATGGAAATATTATTTGTTTCACTTTCTATAAATGCAAATGTCATATCATAGAAAGTTGATTTATGCCGCCTATTACCGCACAGGAAACTATTTGATTCGCGGCGACTTTTGCACAACACTGCTCAATAACGCACTTCGCATCAGGATTCTTGCTATGTCAGCACTTCGCCCTCGCGCTCAGCGCGGCGCGTTCCCTCAGGGAACACAACACTATGGCCGCTCTCTGCTGGGCGCGCCGCTTATCTGGTTTCCCGCGACGGTTGCCGGCCCGCAAAGTGGGTTGATCATTGCCGGTACCCACGGGGATGAAAACTCCTCCGTGGTGACACTCTCCTGCGCACTGCGGGCATTGGCCCCGGAGCTGCGTCGCCATCACGTGATTCTGGCGGTCAACCCGGACGGCTGTCAGCTTGGGCTGCGGGCGAACGCCAACGGTGTCGATTTAAATCGCAACTTTCCGGCGGCTAACTGGAAAGCGGGCGAGACCGTGTATCGCTGGAACAGCGCCGCAGAGCAGCGCGACGTCGTACTGCTGACCGGCAGCCGCCCGGGATCCGAACCGGAAAGCCGCGGGCTGTGTCAGCTCATCCATCAAATTAACCCGGCGTGGGTGGTGTCATTCCATGACCCACTGGCCTGTATCGAAGATTCCCGTAACAGCGAGCTCGGGCAGTGGTTGTCTAACGCCTTTACGCTGCCTCTGGCCAGCAGCGTGGGCTATGAAACACCCGGTTCGTTTGGCAGCTGGTGTGAGGATATTGGCCTGCACTGTATCACCGCCGAATTCCCGCCGGTCTCCTCTGATGAGGCCAGCGAGAACTATCTCGATGCGATGACGCAGCTATTGCACTGGCAACCTGCTAATCACAAATGAAGCTCACCGCAGGTAAAGCGCAGCGCGGGCTGCGCATCGACGGCGAGCCAGGTTGGGCCATCAAGATCGGCGAATCTGACCTGGGTTGCTAGCGGCAATGCGGCGTCAATCGCCCGAGACGTGCAGAGCATGCAGCCCAGCATCAGCGCAAACCCTTGCGCTTTAGCTTCGGCGGCGAGTGCCAGCGCCTCGGTCAGGCCACCGGTTTTATCGAGCTTGATATTCACCATCTCGTAGCGGCCGCGCAAGACGGGCAAGTCTTCGCGGGTATGGCAGCTTTCATCGGCGCAGATAGGCAGCGGATGAATAAAATTATCCAGCGCCTCATCTTCACCGACCGGCAGCGGTTGTTCCAGCATCGCCACCTTGAGATCGGCCAGTAACTGGCAGCGCGCCGCCAGCCCATCACCACGCCAGGACTCATTGGCATCGACGATAAGCGTGGCCTCAGGCGCCGCTTCCCGAATCGCCACCATGCGCTCGCAGATAAAATGGTTGTCCAGCTTGACCTTTAACAGCGTCGCCCCGCTTTCCCATAGCGCTCTGGCACTGGCAGCCATCTGGTCAGGCGTACCGATAACCACCGTCTGGGCAGTCACCACCGTCGTCGGTAGCACAACACCAAGTTGAGTGACAACGTCACTTTTAACCAGGTGCGCCTCCAGACTCCACAGCGCGCAGTCCACCGCGTTGCGCGCGGCACCTGCAGGGAGCAAGGTCGCTAACTGTTCGCGCGTGATGCCTCGTTCAAGCTGTTCGCCAATCGCCATAATCTGCGCCATTACCGAGGCCAGACTTTCACCATAGCGCGGATACGGCGTGCATTCGCCGATACCTTTCACGCCATCCTGTTCAAGCTCAACCACCACCACCTTTGCTTCGCTGCGGCTACCGCGGGCAATAACAAACGGCGAGTGCAGCGGCCAGGCTTCTTCATAAACGCGCAGCTTTCTCATTTCCACTCCTTTTAGTGAGACGCAAATAGGGTTTGCCGTGTTAACACCTGATGACATACACTAGGGCAGACGTTAACTATATGTAAACAGGAAGATAATCATGTCGCAAACCGTACATTTCCAGGGCAATCCCGTTGCTGTTCAAGGTTCTATCCCGCAGGCTGGCGATAAAGCTCAACCGTTTACGCTGGTGGCAAAAGATCTGTCTGACGTCACCCTCGGCCAGTTCGCTGGTAAACGTAAAGTTCTGAACATTTTCCCAAGCATCGATACCGGCGTTTGCGCGGCATCTGTGCGTAAATTCAACCAACTGGCTGGCGAACTGGCGGATACCGTCGTTCTGTGCGTTTCCGCTGACCTGCCATTTGCCCAATCTCGCTTCTGCGGTGCAGAAGGTCTGAGCAATGTGGTTACTCTGTCCACCCTGCGTGCGCCAGAATTTCTGCAGACCTACGGTGTGGGCATCGCTGATGGCGCCCTGAAAGGCCTGGCGGCACGTGCCGTTGTCGTCATCGATGAAAACGACAATGTCGTTTACAGCGAGCTGGTGAACGAAATCACCAACGAGCCGGACTACGATGCTGCCCTGGCTGCGCTGAAAGCGTAACAACCAGAGCGTCAAAGCAAAACAGCCTCTTCTTAAGAGGCTGTTTTTTTTTATTACTCTTCGCCCTTCTTACTGCTCAGGCCATATTCACGCAGCTTATTTGCAATCGCGGTATGTGAAACGCCCAGGCGTTTTGCCAGCTTACGCGTACTTGGGTAGCTGTGATAAAGCTGAGCCAGCACCGAGCGTTCGAAGCGACGCGTAATGTCATCCAGCGATCCTTCCATCGCCTCTTCACCTACCGCCACGCTGGTGACGTCATTATCCGGCAGCAGCACGTCCTGCGGACGCAGTTCATAGCCCTCAAGCTGGGTCAGCGCACGATACACCGCATTTTTTAACTGGCGTACGTTGCCCGGCCAGCCGTAGCGAGTTAATACCGTATTGAGATCGGCGGCAAGTTTAGGCCGGGAGATCCCCTGCTCATCGGCAAATCGCGCCACAAACAGCTCGGTCAGCGGCATGATGTCCTGTGGACGATCGCGCAGCGGCGGTAAATTGAGAGTCAGGACGTTGAGACGATAGTAGAGATCTTCGCGGAACAGCCCTTTTTGCACCAGTTCAACCAGGTTTTTCTGGGTGGCGCAAATCACGCGGACATCGACATGGACTTCATGATCTTCACCAACGCGACGGAAAGTGCCGTCATTAAGGAAGCGCAGCAGTTTAGTTTGCATACGCGGCGACATTTCACCGATTTCATCCAGCAGTACCGAGCCGCCGTTAGCCTGCTCGAAGAAGCCTTTTTTACCTTCAGCCGCATCGCCAAATAGCTCACTCTCCACCGCATCTTCCGGTATCGAGCCGCAGTTCAGCGCCAGATAGGGTTTTGCCGCTCGTGGGCTGGCTAAATGGCAAGCATGCGCCAGTAAATCTTTACCGGTGCCGGTTTCCCCGATAATCAGCAGCGGTGCGGTCAGCAGCGCCAGCTTGCGCGCCTGATCCACCACCTGACGCATACGTGGGCTGACGCCGACAATCTGGCTGAAAGCGCTAACATCCTGCGTGGTCATGGTTTGCAGTTGACGCCCCATTTTCAGCGTCGAGCGCAGCATCACCACCGCGCCGCCAAGAATACGCGTATCGTCTTCACCGTTCAGGTAGACCGGCGTCGCCTCCAACAGGAAGTTTTGTCCCTGGATGACCACATGCTCGGCGAGTGACTCCACGGAGTCGCTTTCCAGCCAGCGCTGGAAGTTAAAACCGCTAATCAGCTGCGTCACATTGTGGCTGCGCATACGTTCCTGGTTCATGCCGAACAGTTGGCAGCTCGCCGGGTTAGCGCGTTCAATTTTGCTGCGGGTATCCAGCGATAGCACCGGCTCCGGCATCGCTTCCAGCAATGCGCTTAGCGCCAGATGCTCGCGCTCTGAAGGCATCCACGGTACGGTACGGACGTCCGTCACACCGGCAATACGGCGGATCTCCGCCATCAGGCTGCTGAAGCTGGTGAATTCCAGCTCCGCGAAATTAAGATAGATTCGGCCAACAGGGTCGATATCGATTCCGCGCAGGTCAATGCCGCGCAGGACCAGAAGATCGAGCAGTTCACGAGTCAGACCGAGACGGTCTTCACAAAAGACTTCAAGACGCATGGGAGTTTTCACCCTTAAAAGCCAAAGACATATGAATAATAAGACAGTTCTTCGCTGGCGGGAAGATGACTGTCAACAATTATTGACAGTATGGCGGAAAAATCGACTTTGTGCCGTAAAGTTATGCGTTCAAGCAGCGGAAAAGCGCATAGAGCAGCAACCCTCACCCCAACCCTCTCCCTTAAAAAGGGAGAGGGGGCAGATTGTGCCCGTACTTGAGATGATTTTCTCCTCAGCATTGCATGGTAGAAATAGCTACTGAAGCCCAAAAACGCACTAAACGGTCCCCTCGCCCCTCCGGGGGGAGGGTTAGGGTGAGGGGAGCCACAGCTCATCCCATCCGGTGTTCGCCGCGCCCTATCGCATCGCGATCGAAAAAGCGCTGGATCACGCCGTCGGCCATAAACGCTGCCCGGTCAGACATATGGGCAATCACATCCGCATCGTGGCTGACGAGAAGATAGGTCATGCCGTGATCCTGCTTCAGGCGGTTGAGCAGATTGAGGATTTCCGCCTGGACCGACATATCCAGCGCCGAGGTTGGTTCATCCAACAGCAGGATTTTCGGTCTTAGCAGCAGCGCGCGGGCAATGGCCACGCGCTGACGCTGGCCTCCGGAGAGCTGATGCGGGTAGCGACGCACGGCATCTGCGGGCAACCCTACCTGATCCAGCGCGGTACTCACCCGCATTTCGATATCGCCCTCGCCATGAATCTGTAGCGGCTCGGCCAGCGTGCGCCACAAGGTATGGTTCGGGTGCAACGAGGCGTAGGGATCCTGAAAGACCATCTGCACATTACGGCGTAGTTGGCCCTGAAAACGTGTTCCCGCCGTGATCCCCTGTCCGAATAGCGTCACCTGTCCACGCCAGTCGCGCTGTAGCCCGGCGATCACCCGCAGAATCGTCGATTTCCCGCAGCCCGACTCGCCAATCAGGCTGAAGGTTTCGCCGGTCTCTACGTGGAAACTGGCGGCAGAAACCGCCGTTTTATCACCAAAAGTGACCTGTAGCGCCTCGAGACTAACGATTGCCATCTGTCGACTCCTCGAAGCTCTTATTACGGTCAAGCGTGGGTAATCTTTGCCCGTAGGTTTGCGTATTTGGACGGCAGGTCCACAAAGTGCGCGTATAGGGATGCGTGGCCTGCGGTAAATCACCGGCGGCCATCTCATCGACACTGTTGCCCTGGTACATCACCAGAACCCGATGGCAGTGCTGCGCCACCAGCGGTAGATCGTGGCTAATCAGCAGCATTGCCATGTTCCGCTGTTCACATTGCGTCACCAGCAGCTCGAGGATCTGATTACGCAACCGCGCATCCAGCGCCGAAGTAGGTTCGTCAGCAATCAGCACTTGCGGATCGTTGATCAGCGCAATGGCTATCATCACCCGCTGACCCATGCCGCCGGACAGTTCGCCCGGATAGCGCTTCAGCACCTGCACGTCCAGTCCCATCGCCAGTACCGCCGATTCGATTTTTTCCTGCCGCTCGCGGCGGTTCAGGCGCTGGTGCAATGTCAGCGCCTCTTCCAGTTGCGCGCGTACCGTTTTCACCGGGTTGAGCGCATAGCGCGGATCCTGCAACACCATCGCGATATCGTTGCCCCGCAGCGCACGCCAGCCGCGCGCATCCAGGCTCTGCACATCGCGGCCCAGCACGTTCAGCTGGTCAGCGCTGACGATACCCGGTTTGCGTACCAATCCCATCAGCGCGCGCGCAGTCATTGATTTACCGGAACCCGATTCGCCAACCAGCGCCAGCCGCTCGTTGCCGAGCGTAAAGTTCATATTATTGACCACCCGGGAGCCGGGATAATCAATATTCAGTCCCCGTACGGACAGGCGTTGTTCAGTCATGTTGCGGCTCCAGAACGTCACGTAAACCATCGCCCAGCAGGTTAAACGCCAGGCTGGCAATCAGAATCGCGCCCCCTGGTGCGGCGGCAATCCACCACTGGTCAAATATCACCTGCATACCATCGGCTATCATCGCGCCCCACTCTGCCATCGGCGGACGCGCACCGAGCCCGAGGAAACCCAGACCCGCAGCGGCCAGAATAATCCCCGCCAGATCCAGCGCCAGCCGTACGATAGCTGACGGCAGGCACAGCGGCAGAATATGGCCCACCAGCAGGCGTAGACCTCGAATGCCCATCATCTCGGCGGCGGCCAGATAGTCGCTGTGCCGCAGACGCTGAATTTCGCTACGCGCCTGACGTGCGTAGGCAGGCCAGGTGGTCAGCGCCAGCGCCAGTGCGCCGTTAACCAGGCCTGGGCCAAGCATCGCGACAAAAGCAAACGCCAGAATCAGTCGTGGCATCGACATCACCACATCGGTAAAGCGCATCAGAATACGTTCCAGCCAGCCGCCGTAATAACCGGAGAGAACCCCCACCAGCAGGCCGACCGGCAGCGTAATTGCCGTCACCAGCGCCACCAGCCCTAGCGCTGGACGGGTGCCGTAAATCAGTCTGGATAGCAGGTCGCGTCCGAAGCTGTCGGTACCCAGCCAGTGTTGGGCGTTGGGCATTTGCAGGCGCATAGCGGCATCCTGCCAGTTCGGGTCCATCGGTGCGAGCCATGGGGCGAACAGCGCCGTCAGCACCAGTAAGCTGACAATAGCCAACCCGCAGCATGCGGCAGGCGAACGTAGTAGACGACGTAAAAACAGTGACGTTGGCATCAGCTCACCCTCGGGTCGGTCAGCCGCACCAGCACGTCGGTGAGGTTATTAATGAGTACAAAGGAAACACCAATCAGCAGCGTGCCCCCCATAATTGCCGACATATCCCCGGCGAACAGCGCCGTCGTCAGATAACGACCGATACCCGGCCAGGAGAACACCGTCTCAGTCAGCACTGCGCCTTCCAGCATCGAGGTATAGGCCAGCGCAATCACCGTTAACAGCGTGCCGCGAATATTGGGTAGCACGTGGCGCAGCAGAATACTCATCTCTCCCGCCCCTTTGGCGCGGGCCAGCAGAATGTACTCTTTGTTCATCTCGCTGAGGCAGGCAGAGCGCGTCAGGCGCGTAATGCTGGCCATCGAATAGTAGGCCAGCAGCAGCACCGGCAGCACCAGATGGCTGACGGCGTTGCGAAACGCCTCTTTATCGCCGGACAGCCAGGTATCAATCAGCACAAAGCCGGTTTTCGCTTCAATAGTGAACTGATAGATATCATCGAGTCGACCCGGGCCGGAGCTCCACTGGAGCCTGGCGTAAAACAGCGCCAGCATCAGCAGACCGAGCCAGAAAATCGGCACTGAGTTGCCCAGCAGGGTTAAGGTACGCACGGCAAAATCCCATGGCGAACCGGCGTAGCGAGCGCATAGCACGCCGGCAATCACGCCAAGCACGGCGCCAACCACCAGCGCCAGCGTTGCCAGTTCTAAAGTTGCCGGAAACGCGGCCAGCAGGTCATGCAGCACCGGCTGCCCGGTGGCGCTGGCGGTCCCCAGATCGCCGTGGGCCAGATTCAGCAGATAGTGCCAGAACTGCACCGGCAGCGAGCGGTCAAGCCCTAACTGGTGACGGACCTGATCGTAGGTCGACTGGCTGGCGTGGTCGCCGACAATTTGCAGTACACGGTCGACGGGCGATAGCGCCGAGAGGGCAAACGTTACCAGCAGCAGTCCCAACAGGGTCAGTGCCAGCGTGAAAAGTCCCTGAAAGAGCGCAGACAGTAAACGCCGGGTTCGCTGCGCGGTTGGATTAGGTAAAGCGGCGGGCATGGGCATTCCGTATATCAACAATAAAACGAACAGCAGCGGCCCGAAAGCTCACGCCTGCGGGCCGCTGCTGCAATTGCAATTACTTGGTGACGTTGTCGTACCAGACCATATCGGCGTTAAGCCCCTGCTGGTAGCCCTTCACGTTATCGCGGATAACGATCTGCGTCTTGCCCTGGTCAATAAAGACATACGGCGAATTGCGCTGCAGCTCTTCCTGCATTTTCTTATACAGGTCAAGGCGCTTGGTGGCGTCCGGTTCAGCTACCGCCGCCAGCGTCGCTTTATTCAGTTCAGGTATTTTCCAGCCGTTGAGACCCGCCACGGTGCTTGATTTACCATCGTTAAACGCAAATGCGCTGGCGTTGGAGTGGGCATCGAAGTAGTCCGGGATCCACAGGCGAATCGCCGCCTGGTGCTGTTTAGCGCGCACGCGGGCGTACACCTGGCTACCTGCCGCCGGCAGCAGCTCAACCTTGACGCCGCCCTGAGCAAAGCTCGCCTGCATTGACTGGGCGATGGTGATAAACGGCGGTTTGTTTTCCACGTCGAGGGTAAAGTGCGCATCTTTAATCCCGGCTTTCGCCAGAATCTCTTTGGCCTTCGCCGGGTCAAATTTAAACGGCGTGTTGTCCAGTGCGCCGGGGAAACCAACCGGCAGGAAGCTCTGGTGGACGAAGTACTGCCCTTTCAGCAGATCTTTGGTGATGCCGTTATAGTCTACCAGCCAGCGGGCCGCTTCCCAGAATGCCGGATTTGCCAGCAGCGGGTTAGCGCTGTTGCCGGTATTGAACACCACATAGTTTTGTTCGGCGGAAGGAATGCTCAGCACCTGCAGCCCCGGTTTGCCTTGCAGCGCGTCAATTTGGTCGGCACCGAGGTCGCGCGCCACGTCAGCATCGCCCTGCTGGATAAGCAGGCGGCGGGAGGCTGGATCCGGCACGTTTTTAATAATCACGCTTTTCAGCTTCGGCGCACCGGTTGGCGAAGTCTCGTTGGCCTCAAGGACGATAGCCTGATGAGGCTGGTAGACGCGCATTTTGAACGCACCGCTGCCCGCCGAGTGCATTTTCAGCCACTCGTTACCAAAGTCGTTGGCCTTCACGTTGGCCGCCACTAATTTTTCATCAACGATAGAGGCGATTGGCGTGGAGAGAATATTCAGCGCCACCGCCGGGCTGACATCGGCAGTCCAGCTCACCTGCAGCGTGTGATCGTCAATTTTTTTCAGCTGGCTGGCAATGTTGTCAGGCTGCCAGCCGAGGACGTTGAGAATAAACGCCGGGGATTTGTTGAGCGTGACGGCGCGAGTGTAGGAGAAGATCACGTCTTCCGGGCGCAGCGCGTTGCCGGAAGCAAATTTGGCGTCATTTTTCAGTTTGATGGTCAGCGTTTTCGCGGCCGCATCGGCCTGCCAGCTTTCTGCCAGGATCGGCGTAATTTTAGCCGGATCGTTACGGTCAGGCTGCACCAGACGCTGGTAAAGGCTTGGCACCGTCTGGATGCTGGAGAGCTCGTTGGCTTCTGCCGGGTCGAGACTCACAATATCATCAAGGCCTTGAGCAACCACCAGCGTATTCGCAGGAGTTGCGGCGTAAGCGGAGGCTGACAGCGCGGTCAGCACAAATAAAGACAGCAGCGTTTTGGTCATCGGACTTCCTGAAAATGATTATGTCGTTGAAGTTATCGACTAAATTAGCGCTGCTGGTCACTTTCAGTAAAGATAAGTATAGATATACGTTATGCCAATTTGGCATAACGTTATTTATTCAGATTCATTTTTCCTGCGACGTCGCCGTTTTTCCCTTCTGCAAGGTGGCTTTTAGCTGCCCTACCAGCTCTCGACGGAAATCGCCTAAACGCGGTTTGTCGTTGTCCAGCCACGGCAGTGGACGACACAGCTCCATCGCTTTAATGCCCAGACGTGCGGTGAGTAAACCGGCGCCAATCCCCTGCGCGGCACGCGTAGACAGACGGGCGGCCAGATCCTGCGACATCCAGTCCATGCCGACTTCACGCACCAGCTCGCTGGCCCCGGCGAAGGCAATGTTAATCAGTACCAGACGGAACAGGCGCAGACGACTGTAATACCCCAGCTCAATGCCGTACAGGTTAGCAATGCGGTTAATCAGCCGCAGATTACGCCAGGCAATAAACGCCATATCCACCAGCGCCAGCGGGCTGACGGCGATCATCAGCGTCGACTCTGCCGCCGAGCGGCTGATTTCACGACGGGCCTGGGCGTCCAGCACCGGCTGCACCAGATGGGCATAGAGACTGACGATTTCTCTGTCGCTTTGGGTTTCGTGTATTGCCGCATACCAGCGCTGCAGTGCCGGGTGCGATTGATCGAGCCCTGCCTGCCGTGCCAGCCCTTCACAGAAAGCACGGGCCTTGCCCACGCCGTGGCTGTGCATCAGCGTACGTGCTTCATCACGCTCCTGTGCGCGCTGGCGTAAGCGCCACAACCTGCGCCATTCGGTGGCAACGGAACCGACGCCCGCGCCAATAATTAACGCTCCGGCGACGCAGCCTCCCAGCGATACCCAGTCCTGAGTTTGCCAGGCGTTAGCCGTCCACTGTACGCCCTGCGCAACTACGCTTATCCCAAACAGGCCAAGCCCTGCGCCGACCATTTTGCGCCACAGGCTACGCTTTGGCCGCAGCGCGGCCTCAATGCTGGCCTCTGCCTGCCCTTCACTTTCGGTTTCATCATCCAGGATAACCGGCGCAAATTTCTCGGCGGTTTCGCCAGCAAACGCCTGCGAGGCTTTAAATTGCTCGGTTTTCTCTTCGGTCAACGGGCCTGAAAAATCAATCCGCGGTTTAAATGAATCGCTCATCGCAGTTTATCTCCAATCAAAAACTCCAGCGCGGCATCGAGGCGAATATGCGGCAGAGGCTGGTCAACGTCCATCGTCTGTGGACGGAAATTCTCAAACTGAAAGCCCTGTTTATCCCAGAATGCCTGACCCGGCAAACGGGCCGGCACTTCGCCTGGATAAACGGTCAGCGGCTCGCCGTCGCTCAGTCGATGACCGCGCAGCGCCGGAATTTTCTCGCCGTTGACATCAATAAGCCCGCTTTGGGTCGCCTGCACCGAAGCCAGCCCCAAACAGTCCATCGTAATGCCTTCAAAGGCCGCATTTTGCCAGGCATCCTGAATAAGCTGTTGCAGCAGCGACACCATATTGCCGTGCTGATCGACCGTCACGTGATCCGCTTTGGTAGCGGCAAACAGCAGTTTGTCGATAACCGGGGAGAACAGACGGCGGAACAACGTCCGCTGGCCGTAGTGGAAACTGTGCATCAGCTGCGTTAGCGCCAGACGCATATCGTTAAACGCCTGCGGCCCGCTGTTGAGTGGCTGCAAGCAGTCCACCAGCACAATCTGGCGATCGAAACGCAGGAAGTGTTCTTTATAGAACCCTTTAACCACCTTTTCGCAGTAGTAGTTAAAACGCTCGCGCAGCATACCGGCATTAGTGCTTTTGCCCGCCTGCGCCAGTTTCGCTTCGCCCACTGCGTCAACATCCGGCCAGGGGAAGAACTGTAACGCGGGTGCACCGGCTAGTTCGCCCGGTAACACGAAACGGCCCGGCTGGATGAAATGCAGCCCCTGCTGTTTGCACTGGTGAAGATAGTCGGTCCAGGCCTGAGCGATTTCCGCCAGCCGGTTTTCATCCGCTGGTGCTAGCGGATCCAGCCCGTCACAGAGCTGTCGCCATTTGGCTGACCACTCTGCGCGCTGGCCGTTTAGCAACCCGGTCATCTGTCGCGACCAGCTTAAATAATCCTGGGTCAGCATCGGTAAATCGAGCAGCCATTCGCCGGGATAGTCGACAATCTCCAGATACAGCGTGGAGGTCTCTTTAAAATGGCGCAGCAACGAGTCGTTGGATTTGTAGCGCAGCGCCAGGCGAATTTCGCTGACGCCGCGCGTTGGCGTAGGCCAGGTTGGCGGCTGGCCGTAAAGCTGTGCCAGTCCTTCATCATAGGTAAAACGGGGAACCCCGAGATCGCGCTGAGGGATGCGCTTCACGCCCAGCAAGCGTTCGTCGCGCACCGCGCTCAGCAGCGGCAGACGCGCGCCGGTGTGAATGTTCAGCAGCTGATTGACCATACCGGTGATAAACGCGGTTTTGCCGCTACGGCTAAGGCCGGTCACGGCAATACGAAGATGCCGGTCAACGCTTCGGTTGACCAGCGCATTGAATTCAGTTTTGAGTCGCTTCATTGCTTAATAGACACTCCTGTCAACGCCGATACCGCTATTTTGCCATGGGGAAATACCGTTTGGCGAGGCGCGACAATAAGGGTTCCAGCGCCACCGCCAGCAGCATTTTCAATGGCCGACGGGCGACGGACTTCACCGCCCAGCCGGCAACACCCGCCGGGCCATAGCGAAGTGCGGTCAGCAAGGCGAGCTTGCCGACTATTTTTAAACCAGGTTTAACTTTCTGCCCTGCCCGCTGCCATTTATTGCTCATCATTAACCTCTTACTTAGAGCTGACGGAACCGGCTGCGCAAGCTAAAGGTGTCGGATGTGACGTAACGTTCCATCTCGCGCAGACGCTGTTCACCAGCGGAAAGCTCAGCATCAACCGCATCCAGCAGGTCGCGACTGGTTGGCTGGTGCTCACCATAGTTCGCCCCTTCCGGCATCGGGTCGAGGGCAAACGTCAAAATAATGTAGGCGACGACGACAAAGAAAAAGAGCCCAAATAGCATCGCCAGTACGGTAATAATGCGCACCAGTTTCACCGGCACGTCGAGGAATTGCGCAATACCGGCGCAGACCCCTTTCACCATGCCCTGCTGCGGAATGCGCCAGAGCTTTTTGCTAAAATCCAGTGCTGCCATTAGCGATCCCTCCAGTTCGGATGTTCTGCATCAAGAATGGCTTCCAGTGCCTGAATACGCTCGCGCATCCGCTTAGCGTCATCGGTAAGCTGCATCAGCCGCTGCTGTTCACCCTGCGAGAGTTCGCCGGAACGGGAACGGTTGCTGTAGTGCAGCCACAGCCAAATCGGCAGGACAAACAACACAAACAGCGTCAAGGGGATGCCGAGGAAAAGCGCGCTCATAAATACTCCTTATGATTTCAACCCTCATTATTTCGCACTGCATGATGCCGGCAAGGGAACGACTTCCCCATCACTCACCCTGGTCAGTGACGGGGGCCAATGCATCTGCAACTTAAAGTATGACGGGCATATGAGCAGCGGTACTGTACGTACCGCCAGATTTATTATTCGTTGTCCTGCTTCATTTTGGCTTTCAGCGCAGCCAGCTGATCGCTGATTTCATCATCCGCTTTCAGCTCTGCAAACTGCTGATCCAACGATGGTTGTTTGCCAAAACGATGGCTTTCCGCTTCCGCTTCCATGTGGTCAATACGGCGTTCAAAGGATTCAAAACGCGCCATCGCCTCATCCAGTTTACCGCTATCCAGTTGACGGCGCACATCGCGGGACGAACTCGCCGCCTGATGACGCAGTGCCAATGACTGCTGACGGGCACGGGTTTCGCTGAGTTTATTCTCCAGCTCACCGATCTCTTTTTTCATCCGCGCCAGGGTTTCGTCCACCAGCGTCACTTCGTGTTCCAGCGTGGCGATAACGTCAGTAAGTTTCTGCTTCTCAATCAGCGCAGCCCGCGCCAGATCCTCTTTCTCTTTACGCAGCGCCAGTTCGGCCTTTTCTTGCCACTCAAGCTGCTGTGCCAGTGCTTTCTCAACGCGACGGCTCAGCTCTTTCTTTTCCGCCAACGCACGCGCTGATGTGGAGCGGACTTCAACCAGCGTGTCTTCCATCTCCTGGATCATCAGACGCACCAGCTTTTGCGGGTCTTCCGCTTTCTCCAGCAGTGAGTTGATGTTGGCGTTCACGATGTCGGCAAAACGAGAAAAAATACCCATAATTCAATCCTCATAGTTCTATGTTTCGGGCTTAGCCCTGCGAAGAGACTATTACAACTTCCGTGCCAACTTTTTATCTTATTGATTATAAACGAGGTGATTGAAATTTGTGCCATTAACGCCTACAGTGAGATGGCGAATTACACCAACAAGTGGCGAATTTCATCATGGCAGATTACAAAGATAACCTTCTCGGCGAGGCCAACCGCTTTCTTGAGGTGCTGGAGCAGGTGTCGCGGCTAGCACCGCTGAACAAACCAGTGTTAATTATCGGCGAACGGGGTACCGGCAAAGAGCTTATCGCCAACCGCCTGCACTACCTTTCTTCATGCTGGCAAGGGCCATTTATCTCGCTTAACTGCGCGGCGCTAAACGAAAATCTACTGGACTCTGAACTGTTCGGCCACGAAGCCGGGGCATTTACCGGTGCACAGAAGCGCCATCCTGGGCGTTTCGAACGTGCCGATGGCGGCACGCTGTTCCTCGATGAACTGGCGACGGCTCCGATGCTGGTGCAGGAAAAACTGCTGCGGGTGATTGAATATGGTGAACTTGAGCGCGTGGGCGGAAGCCAGCCGCTGCAGGTGAACGTTCGCCTGGTGTGCGCCACCAACGCCGACTTGCCGCAGATGGTTGAGGAAGGCCACTTTCGCGCCGACCTGCTCGACCGCCTGGCTTTTGACGTCGTACAGCTCCCCTCGCTACGCGAACGGCGCAGCGACATTATGCTGATGGCAGATCATTTTGCTATCCAGATGTGCCGGGAGCTTAAGCTACCGCTGTTCCCGGGTTTTACCGAACGCGCCCGCGATACGCTGCTCAATTACCGCTGGCCGGGAAACATTCGCGAACTGAAAAACGTGGTGGAGCGTTCGATGTATCGCCACGGCAGCAGCGAAATTCCGCTCGATGAGATTGTTATCGATCCGTTCCTCCGCCAGACGGTACTGCAGCCACAGCCTACCGCCAAAGGGCCGACGCTGCCACTCGATCTCCGCCAGTTTCAATCGGTGCAAGAAAAAGAGCTACTTGAGCAAAGTTTGCAACAGGCCCGCTTTAACCAAAAACAGGCGGCCGAACTTTTAGGCCTCACCTACCATCAGTTGAGAGCGCTACTGAAAAAGCACCAGCTTTAAATTCGTCCTTTCCCTTGAATGCCCTACTATTACAGTGAGGGCAACGCCAGACCGTACGCCATTAATTCAATGAGTTGTACCAACACTTTTCATCTTATGAAGAGAACCCGCGTTCTTTACCTTCCGCAATAAAGTCTATAAAGAGACAAAGTCACTTCAATTTCGCACTATCAAAGACAAGAATTTAGTTAGCCCAATACATAGCTTAAATTAATATATTAGATGTCGTAAGACACGTAGAAATATTTCTAAGAATCCATTATTGCACTTATTTAAGGATTAAATGAATGACCATCAATAAACCACTCACACTTTGCGCACTGATGCTTTGCGGAGTATTTGGCGCACAAGCCGCAGGGACCAACACAATTACTTTCACCGGCAAAGTAATTGAATCCGCTTGTACTATTTCAGTAAATGATGGTAACGCAAGTCTGGATTTAGGGTCAACGCTTGCTACTGATATCGCTACTTCAGGCCAGACTGGCGCTCCTAAAGAGTTCAATATCAGTTTAGCGGGTTGTCCGAAGGCCGCGGTAGGCGTACCGACTAAGGCTTTTGTGAAATTTACTGGTGATACCGATGGCAACACCAGCTACTTTAAAAACACCACCTCCAGCGAATCACCTGCAACCAATACAGGCGTTATGTTGAAAGACGGTAAAGGCACCGCAATCATCAATAACGATGGTAACGGTCAAATCAATCTGCCAGCTGAAGGCGGTGATATTAGTCTGACCTATTCCGCTATGTTGGTGGCAACGGCAAATACACCTACTCAGGGTGATGTATCCAGTACCCTGACATATACAGTTAGCTACGAATAATTGATCGACAAGTGCTAAATAGCCTATTTAGCACTTGTTTTTATAGGTATTTAAATGAATTTTTCTAAACTCGGCATCATCTCGGCTGTGGTCAGCATTTACGCTTGTAATGCTTTCGCCAGCGTCACTATCGGTGGTACACGTCTTATTTTTGATGGCAGCAAAAGTGAAACCTCTTTTTCCATTGAAAATAAAGATAAGGTGACTAATCTGGTGCAATCATGGATAACGCCTGCCGACGCAGCCACGCCGGGCAAAGAGGCTATTATCATCACCCCGCCACTGTTTCGTCTTGATGTTGGTGATAAAAATGTTTTACGCATTGTTCGTTCAGGCCTGCCGATGCCTGAAGATCATGAAAGTATGTATTGGTTAAACATTAAAGGTATCCCAGCGACCGGAGATGATCAACCCGGTAATTCGGTACAAATTGCCGTCAACTCACGTATTAAATTAATTTATCGGCCAAAATCACTTTCCGGCACAACGCCTGAACAATTTACGCAGAATATACGCTGGGCTATTACCGGTGGAACATTAACGGTCAATAACCCAACAAATTACTATATGAACTTCGCCTCGGTGAAAATTAACAATCGTGCCATTGATACCGTTACCTGGGTCTCGCCAAAGTCAACCGCTAACTTCAAAATTAATTCAGATATTAAAAGTGGGACAATATCATGGCGACTCTATAACGATTTCGGCATGGCAGGAACCGAACACACCGCATCAATTTAACGCCAGTGGTATAGAATGACCATGAATCGATTATTAGCATCAACTCCGCCAGTTTTCATATTTATTATTTCATCATCGTGCGGTGATGCCTTCGCTCGTGAGCATTTTAACGCAGCATTGCTTGAAACCGGGCAAGGTTCATCATCCACTGTCGATCTTTCCGTTTTTGAAAGAGGAATGCAGGCACCCGGGAAATATCATGTTGAAATTATCCTCAATAACAAAAAGGTGGATACCCTCGACGTTAATTTTATTGAAGATCCCTCTTCTAAAGATAAAACCAACCTCATTCCTTGTCTTTCAACTGAACAGCTTTTGGAATGGGGAGTCAAAGTTGATGACTATCCCGATATCTATACCGGTAAACAGGACTGCGCAAATCTATCTGCCATTCCTGCGGCAACAACTGAATTCAAATTTGAACGCCAACAGTTAGCGATTAGTATCCCGCAGGCTGCCATGTTATTCCGGCCACAGGATTATGTTTCGCCAGAAAAATGGGATGAAGGGATCCCCGCACTGCTGCTTAGCTATAACTTAAGTGGGATTACGACACGTGAAAGGGGCAATAGCGGCCAGGATGGTAGCAGTCAATACGGCAGTTTTCATCCGGGGATAAACGTCGGCCCGTGGCGTTTCAGAAACTTTACCACCTGGAATCATGATACTGACGGAAATAACAACATTGACTCTGTTTATACCTATGTATCTCGTGATATCAAGGCCTTGAAAAGCCAGCTTATCATGGGCGAAAGCAACACCAAAAACGACCTTTTTGACAGTTTTGCCTTTCGCGGCGCGGAGCTGTCCTCTGATGACGACATGACGCCGGACAGCATGAGAAATTATGCGCCAGTGATCCATGGCATTGCGAAAAGCAACGCCGTCGTGACCGTCACGCAAAATGGGCACAGCATTTATCAAACCGCCGTGGCGCCTGGCGCATTTGAAATCAACGATATTTACTCCACCGGCAGCGCCGGCGATCTTCAGGTCGAAATCAAAGAATCTGATGGCAGTATCCAAACGCTTATTGTGCCTTACGCATCGCTTCCAGTGCTGCACCGTGAGGGCCACTATGACTACACCATTGTGACCGGCAGAACGGATATCGGCAGCGGTAAAGAGGCGAATTTTGCGCAATCAACGCTGATTTATGGGCTGCCCTTCGGCCTGACGCTTTACGGCGGCGTTCAGTATGCCGATATCGATTACAGCGCACTCACCTCTGGTCTCGGTATTAATCTCGGTGACATCGGTGCACTCTCGCTGGACGTAACGCAAGCCTGGTCAAAATCCTATACGCACGATGGGGACACGAACCCAATCCAATCGAGTCACCGCGACAGCGGCCAGTCGCTGCGCTTGCGTTACAGTAAAGATATTCTGGCAACGGGGACAAACGTCAGTATCGCCGGATATCGCTATTCGACGCAGGGCTACATGACACTGCCTAATGTTCTGCAAAGTTACGACCGCGATGATGATATTGGCCACAGCAAAGACAGAACCGAATTTACCCTTTCGCAAGATATTGTGTATGGCTCAATTTCGGCAAGCTACGTCAAAGAGCACTACTGGGATCAAAGCACAATGTCTTCCGTCAGCGTCGGCTATAACAATAGCTGGCGGGGAATAACCTACGGACTGAACTATACCTACAGCATGAACCAGGAGGATGAAGATGACGATGATGACAGCGACCGCAACGAAAGCCAGTTCTCACTTAACGTTAGCATTCCCTTCGATAAGTTCTTACCGGGCAGCTATATCAATTACAGCCTGAACAACACACGTCATGGCGCGACAACGCATAACGTCGGTATATCGGGCACCGCGCTCGAAGACAACCGGTTGAACTGGGGGATACAAGAAGGGTATTCCAACGATGATAACCAAACTAACGGCAGCGTATACGGCAACTATAAAAGCCGTTACTCCGAGTTCAACGGCGGTTATTCCTATGACGCCAACAGCCACCAATTCAACTACGGTATTCAGGGCGGTATTGTTGCGCATAGCCATGGCATAACGTTGGCGCAAACGCTTAACGACACCATCGTACTGGTTAATGCGCAGGGCGCTGAGGGTGTGCCTGTCAGCAGCCAGACCGGCGTCATGACCGATGGTCGCGGGTTTGCCGTTGTTCCTTACGCTAACCCCTACCATAAAAATAGCGTCTCCTTAGATACGGAAAATATTTCCAATCATTCTGTCGATTTGCAAGAGACGACAAAATACGTCTACCCCACCCGTGGCGCCGTTGTTGAAGCAGGGTACCGTGCCAACATTGGCTCTCGCGCATTGTTAACGCTGGTTCAAAGCAATGGCAAGCCGGTTCCTTTTGGTGCAACGGTCAGCGTGAACAAAACCTCAGAAAATGAGAACAACAGCAGCATTGTCGGTGACGATGGGCAAGTGTATTTGTCCGGTTTAAAAGACGCGGGCTCATTACAGGTTGAATGGGGAAAAAATGGTACATCACGATGCGCAGTTACCTATTCATTACCCGAGAAAAAGAGCTTATCGGGCATAGAATTACTGCATGCGAAATGTCTCTAACTAAGGGTTAATTTTCAGATGATGAAAAGATATACGCTGCTGCTGGGGCTCATTTTGTCGTGCCAGACGATGGCATACAACACCAGTGATACGATTCAAGTCCATGTCACGGGACAAATTATTACTGCCGTATGCGAAGTGGCATTAGATAACACAGTGTCCCTTGGCCAGGTAGCCAGGCAGGATCTCTCGGTGCCGGGGGGAAATAGCGCGCCGGCTCCATTTGTCGTTAAGCTATTTCAATGTTCACCGGAATTATCAAAGGTGACCATCACATTTAGTGGCACCCCCTATACCGCCGACCCGGCTTATTCGCAGGCTATTTATGCCAATGAACTTGCCGATGGTGCACAAGACGTTGGCCTCCAGATCCTGAATATGGACGGTAATTCGCTCATCAATTTAGCTAACGGCGTCGATTACACCATGCCACTGGATACCGAGACCCACAGCAAAATGCTGTATTTCACTGCCCGAATGTATACCCCACACGGCACGCCAACCCCCGGATATTTTAAGAGCGCAGTAACGCTGAGCTTCACCTATCAATAATACTCACGGTGCGATACAGCATATGAAAATTAATCAATTAATCTTATTTATTTTATTCATCCTCTTTAGTCAGCAAAGCCTCGCTGCCTGCGCCCGCGGCGGCGGAATATTTGCAGACAAAAGTCTCAGCACCTCGACCATTGCCCTCCCGGCAAATTTAGTTGTCGAAAGTCGTAGCTATACCGCAGGTGAGACCCTTTACGATTCAGGTTGGAAATCAGGTTCAAACTCAGAACTGACCATTAGCGGCTGCGGTAGAAACTACGTTGTGGGTTTTTTCTACCTCAACAGCCCACAGGTAGATAGCCCAGGGGGCACGCAGGTCATGCCAACGAATATTACCGGGCTGGGTGTGAGGGTCACAGCACAAAACCAGGCTGGCCCCTATGATGGTGCAATGCCTATTGATAATGATTGGCATGATGGCGATCGCGGAAGCGACCATGTTCTGAGGAATTCACAATATAAGGTGGAGCTCGTGACGCTGGGTGGCCCCATTTCATCTGGGCAGATGAGCTTTGGTAGCCCGCTTGCCCAGGTGGAGTTTCGGGAAAGCCGCAGCCACAGCGCTAACGGCGACGTTGCCTCAAACGTGGCGCTCACCAACACCAAGGTCACCATTAAAGCCATGGGCTGCAATGCCGATGTCTCATCAATTAATTTTGCATTTGGTACGTTAAAGGTGGCGGACTTTGATTCAGCAACCAAGGTGCCCGCACCGGATACGCAGGTCGTCACGCTGACATGTGAATCCGGGACCAACGTCTCACTCGCTCTCAACGCCACGCCAGCGGCGGGTAACAATGGCAATAATACCGTTATCGCACTTACCGGTGAGGGAAACGTGGACGTTGCCTACGGCATTGGGGTGCAGCTCGGGTTGCAATCTAGCGGCTACAATAGCGGTAGCAATGGTCTGCCGCTTAACCAAAACATCACCCTGTTCTCCTCCTCAAGAAACGGAAGCACATACACCAGCGGTGGTACAGGCGCTCAGGAGCAGCTCACTTTCAGCGCCAGCTACTTCAAAACACAGTCGATGGTTACCGCTGGGTCGGCAAACACTTCAGCCTCGCTTACGCTAACTTATAATTAATATGAATATATTCATAGGATAATGAACATTTAAAGAATCAGTTCACATTCGCTCAATAGCAATTATGAATTGATAGTTTAGCTAAACTCGATTCACACATGAGATGAAGCGCCATATGATGCTTCACCTCATTCAGGTTTAATTAATATATCAATCATGACCAACTCGTTGAAAACAGCAGCCGACCAGGTGTGGGGAAAAAAGCCGGTCCAGCACCATCACATCATCATGGATGCCATTTTACCTTTTGTTAAAATTATTGATTGCCATAAAAATAAGAAGCTTAACCTGATGTATTCAGGGAAGGAGGTTTGCTATTTTTTGTTTGAAGGTTATGGGGCGTTTTGTCGAAGTTCTGATGGTCTGATGTTAGGCAATATTCGTGCACCACACATAGCCGGCCTTAACAATATAATACTCCCTTATGCTGATGAATATTATATCCGGCCAGAAAAGGAGTGCGTCATGATGATGGCTAGCACTGATATGGTCAAAAAAGTGATTGCAGACAACAACCTTTGGGAAAGTCTGGCCATTATCCTTGCCTATCAGTCCTATGAATTTAGTGGTGTGATTAACCGGTTAACGGGGCGCTCAAGTTATGAACTCATCTGCAACCAAATCGTTGCGTTAATGGATGAACCCGCTGATATTCGTTTGAGTATCACTCCTGCGCAGTACATCATGAATAAAACGCTGCTTTCACGTAGCTATGTGATGAAGATCCTTGCTAAACTGAAAAGTAGTCAAAAAATCATCATTGAAAACAAAGCGTTGATCTGCGCGAGCGCACTCATTAACGAGCTGTCCCAGCGTTAACGGTTGAGTGCAACAGCGATATTCCCTCCGCAGCGTCCCTCCTGCCCGATATTTACCATTGTGCAGACCCACATGGGGTAATTTCTTTTCAAGCGATAAGCCCCCGATTGGCGACTTTTAAGTCAGTTGAATTCATACATTTTCCCCTGACCGCTGTAAGTGCGATACACTTTGCAGATCAATCGAAAAAACAACGAAACTATGCGCCTGAATTTGTCACCTTTCCTGGCTGCGCTGGGGTTGATTTGCGGTCAAGCGATTGCCGCACCGCAACCGCTCGCCCCACCCCATGCCGACATACGCGACAGCGGCTTTGTCTACTGCGTTAGCGGGCAGGTCAACACCTTTAACCCGCAAAAAGCAGGTAGCGGGCTGATTGTCGATACTCTGGCGGCTCAGCTTTACGACCGCCTGCTGGACGTCGACCCGTATACCTATCGACTGGTCCCGGAGCTGGCAGAAAGCTGGGAAGTACTCGACAACGGCGCGACCTACCGTTTTCATTTGCGCAACGACGTGCAGTTCCAGACCACTCGCTGGTTTACTCCGACGCGTACGCTGAATGCCGACGACGTGGTGTTTACCTTTGAGCGTATTTTTGACCGCAAAAACCCGTGGCATAACGTCAACGACAGCGCTTTCCCCTATTTCGACAGTCTGCAATTCGCCGATAGCGTGCAGAGTGTCCGCAAGCTGGATAACCGCACGGTGGAGTTCCGCCTGACTCGTCCGGATGCGTCTTTCCTCTGGCACCTTGCAACCCACTATGCCTCGGTGATGTCGGCTGAGTACGCCGCAAAGTTGACCAAACAGGATCATCAGGAACAACTCGACCGCCAGCCGGTGGGCACCGGGCCATTCCAGCTCGATGAATACCAGGCCGGGCAGTATATTCGCCTGCAGCGCCACCCTAAATTCTGGCGCGGCACTCCGTTAATGCCGCAGGTGGTGGTTGATCTGGGCTCCGGCGGCACCGGTCGTCTGTCTAAACTGTTAACCGGCGAGTGCGATGTACTGGCCTGGCCTGCCGCCAGCCAACTGACGATTTTGCGTGACGATCCGCGCCTGCGCCTGACCCTGCGTCCGGGCATGAACATTGCCTACCTGGCGTTTAATACCGACAAACCGCCGCTCAATAATCCTGAAGTGCGCCACGCGCTGTCGCTGGCTATCAATAACCAGCGCCTGATGCAGTCGATTTATTACGGCACCGCTGAAACCGCCGCATCTATTTTGCCGCGCGCCTCCTGGGCTTACGATAACGAAGCTAAAATTACCGAATACAACCCGAAAGAGGGACGTCGGCGGTTGCAGGCTCTCGGGATTGATAAACTGACGTTGCATCTGTGGGTGCCGACCAGCTCACAGGCGTGGAACCCAAGTCCACTCAAAACCGCCGAACTTATCCAGGCTGATATGGCGCAGATTGGCGTAAAAGTGGTGATTGTGCCGGTCGAGGGCCGTTTCCAGGAAGCCCGGTTGATGGATATGAACCATGACCTGACGCTGTCTGGCTGGGCCACGGACAGTAACGATCCCGACAGTTTCTTCCGTCCGCTGCTGAGCTGCGCGGCCATTACCTCGCAAACCAACTTTGCGCACTGGTGTAATCGCGAGTTCGATAGCGTATTGAGAAAAGCGCTGGATTCGCAGCAGCTGGCCTCGCGCATTGACGCTTACGATGAAGCCCAGCAGATTCTGGCGCGCGAGCTGCCCATTCTACCACTGGCGTCGTCGCTGCGTTTACAGGCCTACCGTTACGATATGAAAGGACTGGTGCTGAGTCCGTTTGGTAACGCCTCGTTCGCCGGTGTGTCACGGGAAAAAGAAGAGAAGGTGCAGAAACCATGATCATTTTCACCCTTCGCCGCCTGCTGTTGCTGTTGGTCACGCTCTTTTTCCTGACCGTCATCGGCTTTTGCTTAAGCTACTTTACGCCACACGCGCCTCTTCAGGGCGCCTCGCTATGGAACGCCTGGGCGTTCTGGTTCGATAGCGTGATGCACTGGGATTTTGGTGTTTCCAGCATTAACGGCCAGCCTATTTCCGATCAGCTACGCGAAGTGTTCCCGGCGACGATGGAGCTGTGCATTATGGCCTTTGGCTTTGCGCTACTGGTCGGTATTCCGGTCGGTATGCTGGCGGGGATCACCCGCAATAAATGGCAGGATAAGGTCATCAGCTTTTTCGCCCTTCTCGGCTTCTCTATTCCGGTCTTCTGGCTGGCGCTGCTGCTGACGCTGTTCTTCTCGTTAACGCTGGGCTGGCTGCCGGTTTCCGGGCGCTTCGATCTGCTTTATGAAGTGAAAAATGTGACCGGCTTTGCGCTGATTGACGCCTGGCTGTCCGACTCACCGTGGCGTGATGAGATGATCATCAGCGCCCTGCGGCATATGGTACTGCCCGTGCTGACGCTGGCGGTGGCGCCGACTACCGAAGTGGTCCGTCTGATGCGTATCAGCACCATTGCCATCTACGACACCAACTACGTGAAGGCAGCCGCCACGCGCGGTGTTTCCCGCCTGACTATTCTGCGTCGACACGTGTTGCATAACGCGTTACCACCGGTGATCCCGCGCCTCGGGCTGCAGTTTTCCACCATGCTGACGCTGGCGATGATTACCGAGATGGTCTTCAGTTGGCCGGGTCTGGGGCGCTGGATGATTAACGCAATCCGTCAACAGGACTACGCCGCCATTTCCGCGGGCGTGATGGTGATTGGCGCCCTGGTAATCATCATCAACGTGATTTCCGATATTTTGGGTGCTATGGCTAACCCGCTGAAACATAAGGAATGGTATGCCTTACGATAGCGTCTACCTCGAAAAGCGTCCACCAGGTGCCCTGCTCACCGTGTGGCGTAAATTCTACGGCGATACCACTGCGATGATTGGCTTTTACGGCTGCATCGGGCTTATTTTGGTCTGTATTTTCGGCAGTTGGTTCGCGCCGTACGGTATTGATCAACAGTTCCTCGGTTATCAGCTGTTGCCGCCGTCATGGTCGCGCTATGGGGAGGTTTCCTTCTTCCTCGGGACCGATGATTTAGGCCGCGATGTGCTGAGCCGTTTACTGAGCGGTGCAGCGCCAACGGTTGGCGGCGCCTTCGTGGTCACGCTTGCCGCTACGGCGTTTGGCCTGGTACTTGGCGCATTCGCCGGATCAACGCATGGCCTGCGTTCGGCGGTGCTCAACCATATCCTCGACACCCTGCTGTCGATTCCGTCGCTGCTGCTGGCCATTATCGTGGTGGCGTTTGCCGGGCCGCATCTCTCCCACGCCATGTTTGCCGTTTGGTTGGCCCTGTTGCCGCGTATGGTGCGTTCGATTTACAGCATGGTGCACGATGAGCTGGAGCGCGATTACGTCATCGCCGCTCGCCTCGACGGCGCAACCACCTTGAATATTTTGTGGTTCGCCATTCTGCCCAATATTGCCGCTGGACTGGTCACGGAAATTACCCGCGCCCTGTCGATGGCAATTCTCGACATCGCCGCGCTCGGTTTTCTCGACCTTGGCGCTCAGCTGCCGTCGCCCGAATGGGGCGCGATGCTGGGCGATGCGCTGGAGCTGATTTACGTTGCCCCATGGACGGTTATGCTCCCGGGCGCAGCCATTATGGTCAGCGTGCTGCTGGTTAACCTGCTGGGTGACGGTATTCGCCGTGCCATTAATGCGGGGGTGGAATAATGCCATTACTTGATATTCGCAACCTGACCATCGAGTTTAAGACTAACGAAGGTTGGGTGAAGGCCGTCGACCGCGTCAGCATGACGCTGGCCGAGGGTGAAATCCGCGGTCTGGTCGGTGAATCAGGCTCCGGTAAAAGCCTGATCGCCAAAGCCATCTGCGGCGTTAACAAAGACAACTGGCGCGTCACCGCCGACCGCATGCGCTTTGATGATATCGACCTGCTTCGCCTCTCCAACCGCGAACGTCGTCGGCTGGTCGGCCATAACGTGTCGATGATTTTTCAGGAGCCGCAGTCGTGTCTCGACCCGTCGGAACGCGTCGGTAAGCAGCTCACGCAAAACATTCCCGGCTGGACGTTTAAAGGCCGCTGGTGGCAGCGTTTGGGCTGGCGTAAACGTCGCGCCATAGAGCTGTTACACCGCGTCGGTATCAAAGACCATAAAGACGCGATGCGCAGCTTCCCCTATGAACTGACGGAAGGTGAATGCCAGAAGGTGATGATCGCCATCGCACTGGCTAACCAGCCGCGTCTGCTGATTGCCGATGAGCCAACCAACGCCATGGAGCCAACGACCCAGGCGCAGATCTTCCGCCTGCTTACCGGTCTGAACCAGAATAACAACACCACCATTCTGCTCATTTCACATGATTTACAGATGCTGACCCATTGGGCGGATAAAATTAACGTCATGTACTGCGGGCAGACGGTAGAGAGCGCGCCGAGCGAAGAGCTGGTGACGATTCCCCATCACCCGTATACCCAGGCGCTTATCCGTGCGATCCCGGATTTTGGCCGCTCAATGCCGCATAAAAGCCGTCTGAACACCCTTTCCGGTGCGATACCGCTGCTGGAACAGCTGCCGATGGGCTGCCGTTTAGGGCCTCGCTGCCCTTATGCCCAGCGCAAATGCATTGAAACCCCGCGTCTGACGGGAGCGAAGAATCACCTGTTCGCCTGTCATTTCCCGCTCAATATGGAGAAAGAGTGACATGGTCGAAACGCTGCTTGAAGTTCGCAACCTGAGTAAAACCTTCCGCTACCGTACCGGCTGGTTCCACCGGCAAACGGTGCAGGCGGTGAAGCCGCTCAGTTTTACCCTGCGTGAAAAACAGACGCTGGCGATTATCGGCGAGAACGGTTCCGGTAAATCAACGCTGGCGAAAATGCTGGCGGGTATGGTTGAACCGACCACCGGCGAACTGCTGATTGATGACCATCCGCTGGAGTTTGGCGACTACTCTTTCCGCAGCCAGCGCATCCGCATGATTTTCCAGGATCCGAGCACCTCGCTGAACCCGCGTCAGCGCATTTCGCAGATCCTCGATTTCCCCCTGCGCCTCAACACCGACCTTGAGCCGGAAGCGCGGCGCAAACAGATAATCGACACCCTGCGCCTGGTCGGCCTGCTGCCGGACCACGTCAGCTACTATCCACATATGCTAGCACCGGGGCAAAAACAGCGTCTGGGGCTGGCGCGCGCGCTGATTCTGCGCCCCAAAGTCATCATCTGTGACGAAGCGCTGGCGTCGCTGGATATGTCGATGCGTTCGCAACTTGTTAACCTGATGCTGGAATTACAGGAAAAACAAGGTATCTCTTATATCTACGTCACCCAGCATTTGGGGATGATGAAACACATTAGCGATCAGGTGCTGGTGATGCATCAAGGCGAAGTGGTCGAACGCGGCAGTACCGCCGATGTGCTCGCCTCTCCGCTGCACGATTTAACTAAGCGGTTGATTGCCGGGCATTTCGGCGAAGCACTGACCGCCGATGCCTGGCGCAAAGACCGCTAGTCAGACCACGCCGTAGTGGTCGGAGTAACGATTTCTGGCGACTCATGCTAGAATCGCCGCGATTTAACGGCCGCCTGCGTGTTTAACAGGCCGCCATAACAATGAATATAAGGATTAATAGCTATGGGTTTTCTTTCCGGTAAGCGCATTCTGATTACTGGCGTCGCCAGCAAACTGTCCATCGCCTACGGTATTGCACAGGCAATGCGTCGCGAAGGGGCTGAACTGGCGTTCACCTACCAGAACGACAAACTGAAAGGCCGTGTAGAAGAGTTCGCTGCCTCCCTGGACTCCAGCATTGTGCTGCCGTGCGATGTAGCTGAAGATGCGAGCATCGAATCCCTGTTCACTGAACTGGCAAAAGTCTGGCCGAAATTTGACGGCTTCGTTCACTCTATCGGTTTTGCTCCGGCTGACCAGCTGGACGGCGACTACGTGAATGCAGTAACCCGCGAAGGCTTCAAAATCGCTCACGACATCAGCGCGTACAGCTTCGTTGCTATGGCAAAAGCTTGCCGCAGCATGCTGAACCCGGATTCTGCCCTGTTGACCCTGTCCTACCTGGGCGCAGAGCGTGCTATCCCTAACTACAACGTGATGGGTCTGGCAAAAGCGTCTCTGGAAGCAAACGTACGCTACATGGCGAACGCGATGGGCCCAGAAGGTATCCGTGTTAACGCCATCTCTGCGGGTCCAATCCGTACGCTGGCCGCTTCCGGTATCAAAGATTTCCGTAAAATGCTGGCGCATTGCGAAGCAGTTACCCCAATTCGCCGCACCGTGACCATCGAAGATGTGGGCAACTCCGCAGCTTTCCTGTGCTCTAACCTGTCCGCTGGCGTATCCGGCGAAGTTCTGCACGTTGACGGCGGCTTCAGCATCGCTGCCATGAACGAGCTGGAACTGAAATAAGTTTTCTGCCCTAAAAACCCGGAGTCGGCGTTCAACGCTGATTCCGGGAATCTCCCCCTTCCCGCCTCTGTTATTCCAGTAAGTTATTAATTAGCACCGAACAATATTTTCTCCCTCGTCACGCATGCGCCAGGATAATTACCCATAACGATCCGGCAACATCATTTTTGCAGCGGCTGGCTCGCCACCTTCAAATCAAGGAACTCCCATGGAGCCACGCCACGTTTCCGGCAAAAATCACTGGTATCACGAAACCCAGTCGCGAACTCAACACAGCGATGTGATGCCGCTGGTTCCCGAAGCCGCCCACGTTGACGACCGATTTTTACTCGATCTGGCGCTACCGGATGCCTTGCTTAGCGCCAGCCAGCAGTGGCTGAGCGCTGCCCGGCAATTAGCCAATACGCTGTTTCCCAACGTCGTCACGACCAACCGGCTGCGTACTTTCAGCGCCTATGACCGCTTAAGCACCGCGTTAACCGTGGCGCAGGTATCTGGCGTACAGCGCCTGTGTAACCACTACGCCGCCCGACTGGCGCCGCTGCCCGGCCCGGATTCCTCACGTGAAAGCAACCATCGTCTGGCGCAGATAACTCAATATGCCCGCCAGTTGGCCAGCTCTCCGTCGATTATTACCCCTCGCGCACGTCAGCAGCTCGACGATGTGGGGCTCACGCTGCACGATATTATCCTGATTAACCAGGTGGTTGGTTTTGTCGGCTTTCAGGCCCGTGTGATTGCGCTGTTTCAGGCATATATGGGGTTCCCGGTACGCTGGATCCCCGGAATGCCGATTCAGGAAGATGCCGATGCCGGGCTGTTTGCTGCTGAAAGTACGCCGTGGCACAGCGATATAGACGGCATTGAAGCGCATCAGACCAACACGCCGCAGGGCGAAGCGCTGGCCCGCTGGCAACAGGTTCCTGAACTGGCAACGCTGGCTCCCGCACTTGTTCAGGAAGAGACGGTTCTGAACCGACTGGGAGAGTTAGTCGATGCCCTATCTTTTGCCCACCCGTTACAACCGCTGGCCTCGCTCATCCCCGCGAGAATTAACGGTAGCGTGAGTTGTTTTCATTATTACGGTTCGCAGTGGCAAGGCGCCAGCGGCCTGCCAGAGGCCGTACGCAACGGCGAACGCGCATTCCAGGCCTGGAGTCACCCGTATCCCTGTGAGCGCGCCGTGGCCCAGGCGGCCCAGTTATTAACCCGTGCACCGGATCGTTTTAGTGCTACCCAGTTAAGTCCCCTGATTGAACAAGGGTTTTCCACGCCGGATGCGATTACGCTGCTTGCCTGGAGCGCCTTAAGTGGCTGGCTAAACCGCCTGCGTATTGCGCTTGGCAGCGCGCAACAAGTTACGTAAAAGGGTGAAACAGCGCTTGCTGCAACCCATGGATTCGCGTAAAAATGTCAGCCGCTCTTTTGGCCACGAAAATAGAACATTATGCTTCAGGATAACCCGCTGCTAGCGCAGCTAAAACAGCAACTTCATTCCCAGACGCCACGTGCAGAAGGGGTCGTTAAAGCCACGGAAAAAGGTTTCGGTTTCCTCGAGGTAGACGCGCAAAAAAGCTACTTTATTTCGCCGCCGCAGATGAAAAAAGTGATGCACGGCGACCGCATTATTGCTGTGATCCACGCCGATAAAGGTAAAGAGAGTGCCGAGCCGGAAGAACTGGTTGAGCCGTTCCTGACTCGCTTTGTGGGTAAAGTTCACCGTAAAGACGATCGTCTGTCTATCGTGCCTGACCACCCGCTGCTGAAAGATGCGATTCCTTGCCGCGCTGAGCGCAATGTAACCCACGATTTCAAAGAGGGTGACTGGGCCGTTGCTGAAATGCGCCGTCATCCGCTGAAAGGCGACCGTACCTTCTACGCCGAATTGACCAAATTTATCACCTATGGCGATGACCACTTTGTGCCATGGTGGGTCACTCTCGCTCGTCATAATCTGGAAAAAGAAGCCCCTGACGGTGTTGCTACCGAGATGCAGGACGAAGGTCTGGAACGCCGCGATCTGACGGCCCTGGATTTCGTCACCATCGATAGCGCCAGCACCGAAGATATGGACGATGCGCTGTACGTTGAAGAAGCCTCTGATGGCAAGCTGCTGCTGACCGTTGCCATTGCCGATCCAACCGCATGGATCGTGGAAGGCAGCAAGCTGGATGACGCGGCGAAAATTCGTGCGTTCACCAACTACCTGCCGGGCTTCAATATCCCGATGCTGCCACGCGAATTGTCTGACGATCTGTGCTCCCTGCGCGCCAACGTGGTGCGTCCGGTTCTGGCTTGCCGCATGACGCTGTCCGCTGACGGGGCCATCGAAGACAATATCGAATTCTTTGCCGCCAATATCGAGTCCAAAGCGAAACTGGCCTACGACGATATTTCCGGCTGGCTGGAAAACAGCGGAAGCTGGCAGCCGCCGAGCGAGGCCATTGCCCGCCAGATTACGCTGCTCTCCCGCGTTTGCCAGGCCCGTAGCGAATGGCGTAAGACCCACGCGCTGGTGTTTAAAGATCGTCCTGACTACCGCTTCGTGCTGGGCGAGAAAGGTGAAGTGCTGGATATCGTGGCCGAACCGCGCCGCATTGCCAACCGCATTGTCGAAGAATCGATGATTGCCGCCAACATTTGCGCGGCTCGCGTACTGCGCGACAAACTCGGCTTTGGTATTTATAACGTGCACACCGGTTTTGCCCCTGACAATACCGAAGCGCTGGCTGCCCTGCTGAAAACCCACGACGTACACGTCGATCCGGTTGAAGTACTGACACTGGACGGCTTCTGCAAACTGCGCCGCGAGCTGGATGCCCAACCGACTGGCTTCCTCGATAGCCGCATCCGTCGCTTCCAGTCGTTTGCTGAAATCAGCATCGAACCGGGCCCGCACTTTGGTTTGGGTCTCGAAGCGTACGCCACCTGGACTTCACCAATCCGTAAATATGGCGACATGGTTAACCATCGTCTGCTGAAAGCGATTATCAAAGGTGAAACCGCCGCGCGTCCGCAGGATGAGATTACCGTACAGATGGCCGAACGCCGTCGTCTGAACCGCATGGCGGAACGTGATGTGGCCGACTGGCTATACGCCCGCTATCTCAATCCGCAGGCCGGGACCGAGACGCGCTTTGCCGCTGAGATTATCGACGTCAGCCGTGGCGGTATGCGCGTGCGTCTGGTTGATAACGGCGCGGTCGCCTTCATTCCGGCACCGTTCCTGCACGCCGTGCGTGACGAAATGGTCTGCAGCCAGGAAAATGGCACCGTGCAGATCAAAGGCGAAGTGGCGTATAAAGTCACCGATGTTATTGATGTCACCATCGCGGAAGTCCGCATGGAAACCCGCAGCGTTATCGCCCGTCCGGTCGCATAACCTGCATAAAACGGCCCCCTCGGGGCCGTTTTTTTATCTCCCGCACATCTACCCTCTTTTTTCCCAGCGAAATCCCGAAAACCGTTCACACTAAATACCATGGTATGGGTTTCCGGGCGTACCTGAACGTAGGTGTACATGGGAGAAAAAATGACTAAGTCTTTAGCACAAAATCTTCTCGACCCTAATTCCGGCGAAACCAGCCTTTATTGGCGTTTATCACGCGATAATCCTACTTTACACCTCAGCATCGACCCGGACTCCAGTGCCGAGTTAACCGTTACGTTGAGCGAAGATAGCACCCGCCGTATTCAAGCGATGACCGTCACCACCTCCAGCGTCGCAGTCAATATTCAACTTAACGGCTACGACGTTCCTGTGCATCTGATTGGCCGTAAGGTGAGCTGCACCGAGTGGGCAGGCACCGCCTCCTCATGGTTTGATACCTCCTCCGTCGCCCGAGACCTGCTGCAGGGATTATTATTCGCCGAACAGGTGGTGTCAGAGGCCAACGCGGTGATTGTTATCCTCGACCGCGACGGCAAGATCCAACGTTTCAACCGGTTATGCGAAGAGTATTCCGGGCTTAAAGAGCAGGACGTGATTGGCAAAACGGCATTCGAGCTGTTTATGACCACCAGCGAGGCTGCCGCGGCGAGGCATAACGTGAGCCAGTTTTTTACCAACGGCGGCCCCTATGAAGTTGAGCGCTGGATAAAAACGCGCAAGGGGCCGCGTCTGTTCTTGTTTCGTAATCGCTTTGTGCACAGCGGCAGCGGTAAAAATGAAATCTACCTCATCTGCTCTGGAATCGATATTACCGAAGAACGCCGCGCTCAGGAGCGCCTGCGCGTACTGGCGAATACCGACACCATTACCGGGTTGCCTAACCGCCACGCGATAAACGAACTTATCGGCGAGGCTCTCGATAAATGCGGCCCCGATGAGCAAATTGGCCTGGTTTACTTCGATCTCGATAACTTCAAGAAGGTCAACGACGCTTACGGCCATGTTTTCGGCGATCAGCTGCTGCAATCCGTGGCGCTGTCGATTTTAAGCTGCCTTGAGGAGGGACAGACGCTCGCCAGGCTCGGCGGCGATGAGTTTATCGTCCTCGCCACCGAAACCTCACAGAGTGCGTTGGAGGCGATGGCGTCACGCGTGCTGACCCGTCTGCGCGACCCTTTCCGTATAGGGCTCATTGAAGTCTACAGCGGCTGTTCGCTGGGCATTTCCATTGCACCACAGCACGGCCAGGACCGGGAAAGTCTGATTCGCAACGCCGATACCGCGATGTATACCGCCAAGGAGAATGGCCGCGGGCGCTTTAGCGTTTTCTCCCCGGAGATGAATCAACGGGTTTTCGAATATCTGTGGCTGGATACCAATCTGCGCAAGGCGCTACAAAGCGATCAACTGGTAATTCATTATCAGCCGAAGGTGGCGCTGGATGGCAACGTCTACAGTCTGGAAGCGCTGGTACGCTGGAACTCACCGGAGCGTGGGCTGATCCCGCCGATGGATTTTATCGCCTATGCTGAAGAGTCGGGCTTAATTGTGCCGCTAGGACGTTGGGTTATGCTGGATGCCATCCGCCAGGTGGCGCAGTGGCGTGATAAAGGGATCAATCTGCGCGTGGCGGTTAATGTCTCGGCGCGACAGCTGGTCGATCAATCGATTTTCAACGAACTCAGACAGGCGCTCAAAGCGCAAAACTTCGACCAGTGCCCGATAGATATCGAGCTTACGGAAAGCTGTCTTATCGACAACGCCGATCAGGCGCTGGAGGTCATCCAGCAGTTCCGCTCGCTGGGGGCGCAAATTCATCTTGATGACTTCGGCACCGGTTACTCTTCGTTGTCCCAGTTGGCCCGTTTTCCTATCGACACCCTCAAGCTTGACCATGTTTTTGTCCAGCGTGTACACGACCAATCGGTCTCACAGTCGCTGGTGCTGGCGATCATTGCCGTTGCCAAAGCGTTGAATTTACGCATTATTGCCGAAGGAGTTGAGGATGCGGACGATGATGTTTTTTTGACTCAGAACGGCGTCGACGAACGCCAGGGCTATCTTTTTGCTCGCCCGATGCCGGCCGCCGAACTTGAACACTGGCTTAAGGCGCATTCGGGGTTATAAGGTAAGCCATTTTTTTCACTTCTCTTTTGGCAGTAAATTTTGCATCATTGATTTCAATCGAATTTATCAACAGGATCCCACTATGTCCGAGCTCGATGCGCGCCAGTTAGCCCAACGTATTGATACCGTCCTCGATATTCTGGTCGGCGGTGACACCCATTCCGCAATCAACAACCTGGAAATATTAAAAGCGGAATTATTGGCGCACGCCGCAGACGAACGCGACAACCGCTCAGGTCAGCCAAAATCCCCGTGGGAAATCTGACACCATTCGCCCTGCGATAAGCGGCGCTGCGTATAAAACCCCCGTTTTCGCACAGAGAAATTGATGCATTGATTATGAATTCCCGACAGCAAACCATCTTACAACTGGTCATTGATAAAGGCCGGATGAGCGTCTCCGAACTGGCGAAAATGACCGGTGTTTCGGAAGTGACTATTCGTCAGGATTTGAACCTGCTGGAAAAGCAGAGCTATCTGCGACGAACCCACGGCTTCGCCGTGCCGCTGGATAGTGAAGACGTTGAAACCCGCATGATGAATAATTTTGCGCTCAAACGTGAACTCGCCGATTTTGCCGCTTCGCTGGTGCGCCCGGGTGAAACGGTCTTTATCGAAAACGGCAGCAGTAATGCCCTGCTGGCCCGCGCGCTGGCCACCCAGCCGGATATCACGATTATCACCGTGAGCAGCTATATCGCCCACCTGCTGAAAGAGACGCCGGGGGAAGTGATTCTGCTGGGCGGTATTTATCAGAAAAAAAGCGAAAGCATGGTGGGACCACTCACCCGCCAGTACATTCAGCAGGTACATTTTAGCAAAGCGTTTATTGGCATCGACGGCTGGCAGCCTGAAACCGGCTTTACCGGCCGCGATATGATGCGCGCCGATATCGTCAATGCGGTGCTGGAAAAAGGCAGTGAGGCGATTGTTCTGACCGACAGTTCGAAATTTGGCGCCATTCATCCGTATCCGTTGGGGCCGATGAACCAGTTCAATCGGGTGATTACCGATGACAACCTGTCCACCGAAAAACAGCTGCAACTTGAGCAATCTGGCCTGACGGTGAATATCGTCAAACGCCCGTAAGCTTAACACCCGATGCGCCCCGCATCGGGTTTTCCGCCCCTCACCGCTGAAAATACCCCGCCTCGCTATGAGAGTTTTCCGACCCCGCAATTAAGATTTTTTACCTGTCGGCAACATCACAAATTCGTAAAATTAATGTTAGCGATATAACAGGAAGTAACTATCACTTGCGTAATTTTTAGCAATCAATTTACAACCTGCGCAACAAGCTTCACGGACAATGCTCTGAGTACTTCTGGCAACTGCTATAATAAAAGCGCTTTTTCCGTGAATAGAATATTCAGGAGAAATACAATGAATTCAATGAACAAGAAAATGACTGCTGCCGTTTTAGCCGTAACGCTGGTCATGTCGCTGAGCGCATGTTCTAACTGGTCCAAACGTGACCGTAACACCGCGCTGGGTGCTGGTGCCGGTGCCATCGGTGGTGCCGTATTAACCGGTAGTACTCTGGGTACGCTGGGCGGCGCTGCGGTAGGTGGGATTATTGGCCATCAGGTTGGCAAATAATTAGCGATAGCGTCGTTGATTTGACTCGAATATCAGGGCTCCGCGAACAATCGGAGCCCTTTTCATTGGTGGGATGAACCGGCGACTCAACCGCCAGCCAGCTTCACCTTCATGCCTTTTGCTTCCAGCAGCGTTTTTAACAGGTCGCGCTTGTCGCCCTGAATCTCAATCACGCCATCTTTGAACGAGCCGCCGCAGCCGCATTTCTTCTTCAACTCAGCGGCCAGCTTCGCCAGCGCGTCATCGTCGAGATCGATACCGGTAATCAAACACACGCCCTTGCCTTTGCGACCGCTGGTCTGACGCTGGATACGTACCACACCGTCGCCTTTCGGGCGTTCCACTGCGACTTTCGGTTCATCAATACGACCGCTGTCGGTCGAATAGACCAGGCGACTGTTGCTGTCGTTCATTACGCCCCCAAATTCAACGATGCATTAATGCTGCGCAAGGTCTGCGCCGGGTCGGCAGACTGCGTCACTGGACGACCGATAACCATATAGTCAACGCCCGCCGTCTGCGCCTGCTCTGGGGTCATAATACGGCGCTGATCGCCCGCATCGCTACCCGCAGGGCGAATGCCCGGCGTAATCAGTTTAAACGCCTGGCCGAGTTCCTGCTTGAAGCGCACCGCTTCCTGCGCTGAACACACGACGCCGTCGAGGCCACAATTTTTGGTCAACTGCGCTAGTTTCGCTGCATAATCGGCCGGTGATAGCGTGATGCCCAGGTCCAGCAGATCGCTTGATTCCATGCTGGTCAGCACGGTCACCGCAATCAGCAGCGGCGCGTCTTTACCAAACGCGGTCAGCGCTTCGCGCGCGGCCGTCATCATTCGTGCGCCGCCTGACGCGTGTACGTTCACCATCCAGACGCCGAGATCCGCCGCCGCCGCTACCGCGTGCGCCGTCGTGTTTGGAATATCATGGAATTTCAGGTCCAGGAAGATATCAAAGCCGCGCTGCTGCAGGTCGCGCACCAGCTGTGGCCCAAACAGAGTAAACATCTCTTTGCCGACTTTCAGGCGACAGTCGCGCGGATCGATGCGGTCTACGAAGGCCAGCGCCTTGTCGCGATTATCATAGTCGAGGGCGACAACAACAGGAGAGGATGTAACGACACGGGAAGAAGATGAAGCAACGGACATGACTGGACCTTCTTATTGATGGGCACGCGGGGGTGCGGAAAAGGTAAACGGGCAGCATTCTACCTGCACGACCCAGCCCGCACAATGCCGGATGCCTGCGTAGGGGGAAATTAGAGTATGTTGTAACTAAGCGAGTTGTTTTTTTGAAAACTTACTGCCCGTCGAGCCCACGAATTGGTTTAATCGTCGACCACGCCCGGCAGGATGGGCAATGCCAATAGAGCGTATAGGCGGTAAAACCGCACTTCTGGCAGCGGTAGCGCGGCTTACTGCGCACCTGTTCGCCAACCATGTCACGCAGCACCATCAGGCTCTCTTTCGCGCGCCCTTCTTCCGCCTCATTGAGGTGGTAATCCATCAGCTTATGGAACACGCGCATTGTTGGATGTCGTTGCAGCTGGCGCGTCACGTAGGTCTGCGCCACTTCGCTGCCTCTACCCTGCTCCATTACCTGAGCCAGCATCAGTTCAGCCGTGGCACCGGTATTCTCTTCAACGCAGCGCTGTAAGAAATGTTCCCACTCGCTGTTTTTCCCCAGTTGGTGATAGCAGGTTTGCAGCATTTCCAGCGTTTCACTGACCAGTTCTTTGTCCTGGTCGATAACACGCAGCAGGCTGTCCATGGCTTTGGCATAGTCGCCCTTCGCCATCCAGGCGCGTCCCATCATGATTGAAACACGTGCGCTGGACGGGTCGGCCGCTGCGCCGCGTTTAAGCAGCGACATGGCTTTATCCAGATCGTCATTCCCCATCTGCTGCAACGCCAGTTCGCACCAGAAATGGGCAATCTCGCCACGATGTTTGTCTTTTCCCAGCTTAACCAGGCGCTCGGCGGTGTCGATGGCTTTTTGCCAGTCGCTGGTCGCCTGATAAATCTGCAGTAGTTGCTGGAGTGCGCTAATGCGGAAATCAGTTTCATCCACCAGCTGGTTGAACATATCTTCGGCGCGGTCATACATCCCTGCCGCCATGTAATCGCGGCCGAGCTGTTGTACCGCCAGCAGACGCTGGTCATAGGTCAGCGAGGCGCTTTCCATCAGGGTTTGGTGGATGCGGATAGCACGGTCAACTTCACCGCGTGAGCGGAACAGGTTGCCGAGCGTCAGGTGGGCTTCTACGGTGCCGGTGTCCTCTTTGAGCATATCGAGGAACAGGTCAACCGCTTTATCCTGCTGGTTACTTAATAGAAAGTTCACCCCTGCCACGTAGTCACGCGACAAGCGGTTCGCTTCGTCCTGTTTGGACTGTTGTGCACTTCTGCGCCCCATATACCAGCCATAGGCGGCGGCGACGGGTAAAAGCAGAAACAACAACTCCAGCATAGCTAATTATTCCTTCGCCATCGGGGCCGCCGGAGTTTCCGGAGTGACCGAATCTGGCGCAATCTGATGCTCCAGTCTTTTGATCTTACGTTCTGCGCGCAGCAGCGATACACGAACGCGTAACCAGAACAAGCCACAGACCAGCCAGCCAATAGCGAAACCAACGGCAAACAGCACCGCCAGTAGCGTCGAAATTCGGAACTCACCCTGCGCCAGTAAATAGTTGAAGGTCACAAGCTGATCGTTTTGCGCACCCAGCGTCACTGAGATGACGAAAATCGCTAACACCAATAAAAATATAAGTAGGTATTTCACATTACTTCCCGTTATGCGGCTTCTGCAGTGTAAACACCGCACCCAGCCTTATAAAATAACATCTTCACCGCGACGACGAAATGGAAAAGCGTGCCATAAGACAACGATCTGAGGGTAACTACGATGAAAATCAACCCTTTTCCTTTTTTTCCAGCGTCACGCCCCTGTTTTATGTCTCTTTTTCCTACAATCTACATAGCCGTTGGGCCAACCCGCAGGCCAGGGTCGCCAAAAGCCAGGACATCACCGTTGCCACCATCAAATCCAGCGGCCAATGCATGCCCAGCAGCAGACGACTTCCCATCACGCTAATGGCCCATGCCACGGCTAGCGCCAGCCCCAGCGCATTGCGACGCGACCACAGCAGCCCCACCAGAAGTAAAGCCCAGGTCGCCGCAAACATGGTGTGGCCGGATGGGAAGGCAAAGCCGGTTTCTTTTTGCCAATGATGGCGTAAAAAACCCGGGATATCATTTTGATGCGCCAACTGTTCTTTCACCAGCGCGCTTCGTTCGCTGCGCTTTAAAGTGTAGAACTGCTCGACAGGGATCTGCTGTGTTTTTTCAAGCCACAGAACAAACGGCCTGGGTTCCTGCACCTGCGCTTTAATCAGCGATTTCGCCCCCTGACCCGCAAGGACCGCCGCGCTCAGAATGACGACCAGAATGACGCATGTGCGAAAATCAGGCCTCAGTCGCCATAAAACCACGGCACAGAGCAGCAGATGCGTGATTATCCCCCACGGCTGAGTCACCGTTTCGGTGATAGCGTACAGCACGTGCAGCCCCCAACCACTCGGTCCAGGCAACCACTGCCAGCCCGTCAACCAGACGGTAATCGGCATCAGTAATAATATGGCGGCGGCAAGTGTCGTTCGTCCGGCAATGGCGCGCATTTCTCTTCCTTTTTCTATCAATGTCACTACGTTAGCGAAAAATATCATGTCAAAATTGTGCGCTTTACGGGCGGTTGCCCGCGCATCATTAGGTGAAGTAAAGCACGTTGTGGCAAAATAAGGAAAACAGAAAGCGCCGCTGGCGCTGAGATAATCTGGAGAATCACATGCAGCTTAAACGTGTGGCAGAAGCCAAACTGCCAACCCCCTGGGGCGATTTCCTGATGGTGGGTTTTGAAGAACTGGCAACCGGTCACGATCATGTGGCGCTGGTTTTTGGTGATATTACCGGGCAAACGCCCGTGCTGTCTCGGGTTCACTCGGAATGTTTGACCGGCGATGCGCTCTTTAGCCTGCGCTGTGATTGCGGTTTCCAGCTCGAAGCGGCGCTGTCGCACATTGCCGAAGAAGGTCGTGGTATCCTGCTGTACCATCGCCAGGAAGGTCGTAACATCGGCCTGCTGAACAAAATTCGCGCCTACGCGCTGCAGGATCAGGGCTACGACACCGTCGAAGCCAACCACCAGTTGGGTTTTGCGGCTGATGAGCGTGACTTCACCCTGTGTGCCGATATGTTCAAACTGCTGGGCGTTGATGCGGTTCGCCTGCTGACTAACAACCCGAAAAAGGTTGAGATTCTGACCGAAGCCGGCATCAATATCGTGGAACGCGTCCCGCTTATCGTCGGGCGCAATCCGAAGAATGCTCACTATCTCGACACGAAAGCGGCGAAGATGGGGCATCTGCTCAAACAGTAATACGATTGTCGCCGTTTATGCTCATAAGCGGCGACACTTTCTTCGCGCAGCAACGTCCACTCGCTTTATCTCCCCTGTTTTTTATCCCTCCGCTTGCTAGCAGCATGCTTATCGCACGGTTTATACATTCCACTGAATAAAACGTTCTACGGTCTTCATCTGAACGTGGCTTTCCTACAGTGATTTTGCGCCTGGAACGTTAAGCGACTGCTTCAGATAACCGCAGTCGCGCTTAGATGGGATGGGGGCCAACGAGTGCCCCCTTTCGTTAGTTCAGCATATTACGGATAACATAGTGCAGGATGCCGTCATTCTGGTAATAGGTCAGTTCGGTAGCCGTATCGATACGGCAGCGACACAGCAACGTCTGCACGTTGCCATCAGCGCGGGTGATTATCACTGGGATTATCGCCCCCGGACGCAGCTGCTGTAGCCCGGAAATATCAATCCGCTCATCCCCGGTGAGGTTAAGCGTTTTACGCGTTTGCCCCTGTGGGAATTCCAGCGGCAAGATCCCCATACCAATCAGGTTAGAACGATGAATACGCTCAAAGGATTCGGCGATCACCACGCGAACACCCAATAAACGAGGCCCTTTCGCCGCCCAGTCGCGGCTGGAGCCGGAACCATACTCTTTACCCGCAATCACCGCCAGCGGCGTACCCTGAGCCTGATACTGCATGGCGGCATCATAAATCGACATCACTTCGCTTCCAGGTAGCAGCCGAGTCATACCGCCCTCCACGCCGGGTACCATTTCATTGCGAATACGGATGTTGGCAAAGGTACCGCGCATCATCACCAGATGATTCCCGCGACGTGAACCGTAGGAGTTAAAGTCGCGGCTGGCTACGCCATTCTCCTGAAGATAGCGTCCGGCCGGGCTATCCGCTTTAATGCTCCCTGCTGGCGAGATATGGTCGGTGGTAACGGAATCCCCCAACATCGCCAGTACCCGGGCACCGCGAATATCCTGTACCGGTTCCGGCGTTACGCCCATTTCATCAAAGAACGGCGACAGACGGATATAGGTTGAGTCCTCCTGCCAGCCGTAGGTATCCGATGCGGGAACCTGAATCGCCTTCCACTCCGGCGTTCCGGCAAATACTGCCGCATACTCTTTGTGGAACATGTCGGTGGAAACCTGCTGTACCGCTTGCGCTATCTCGGCGCTACTCGGCCAGATATCCTTCAGGTAAACCGGCTGACCGCTGGGGTCATGCCCCAAAGGGTCGAGGTTCAGGTTAACCTTCATGTTGCCCGCCAACGCATAAGCCACCACCAGAGGCGGAGAAGCCAGCCAGTTGGTTTTCACCAAAGGATGTATACGACCTTCAAAGTTACGGTTGCCGGACAGCACCGCTCCTACGGTCAAATCACCCTGCTTAATGGCTGTCTCAATCGGTTCCGGCAGCGGACCTGAATTACCGATACACGTTGTACAACCATAGCCCACCAGATTAAAACCCAGCTGGTCTAAGTACGGCGTCAACCCGGCATGCGCCAGGTAGTCGGAAACAACCTTAGAGCCGGGTGCCAGCGACGCTTTTACCCAGGGTTTCGGCATGAGTCCCCGCGCTGCGGCCTTTTTCGCCAGCAGCCCGGCCGCCATCAGCACGCTAGGGTTAGACGTGTTAGTACAAGAGGTAATCGCCGCGATCACTACCGCACCTTCCGGCAGCGCGTGCTGTTGACCGTTGAGCGTAAAATCGATAGCCGGTTTATTCCCGCTCGCCGCATTCACCTCAAGCTCGGAAGCCGCGTTAAACGCCTGCGGCACATTACCGAGCGCCACGCGATCCTGCGGTCGTTTCGGCCCCGCCAGGCTGGCTTCAACATCGGCCATATCCAGCGCCAGACTCGCGGTGAAAATCGGTTCGTCTCCAGTGTGCCGCCACATGCCCTGCGCTTTGGCATAGGCTTCCACCAACGCCACCTGCTCATCGCTACGGCCACTGAGGCGCATGTAGGAAAGCGTCACATCATCAAGAGGGAAGAAACCGCAGGTTGCGCCGTATTCCGGCGCCATATTGGCGATGGTTGCCCTGTCGGCCAGCGGCAATGAGTCCAGACCATCACCGTAAAACTCAACAAATTTACCTACCACCCCGAGTTTACGCAGCATCTGCGTGACCGTCAGCACGAGGTCGGTGGCGGTGATCCCTTCACGTAGTTTGCCAGTCAGTTTGAAACCAACCACGTCGGGGATCAGCATCGAGACCGGCTGCCCCAGCATCGCCGCCTCTGCTTCAATACCGCCAACGCCCCAGCCAAGCACGCCGAGGCCGTTAATCATGGTGGTGTGTGAGTCGGTACCGACCAGCGTGTCGGGGTAAGCCAGCCAGTCATCGCCCTGCTGTTCGCTCCATACGGCTTTACCGAGGTATTCAAGGTTAACCTGATGGCAAATCCCGGTACCCGGCGGCACCACGCGGAATCGGCTGAACGCCTGCTGCCCCCAGCGTAAGAAGGTATAGCGCTCGTGGTTTCGCGACATTTCGAGACGCACGTTTTCATCAAAAGCGTTATTGTCACCAAAACGGTCAACCGTGACCGAGTGGTCAATCACCAGGTCAACCGGCGAAAGCGGATTCACCTTGCGGGTGTCTCCTCCCAACCGTTTTACCGCCTCGCGCATGGCGGCAAGATCGACCACCGCCGGAACACCGGTGAAATCCTGCATCAACACACGCGCAGGACGATAGGCTATTTCGCGGTCAGCATGGGCATGTTTCAACCAGCCGGCCAACGCCTGAATGTCGTCGGCCGTGACCGAATCGCCATCTTGCCAGCGCAGCAGGTTTTCGAGCAGAACTTTAAGGGATTTCGGCAGGCGGGAGAGATTTCCCAGGGTTTCGGCGGCTAGCGCCAGACTGTAGTAGTGGTAGGTTTTATTATCGACCTGGAGCGTATCCTTGCAGGCCTCTCGTAGTGTTAACGACATAGCTCCTCCTTAAATAGCGGGTATCACGACTCTCCTTAGGGGATATATAAAAGATAACACACCCAGCGGATATCGCCGGGAAAGGGCTCAGATTGATAAATGCGATCAACGGCTTAATAAAACTAGCAACCGTCTGGAATTAATAGCAGGGAAAGGGTTTGTTTCGTCCTGGAGCGGGAAATGAAAGGTGGATAATACCCATGAGATTATTGTTTATTATTCTCATCTTGATTGAACAGATCAATAAAACCCTTTTGCTCGGGGGTCAATTTCCATTCGTCAGGAATATCGACTTTATTATTCTTTTCGACCGGCGGTTTCTTCGCCGCAGGTGTGCGGGGCTTCACGGGTTTGACACGTTCGGACGTCAGCATAGTTAGCCCCAAAACTTCCACACCAGGAGGGCAATTGCCAGCCAAAACAGCGCAGAACCCATGAATACGCTCAGCCACGCTTTGCGTTTCACGCCAGAGCCTTTATTTTCTGCTGCCATGACGCCTCTCTCACAATCGATATTACTTATCATTTTCACACCAATTAATTGTTACAACTAATCATCACTGGGATAAATCCTAAGTAAATTCTAAGCAAAAATCCAGTATTTTTGCGAATGCCGCGTAGAGATTTATTTATTCTTTTGACGACAAATAGATATTTGCGTAGAGAAGTTTGCCTAACGTTAAATTTATTTCTACTTTTGCTGCATTGTTGCCAATAGAAACAATTCTTAATCAAGAAACTCTTACAATTGAGGGGATTAAAGAACAGAAATACTGCTGGAGATATAAGGATACCCGCCTCCAGAGTCAGAGGCGGATAAACAGAAGGGTTATTTTTCTGGCAGCTTAATATCGTTGAACATCGCTTCAATGTCTTCATTGGAGCGCAGCGCTACCGCGGTATCGACCACATCACGGGTCAAATGCGGTGCAAAACGCTGAATGAAATCATACATGTAGCTACGCAGGAACGTGCTGCGACGGAAACCAATTTTAGTGGTGCTGTGGCTGAAAATGCCTTCCGCATCCAGCTTCACCAGATCCGGATCGGAGAGAGGATCGACCGCCATGCTGGCTATTACCCCGACCCCCAGCCCTAGTCGTACGTAAGTTTTAATCACGTCCGCATCGGTGGCGGTAAAGACAATCCGTGGCGTCAGCCCTGCGCGGTTGAACGCGGTGTCGAGTTCAGAACGGCCGGTAAAGCCAAAGGTGTAAGTCACCAGCGGATACTGCGCCAGCTCCTCAATCGTCACCGAGGTTTTCGAAGCCAGCGGGTGCTCTGGCGTCACAACGATGGAACGGTTCCAGTGGTAGCATGGCAACATAACCAGATCGTCATACAGATGCAGCGCTTCTGTCGCGATAGCAAAGTCCGCGTTACCTTTCGAAACGGCTTCGGCGATTTGCGTAGGTGACCCCTGATGCATATGCAGAGAAACGCGCGGGTAACGTTCGATAAACCCTTTAATGACGCCCGGCAGCGCGTAACGCGCCTGGGTGTGGGTCGTTGCCACGTACAGCGAACCTTTATCCGGCCAGGTATGCTCGCCGGCTACCGATTTAATGGCATCGACTTTTGACAACACTTCGCGGGCAATACGGATGATTTCCTGACCTGCGGGCGTAACCTGCGTCAGGTGTTTACCGCTACGGGCGAAAATCTGGATACCCAGCTCATCCTCCAGCATTCGAACCTGCTTACTGATGCCAGGCTGCGAGGTATACAACCCTTCAGCGGTAGAGGAGACGTTAAGGTTGTGATTGACCACCTCAACGATATAGCGAAGTTGCTGTAATTTCATGCTGTTGTATCCAGTCTGCACTTGGTAAACGGTTATAAAGACGATTTATTTATAAGAAATGCATCTTCTATAACCACTATATCATTTATAGCAAGTGTGTATAGATGGAAACAAAAAATAATAACGTTGTTTACAAAGGGCC